>JAIFNL010000266.1 GCA_020047755.1 Bacteroidota bacterium
GCTTCGATTGGTTATACTGACCAAGATGGTATTTTGAAAAATACAAACATGCAAAGAATGACTGGTACTTTGAGCCTTAATCCTACTTTCCTCGACAATACTTTGAAAGTAAGTGCTAATGCAAAAGGAATGAGTACTAAAAACAATTTTGGCGATGCTGGTGCAATTGGTTCGGCTGTAAATATGGATCCAACTCAACCTGTTGAAGACGGAAACGTTGCTTCTGATGGTTATTTTCAATGGTCAAATTATGGTGCTAACTTAGGTACTGCTAACCCAGTGGAGCAACTTTTGGCTGCTGACAACAAATCTACAGTAACACGTTTTATTGGTAACATACAATTAGATTACGCACTTCCTTTTGTAGAAGGTTTGAAAGCAAACTTAAATTTAGCTACTGACTACACTACAGGCGAAGGACACAACTATCGTCCAACTACTTCACCTTCGGTATTAACTGCACCACTTGCTTGGGGACGTTTGAACGATTATAGTGCCACTAATAAAAACAATCTTCTTGATTTTTATTTGAACTACAACACTAATTTAGGTGCAACTAGCAAATTAGATGTAATTGCTGGTTACTCATGGCAACATTTTGAAAGAGAAGGCGAAAGCTACACACGCGGCGTAGTTGATGCTACTCACGAATATCAAAAATCGGATAGCTCTTCATTTATTACCGAAAACTATTTGGTATCTTTCTTTGGTAGAGCTAATTACTCTTTGATGGACAAATACTTATTGACTGCTACTGTACGTTACGACGGTTCTTCTCGTTTTGCTGAAGGTAATCGTTGGGGTCTTTTCCCATCGGCTGCTTTTGCTTGGAAAATCAAAGAGGAGTCATTCTTGAAAGATGTAGCTGTTGTTTCGGATATGAAACTTCGCTTAGGTTGGGGTGTTACCGGACAACAAGACATAGGAAATGACTATCCTGCACAAGCTCGCTATATGATGTCTTCGGCTGGTTCGTTTTACCCTGTTGCTGGTGAGTATCTTGCAACTCTTCGCCCAAATGCTTACGACCCAGATATTAAATGGGAGCAAACAACAACTATGAACATAGGTTTGGATTTTGGTTTTGCTAAAGACCGTATCACAGGTTCGGTTGATTATTACAATCGTGTAACTGAAGACCTTTTGAATACAGTAACTATCCCTAGCGGTAGCAACTTCTCTAATACTTTATTGACAAACGTTGGTAGTTTAGAAAACAATGGAGTTGAGGTTTCTTTGAACTTAATGGCAATTTCTAAATCAGATATGTCGTTGAATATTGGAATGAACTTTACTTACAACAAAAACGAAATTACAAAACTCTTGATGAGCGATGACCCTGACTATATTGGTATTCTTTACGGAGATGCTTTCACTGGTCAAAAACAAGTTACAAGAGTAGGTTATCCTGCTTATTCATACTTTGTAAACAGCCAAGTATATAACACAGCCGGAAACCCTATCGAAGGTCTTTATGCTGATTTAGCTGGAAACGGTGGAACAATTAACGGCGACAACGCTAATAAATTCATCTACCACAATCCGGTACCTGATTATTTATTAGGTTTCTCATTCCGTTTCAACTACAAACAATTCGATTTATCTGCTACTGCACGTGCTAACATTGGAAACTACGTATATAACCAAGTAGCTGCTAGCGCATCTTACGACCAATTGCAACAAATAGGTTATTGGAAAAATATGCCAACTTACCTAGCCGAAACAAACTTTGTAAAACGTCAATTCACGAGCGATTACTTTGTTGAAAATGCTTCTTTCCTTAAACTTGACAATTTAAGTGCAGGTTATTCTTTCAACAACTTGGTAGAAAAAATGAATATGAGAGTTAGCTTTACTGCTCAAAATTTATTCACAGTTACTAAATACTCAGGTTTAGACCCAGAAGTAAATGGTGGTATCGACAACAATTTCTACCCACGCCCACGTACTTTCATGTTTGGTGTTAGTTTAACTTATTAATTCTTTTTCAAAAAAATAAGCATATATGAAAACAAAAATAATATTGAGTGTCCTTCTTTCAGCAATCGTGATAACATCGTGTGTGAAAGATTTAGACGTAAAACCCAAAGACCCAAATACGATTTTGGCTGGAAACTTAGGCGATGATCCTGTTTACATGCAACAAGTATTGGGCAAAATTTATGCAAGCTTTATGATTTCGGGACAAGGTGCTGCTGGCGATGATATTTCGGCTTCTGATGGTAACTTTTTTACTACTATGCGTGCTTTGTGGAACTTACAAGAAATAACTACCGACGAAGCTATTTGTGCTTGGGGCGATGTAGGAATTTCTGACTTGAATACTCAAACTTGGAGCCCTCAAAACCCATTCTTAACTGCTGTTTATCAGCGTTTGAGCTTAACAGTTACTTATGCCAACGATTATTTAAACCTAACCAAAGACAATACTGACCCTGCGGTAGTAAAATATCGTGCAGAAGCTCGTTATTTGAGAGCTTTGGCTTACTATTGGTTAATGGATTTGTTTGGAAATCCTCCTTTCACAACCGAAGCTGACGGTGTAGGTAAATTTTACCCTCGTCAAATTCAAAGAGCAGACCTTTTCAACTACATAGCTGGCGAATTGAAAGCCATCGAAGATGTGTTAGTTGCTCCAGGTTCATATTCTACACAAGCCAACCAAGCTGCTTGCTGGATGTTACAAGCTCGTTTGTATTTGAATGCTGAAGTTTACACAGGTACTGCAAAATACGATAGTTGTGTTATTTATACCAACAAAGTAATAGCAAGTGGCAAATACACTTTAGCAAGCAATTACAGAAAAAATTTTAGTGCCGACAACGAATACGTTCGTGGCGGAAATACTGAAATGATTTTTGCATGGGAACAAGACGGAATCAATACTCAAGGTTATGTTGGAACTACTTTCTTGATTGAATCAAGCAGCGATGCTACTTATTTGAGAGCTGAAGATTTCCATGGTCTTACTTCAAACACCAACTGGAACGGTAATAGAGCAAGAAAAAATTTCGCTCAAATTTTTGTAGGCAACGATGTAGCTTCTTACACTAGCGACCCAACTTTTAGTGCACACCCCGACAAACGTATCTATTTGAAAATTAAAAAAGAAATAGACATTCCAAGTGCTTCGGCAAGTGGCGATTATGGTATTGGTGTATATAAATTTACTGCTAGAAATTCAAACGGCTCGCAAGCAACTAATTACAGCCCAGCTTTTGCTTCTACCGATTTCCCAATTTTCCGCTATGCCGATGCTTTGCTTATGTATGCTGAAGCAACAAAACGTGGCGCAAGCAACGGAAATATAGCTACTGCTGTAAATTATGTAAACCTAGTACTCGCAAGAGCTTATGGAAATACTAGCCATAACATTGCAGCAAATGATTTAACATTAGATTTCCTTTTCCAAGAAAGAAGTAAAGAATTTTACTACGAAGCACAACGTCGTACCGACTTAGTTCGCTTTGGAAGATTTACAACTTCAACTTATGTATGGCAATGGAAAGGCGGAACTATGAATGGTGCTGCTACAAGTGCTCATTTGAACATTTTCCCTATTCCGGGTGATGAAATTTCAGCCAATCCAAATATTGAACAAAATACTGGTTATTAATTTAAAAAATATAGATAAAAATGAATAAGAAACTAATTATATTATTAGCTTTTATCGGGATTGTAGGTCTTTTTTCGAGCTGCGAAAAAGATGGTGATAAAGTAACCATGCTCGATGATGTTATTGAGCCTACTCTTACGCTCCCTGAAATAGCTCTTGTTAGAGCAAAAGGAGCTGATGTTCTTACTTTTGTAGGTACAACTGTGAATCCGGGCTTTACTGCTTCTGCTACTTATGTTTTGGAAGCTTGTGCAACAGGCGATAATTTTGCTAATCCTATTACTCTTTATTCAGGAATAAAACCTGAATCAATGAAAATAACTGTAAGTGATTTGAATCAAGCTCTTTTGAAAAAATTCAAAGCCGATCAAGCTCATTCTATCGATTTCAGATTACGTTCTACTTTAGTGGTTGATGGCGGAACAGGTGCTGCCGGAACTGGCAATAACTTGTTTGAATATTCATCAACAGTTATTACTAAAACGCTAACTCCTTTTGGTTTACTTCGTTTAGATTTGGTAGGTTCTGAAATACCTTTAAAAATTGTTTCTCCTCTTAGCAATGGCGTTTTCTCTGGTTTAGTGAAAGTTACAGAAACTGGTTTTACTCTTTCTGACCCCGAAACAAGCAAAACCTATGGTGTGTCTGCTACTGCTGGAACTCTTGTGCTTAGTGGTTCTAATGGAATTACTGTTGCAGCCGACAAAAAAGGCTGGTATATTCTGACTGTTGATGTAAATGCTCTTACTTATACGCTTGAGCCTTACATGATTGCAATTGTAGGAGATGCAACCGGAAGTTGGGACAATGACCAAGACATGGAGTACGATTCAGAGCTAAATCGCTGGTCGATAACTCTTAATTTAGTGGGTGGTAAATTCATCAAATTTAGAAGAAACGATGGTTGGGCTTGGAATATGGGTCTTGCCGATGGCGAAACAGGTGGTTTGACTGGTAAATTGAAACAAGGTGGTGTTGGTAACGATATTCCTGTTGCCGAATCGGGCAATTATACTGTTTACTATACTATTTTGAGCGATGCTGCTGGTAGTTACCAACTTATTAAAAACTAAATAACAAATTAACTACCTACGATACATCTATCGTAGGTAGTTTTAAAAAAATAAACAAAATATGAAAAACAGAACAATATTAAATTTTATTGGTGTTTTCTTTGTTTTACTAGCTGTTGCTCTTTCGTGCGAAAAAGATGACATGGTAAAACTTGATGCTCAGAATGAAACTTGGCAAATAACCAACATTACCTCAACTACTGCCGAAATAAGCGGAATGATAGTTGCCGAAGGTGAAGGTTACTCTGAATATGGTGTTTGCTGGAGCAAAACAACGAATCCTACAATCGAAAACAACAAACTATTTGTTGCTACAATCGAAAAAACCGTTTACAAATTTCAAGCTACTGGCTTAGAGCATTTGACTAAATATTATGCAAAAGCTTACGTAAAAACAACTGCTGGCGAAGTGAAATACGGCGAAGAAGTTACTTTTACTACTTTAGCTCATATTCCTACCGTTACGCTTAAAGCTATTTTAACAGATGGAAAAGCTGCCGCTACCGGTGGTGATGTAAGTTACGATGGTAAAGCCGACGTTACCGAAAAAGGTATTTGCTGGAGCAAAACTGCAACCCCAACAATTGCTAACAACGTAGTGAAAAGCAATGAAATAGGTGTAGGTGCTTTCAATAGCGAAATTACAGGTTTAGATGGTGCTACAACTTACTATGTACGTGCTTATGCTAAAAATAAAATGGGTATAGCTTATAGTGCCGAATCTTCATTCACAACCGATCCAAATACTCCTACTGTTACATCTGATAGCGTTAGAAACATTACAAAAACAACTTTTGATGCTTACGGTAATGCGCTTGCAACAGGTGGTGCTGATGTAACTGAGCGTGGCATTTGCTGGGGACTAACTACAAACCCAACTATTGCTGGCAATAAATTAGCTGCAAGTGCAGCCGGTTTAGGTTCATTCAAAGTAACAGTAGAAGGTTTAGTTGACGGTACTGAGTATTATGTAAGAGCTTATGCTAAAAACTCTACGGGTACTGAATACGGTGCAAACATTAAAATTAAAACCGTTTCTGATATTCAAAAACTTTGGTTACCAGGTAACTATCAACAAGCTTCTGGATATAGCGATGGTAACTGGAATCCTGCAACAGCTCCATATATTATTAATACAAAAGACTATAAAGTTTTAGAAGGTTATATCTATTTCTCTGCAAATACAGAGTTTAAATTTACAACCGACCAAACTTGGGATGATGCTTGGGGTGATGGCGATAAAAATGGTGTCCTCGACAAACTAGATAATAACAATATACTTCTTGCAGATGCAGGATTATATAAAATAACTGTAGATTTAGTAACAAAAGCTTACACTGTTACAAAAATAGATTGGAGACTTATTGGCGATGCAGTAGGCGGCTGGGGTGATGCAAACGAAGTAGATATGGTTTACAATAAATCATTGAAACGTTTAGTTGCAACTACTACATTTGTTGCTTCAGGATTCAAATTCAGAGGAAACAGAAACTGGGATATTAACTACGGAGACAACCCTGAAGGTGCTCCTGACGGATTATTAGAGCCAGGTGGTGCTAATATTCCTAGTACAGTTGGAACTTACTCTATTTTGATGAATTTATCTACCGAAGTAGCAGCTGATGACGTTACTAAAAAAGCGTACTCGTATGTTGTAACCCAATGGGGATTAATCGGCGACGCAGTTGGCGGTTGGGGTACTGATGTTAATATGACAGGAAGTACTGATAATAAATGGTCATATACAGGTAATTTATTAGCCGGTCCTATTAAATTTAGAGCCAACGATGGTTGGGACATCAATCTTGGTGGCGCATCATTTGATAAATTAACTTTTGGTGGCGATAACTTAAATATTGCCACTCCAGGTATATACACTGTTGTTTTAGATTTAGTTACAGGAAGTAGTACTGTTACTCCAGTAGGTCCTGTAAAAAGAAAATAATTAACATTCTTTTTTTAGATTAAATATTAAAGCCTGCAAGCAATTGCAGGCTTTTTAATTTTTTTTTAAGCAATAAAGAAACAATAAGTTTCGTTAAATAGCAGTTTTAAATTTTTAAAAAATATCTTATGAAAAAAATTATTCTTATTGTATCATTTTTGATGCTTGTCAGCCTTGGTGTTTTTTCGCAAACAATTAGTTTTAAAACACTTGAAGTTAATTATGGCTCTATTTTAAAGGGGTCGGACGGAGTACGTGAGTTCTCTTTCACTAATACCGGCACTGCTCCCTTAATTATCGAAAATGCACAGCCCTCATGTGGTTGCACAGTGCCTAGTTACCCAAAAGAGCCTATTATGCCCGGACAATCAGATGTGATAAAGATAAAATACGATACCAATAAAGTAGGAGCGTTTCTAAAATACGTAACACTCACCACAAACGACCCTGCTAATAACCAAGTTAGGATTTCGCTAAAAGGCGAAGTGAAACAAGCGGAAAGTGAAAATTCCAACAATAACTTTTAATTGTTTAAAAGCAATAAAATACTTAAAAAAACCGGATATTGAAAATAATCCGGTTTTTTATTACTTTCGTGCATGATGCGCCAAAGCCCATTTAATTTTTTCGTAGTCAATTTTTTCTTCCAACTTAAAATAGAGCGATTTGAGAGTTAACTCCTCTTCCGTTTCGCAAGTTTCGATTGCTTTTAAAACCGTTTCGAGTTCTTCGTTGGTTATAAATTTATGAATATCAATGTTTTTGCCATTTTCATACATCATAGCCAAATGCCCTACAATAGTGAGCGAACCTAAACCACGTTTTTTTATAATTTGCTCTATACTAATCTTTTGTATGCTAAAATAGTAATATGTCAATTTTGAAGTTGAGCCTACAATGTTTTTCTTTTGCGAAAGTTTTTCTTCCAAAAATAGTCCAATAGTGTGCGAAAACTCCAAACCGTAACGAGCTAATTTTTCTTTGCTAATACCCTGAATTTCTTTAAAATCCAGACCATCAATTGGTAATTTTTGAACCATTTCGCGCAGACTTACATCGCTGAAAATTAAGTGAGGAGCTATATTTTCTCTTTCGGCTAATTCTTTTCGTTTTTCATTGAGCAGGTCAAAAAGTTCCAATTCAAGCGTTTCTTTTACTGTAAGTTTGGGTTCTGATTTCTTTTCTTGTGCTTTTTCTACTTCCGAAAAATTTACCAATTTTACCGACTTTTTTTTGTAAAGCACATCATGGCTTGCTTCGCTTAGTTGAAGCGTATTTCCCTTATTGTAAGCTATTTCGAGGTATCCGTGATTGAGCAACTGCAAAATATATTGCTGCCATGCCTGAAAACTTATGTCGGCACCTGCGCCGTAAGTTTTAATTTCGTGGTATTTATTTTCAAAAATCTCGCGTGCTTGCGAACCTCTCAAAACGTTGATAAGCATAGTCATGCCAATATTTCCTTGCAAACGACTAATCGCCGAAAGTGCTTTTTGCGCAATAATAGTGCCATCGAAATGCTTGGGCGGATTACTACACACATCGCAATTTCCGCAATCTTTTTCGAGATGTTCGCCAAAGTAAGCCAGTAAAATTCGTCTTCGGCAACTTACACCTTCGCAATATTCGAGCATTCGATTTAGCTTTGCTTCTTCTATCTCTTTCCTGCCACTTTCCTCCAAAAAACCACGATACACCATGACATCTTGAAAGCTGTAAAATAGCAGAGTATCAGCATCTAAACCATCGCGCCCCGAACGTCCTATTTCTTGATAAAAGCTTTCGATATTTTTGGGCATATTGTAGTGAATAACCCAGCGCACATTCGATTTGTCGATGCCCATTCCAAAAGCAATAGTGGCGCAAATTATGTCCACTTTACCTTTCAAAAACTTATCTTGCGCCTTCGAGCGAGCGTCAGAAGCCATTCCGGCATGATAAAAAGCCACCTTTAAGCCCAATTTTTTCAATTTTCCGGCTATATCTTCCGTGCTTTTCCTACTCAAACAGTAAATAATGCCTGCTTGTCCACTTCTTTGGTCGATAAATTTGCTTATTTGTTCAAATTTTTTCAACCCATGACGCACTTCGAGCCTCAAATTGGGGCGGTCGAACGATAAAATGAACCTTTCGGGTTCTACCAAATTCAAATTATCAGCTATATCTTGGCGCGTAAGTTTGTCGGCAGTAGCAGTGAGCGCAATAATTGGAACGTGCGGAAAAAAGTCTTTCAGTATTTTTAGCTTCGTATATTCCGGTCTAAAATCGTGTCCCCATTGCGAAATGCAATGTGCCTCGTCGATAGCAAAGAGGCTTATATTCAGGCTATTGATGAGATTATGAAAATCTTGAGTCAATAATTTTTCAGGAGAAACATAAATCAGCTTAATTTTCTGATTTCTAATTTGTTGTAAAATATCATTTTCTTCTTCTCGCGAAAGCGAACTATTCAAAAAAGCTGCCGCAATTCCGTTGGCACGCAAGCCTTGCACTTGGTCTTTCATCAGTGCTATTAGCGGCGAAACGACAATAGTTATGCCATCAAAAAGCATTGCCGGAATTTGAAAGCAAACCGATTTTCCACCGCCTGTTGGCATTATTAACACTACGTCTTTTTTCTGCATAACTTTCTCTATCACTTCAAATTGCAAAGTGCGAAAGTGGTCGTATCCAAAATAAGTTTTTAGTATTTTTTTTGCTCTGTCTTTTAAATTTTCGGCAGTAGAATTCATTTTATTCATCTATTTTTTGTATGTTTGAAAAATATTCTTTTGCAAAGATAGTTTCAATTTTTAATATAATAAAAAAATGAAAAAGATATTTTCGTTTCTAGTTTTAATCCTTATTTTAGCAATTTCTTCTTTTTTTGCTTACATGTATTACGTAAATAGCGAAGTTGAAAAGCTTGAAAAACAGCTTTTTAACCTCATGCAAGTGCATACTCCTGTAAAATTTAAAATTTTAGAAAAAAAAGAAGGAGTTCTTTTTTTGAAAGTAAAATATTATGATTTGGACAATAACCAAATAACTGAAAAAGAGTACAATATAAAGGGCGAAGAATTGGTATTCGATTTTTATATTTTTGCGCACAAAAACAAATATTTTGCATTTCCGTATGCAATTTTCACCGACAAAATAGCACCCAAGAATGCTATTTCGATTGTAAATGACTATAATTCAAGTGGTTTTCCTCAAATTTTTTCGTTTCAGCAAATCAACTTGAAACATTTTGTGTTTTTATCGAAAAAATATGAACAATTATTAAGAAAAAAGCGTACTTTTGGCAACGATTTCGGCAATTCTATTCACGATGTAAAAGAACTTAAGCAATTTGAAATCGACGTGGTTTATAAATTTATCGTCCATTCAAAAGGCGGAATAGAAGTTGTTGTTGATTAAACGGGTAATGTTTAATTAACATTTTAACAATCAGCAATTTAACAATAGAACAATTTAATAATAAAAATGAAAGAAACATTAGAATTTATGTCCGAATTGAATTGGTTTTTGAAGCCAATTTCGGATTTTATTATTTGGGCTTTTACTACCAAAACCGGATTAATTATTATGGGCATTTTGTTTGCTTTGTATGTGGTTTTTTCTATCATAAATGCCATTTATAAACGCGAAATTTCTCACAAAGGCACCTCTTCTTACGGAAGCGGGCATATTTCGGGTTTTGAAAAAATATACATCATTTTTAGCGAGTTGCTCAATATTATTTTGGGAATTGTTGCAAAAGTACCTGTTTTGTTAGGTGTTTTAATTTTATTTTTTGCCATTGTTGGTATTTCTAAATCCTTTGAGCAAGTCAATTCGTTTATGAATGCCGAGAAAAAAATGAAAGAGTTAAATTCATTGATTTCGCAACTAAACAAAAGCTATAAAGTTGCTGATATTGAAGTAACTGACATGATTTTTGATGTTGCAACCAGTGAAACAACTACCAAAATGAAAATTGATTTTTATGATTATGAAAATTCCGGCAAAATAGTTAGTTCTCAAAGCATTACTATGAAAGGCAACGAATTTTATTTTGACGCCTTGGTGTTGAATTTTGATTACAGCAATATTACACAAGGTAGAAAAATAAATCTTACCTTACCTTATCGCATTTTTAGCAACGAAGTACCAATGGAACAAGCAGTTATGCTTGAATATTCCGACAAAAACGGAATTCCTTTCATTTTCAATCGCTCAAAAGAAGAAATTTATGCAATGCCAACCGATAGCTTCGATGTTCGTTTGAAGGAAATTTTGAACTATGCCAAAGATGACAAAAAGGCTAAAGAACAAGGAGTTAGAAGCTTTAGCGGAAATGCAGTTCACAAACGTTTTTTCAAAGGTGAGCAAGAAACTATTTGGATAGAACAAACCGGTGGAATTGTGATGCGTCCCAAAGGAGTATTTTAAAATGAATAGGATTTAGTTTTGGAAAGAGAGGACAATTAGCTAATTATGAATAAATTAACGCACATAAATAACGAGGGAAAGGCGCGAATGGTAGATGTGGGAAACAAAAGCCAACAATTACGCATAGCAAAAGCCATTGGGCATATCAAATTGAGCGATGAAACTCGCAAGCAAATAGCCGAGAATAGCAATAAAAAAGGCGATGTGCTTACTGTTGCCGAAATTGCCGGAATTGGTGCAGCAAAACAAACTTCAAACCTTATTCCCTTGTGCCACACACTATTGCTTACCAAAGTAAAAGTAAGTGCAGAACTTGACGAAAGCGGGGTTACTATCCGTTCTGAGGTGCGCTGCATTGGACAAACGGGAGTAGAAATGGAAGCATTAACTGGTGTAAGCGTTGGGTTATTAACAATTTATGATATGTGCAAAGCTGTTGATAAAGCTATGATAATCGAAAATATTCATTTACTCGAAAAAGAAAAGCATGATTTAATCAATGAATAGTAAATCACACATTAGAAAGTATAAAATGCTAAATTTACTATAAACGAAAGATAAATGAAAAAAGAAGCATTTAAAGACCTGAAAATTAGAGTAATTACATTAAGCGACAGAGCAAGTCAAGGAATTTATCCCGACAAAAGCGGTCTGCTAATAAAAGAAATACTCGAAAATTATTTTTCCACAACAAGCTGGAAATACCAAATTGAGTACAATTTAATTCCCGACAACGAAGCACAATTGACCGATTTACTCCTAAAAAGCACACAAAATAAAGAAGATATAGTAATTACAACCGGTGGAACAGGAGTGGGACCTCGCGATTTTACTCCCGAAGTAATTAAAAAATTTCCGGTAAAAGAAATTACTGGAATAATGGAAAATATCCGAACCAAATACGGTTCTGAAAAACCTAATGCTTTGTTGAGCAGAGGAATAGCAGGCGTAATTTCCGAAACACAGATTTATGCTTTGCCCGGAAGCGCAAAAGCAGTAAATGAATACATGACTGAAATTTTAAAAACGCTAGAACACCTTGTTTTTATGATTCATGGCATTGATATTCATTAATTTAGCTATTAAAGAAAGCGAATGTTAAATTTTAAAATACGCCACTAATTTATTCAAATCTTCCGCCATTTTGAGCAATTTACCAGATTGTTCGTTAATATTTTCTGAGTTGTTCGTATTTTCGTCAGCTATTTTATTGAGCGTGTTTGTTATTTCGTTTAAACTATCAACTGTGGTAGTTTGCAGTTTTGCTCCTGCATAAATTTCTTTAACTATCGACACTGTTTTTTTAATTTCTGGAATAAGTAATTCCAAATTTTCTCCTGTTTTTTCAACGGCTTTTACGCTATCAGAGGCAAGCATATTCATCTCTTTTGCAGCAGTTTGGCTTTTTTCAGCCAGTTTTCGTATTTCAGATGCTACTACCGAAAAACCTTTTCCTGTTTCGCCAGCACGTGCAGCTTCTATTGCTGCATTTATAGCCAAAAGGTCAGTACGTGCCGAAATTTCATTAATTACCTGAATTCTTTCTGCTACAAGCTTCATTACATTTACAGCTTCTCTCGATTCTATTGTGTTGTTAGATATTTGCTTGGCTATTCCTTCTGTAATTCTTTCGGCTTCTGCCGAGTTGTGTGCATTGTTTTTTATATTTTCCTGCATTTCTTCTACCACATGGTTCACGTCATCGGCTCTATTTCTTTCAAATGACACATTAATAGTAAGTTCGCGCGAATTAGTAAGCAGGCTTTTTCCATTGGTTTTCAAATCGTTTGAAATGGATTTTATTTTTATGACTATTGCCTTTAACTTGCTAGTCATTAGCTTTATATGATTTGTCAATTCGCCAATTTCATCTTGGTTTTTTACAGTTATTTCAGAATTTAAATTTCCTTTGCTTATTTCTTCTGTATATTTTACGCCTACCGCAATGGATTTATTGATGTTTTTTGAAATCAATAAAATACTGATTATCAATAAAATCAAGCCAATTAAGGCAAAAATTAATGAGTTTATCAATATTTTCTTCGAATCCTTTAAAACATTATTCATTGGAATAATCATACCGAGCGACCATGATTTGTTTGTGTTGCCTATTTTCACTGGCACATGAAGTACATAAACTTGTTCGTTCGTTTCGGAAAGCGTAGTCATAAATCCAATTTCTTTTCCCTGTTTTATTTTTTCGCTAATGTGAAAAATACTGTCTTCTTCTGGATTTATATTTTTGAAATAATCACCAACTAACTTTCTGTCTATGTGCGAAATATATTTACTATCGTTAGAAAGCAAATAAGCATATCCAGTTTCAAATACTTTTAAATTTGCAATAAATTCTTCGTAATGTTTTAAGGTAATATCTATCCCCGCAACTCCTGCAAAACGGTTTTCATTGAAAAAAGGGACACAGATGCTTGTTAAAAACACTGAGTCGGTAGAGTTTGCTTTATACGAAAAAGTATAAGGTTCTAAGATAGTTAGCTCTGGTTTTTGTTTAATTTTATAATAGTTGCCTTTATTTTCAAATAAAGTATCCATTAAATCTTCGCGTAAATTGATTTGGTTTGTTGAGTCTCTAAAATATAAAAATCGCTGTCGACCAAAATCTTTTTCATAGTTTGGTTCTAGTTCTTTCAATTCCCAGTGCGACCATGTAGAAACAAATTCGGCTTTTTCGTGTATTATTTTTTCGAGTAAAAATTTTGTTGAATTTAATACTTCGGGAGTTGAATTTTGAAAATAATTACTATTGTTGTATGCTAAAACAGAGCAAGTTGCAATGTATCCATTCATTTCTGTTTCTATGGTAGCAGCGGTTTGATACGCATACGATTTTGCATATTTTTGGGCATCGCTAAATGCTCGTTTATTAAAATTATATAAGAAATATGAAATGATAATTCCTACTACAATTATGGTTGCCGAAAGTACAAAAATAAAAAGTTTATTTTTTATTGTAAGTTTAAGTAAAGCCTTTTTTAACTTTTTTGCCATAGCTTATCGAGTGAATTCTATTGAAATAAAATTATAGTTAATTGTAAATTCAAATATAAAAAAGTATATCATTTTATATTGAAAGTGTAAAAATTTTGCTAGTTATTATTTTTAAGCGTTTGTAAATATAATGATTTTTTTGAATTAAATAAAATTCTTTTAAAAAAAATATACTCTATTCATGAAAAATTTCCGACAGTAGAAATCCATTTTTTAATAAATTTTCTGATTTTAAAATAGCTTGTAGTTGTGTTTCGGATATTAAATTCAAGTCATTGTTTGCTTTGAAAATATTTACTTCTTTGTTTTTCATGTAGTTAGCTAATTCTGCGGCTTTGTGATAACCAATAAAAGGAGTGAGTGCTGTGCTAATAGAAGGGCTACTGAAAAGTTTTTTTTCTGCAAAACTTTTATTAATTTTTACATTCGAAAATAAATTCTCTTTAAGCGTTGAATTACAAGCAATTAAAAGCTTTAGCGAATCAATCAGCGCATTTCCGATAGAAGGCAAATAAGCATTCAAATCTAAGCAGCCTAAACCACTTAATGAGCTTATTAACATATCATTAGCATAAATTTTGTGAACAGCCGAAACTACAAATTCTACTATCACTGGATTTATTTTCGCTGGCATTATCGAACTTCCAGTTTGTTTTTGAGGAATCTCTATTTCATTGATAACCAAAATATTAGAAGACAACAACCGCATATCGGAAACTATTTTTTCTAAGTTTACGGCATGCGCTTTCAAAATAGCATGAACTTCTACAAAACTATCGGCATTGTTGGTAGCATCTGCCAAATTTTCGCTTCGTGTGAGTGGCAATTTGCAGATATTTTGTAGTGTATTGGTTACCTCCATCACAAAAAAACGTGGAATTGCCAAAGCTGTTCCGGTTGCACCGCCGCCCAAATTGATTACTTTTATGCGTTCAAAAGCCTTAGAAACTCGCCACCAATCGCGCGAAAGTGCCTCATTATAAGTCGAAAACAAAATTCCATACGATGATGGAACTGCTTCTTGCATTTGAGTATAGGATAGGCGAAGTGTGCTACGATGCTGTTTTTCAAGTTTTTCGATGTCGAAGCGAAGCTCGTTAATTTTTTCTTCTAAAACTGTAAGTAATTGAATTACAGCTAATTTTAGAGAACTCGGAATTACGTCATTTGTACTTTGATAAATATTAGCCTGCTCAATAGGGTCGAGGTATTCGTATCGCCCAAAATCTTGCTTTAAATATCTGAGTGCCAGATTTGTAATTATTTCATTCACATTCATATTGATGCTCGTTCCTGCGCCGCCTTGTGTGGCTGGAACGATGAATTGGTCAAAATAAATACCTTCCGAAACTTTTTCTGAACTATTTATCAGGGCATTAATCTGTTCGTCAGTCATTAGCTTTAAAACAGAATATTGCGAGCCATATTTTGATACAATTGCTTTTTTGAACTTTTGATAGGTCAAATAGCATGCAAGTTTCACTGTACCAATGGCTTTGTACCATTCTATCGGAAATTGATCATTGATAGGGAAATTGTTTTTTGCACGCATCGAGTGTATTCCGTACAGTGCTCCTGTCGGAATTTCCATTGCGCCTAAAAAATCTTTTTCCGTTCTTGTTTTCATATAAAAAAATAATATACAGTTGAATTATTCTATTTTTTTATAAATTATAAGTTACAAAATCTCGTGCAATTTATAAATTACATAACACTTTAATACTTAGCCTAACTTTATTTACAAAAAACAAAAATACAATTTTTTTTATAAAATTTCAAAACCACTGGCATTTAAACTTACTTTCTTGTGGTGTACTCAAATTTTAATCTTTTATAATTCAGAATATGAACAATATAAGTGTATTTCCCGAACAATTTATTTCATAAATACATACTAAAACTAAAAACTAATTTTATAACATATTTTAAAAGTTTTAGGTATTCAAAAATTAGTTATTTTTGCAAAAAAATTCATTGACAAAAACGATTTTTAAACCACAAAATATCTTAAAAAAGAAATTATGAAAGATACACAAATATTTGATTTGATTGCAAAGGAAAAAGAGCGTCAAACGAAAGGCGTGGAGCTAATTGCTTCAGAAAACTTTGTAAGCGAGGAGGTTATGGCTGCAATGGGTTCTGTTTTGACCAATAAATATGCCGAAGGTTACCCAGGAAAACGTTATTATGGTGGCTGTGAGGTAGTTGATGAAACTGAACAAATTGCAATTGATCGCTTGAAAGCTCTTTTTGGTGCCGAATATGCTAATGTTCAGCCACATTCGGGAGCACAAGCAAATATGGCTGTTTTAATGACTATTTTAAATCCGGGCGATTCTTTTCTTGGTTTAGACTTATCGCATGGGGGGCATTTGAGCCATGGTTCACTTGTAAACTCATCTGGAATCCTTTATAGACCAATAGCTTACGGTGTAAAGGAAGAAACTGGAACTGTTGATTATGACCAAATGGAAAAACTGGCATTAGAGCATAAGCCAAAATTGATAATTGGCGGAGCTTCAGCTTATTCCAGAGACTGGGATTATGAGCGCATGCGTGCCATTGCCGACAAAATAGGTGCTCTGCTTATGCTCGACATAGCTCACCCTGCTGGCTTGATAGCCAAGGGGTTACTCAATAATCCGATGCAGCATTGCCATGTGGTAACTTCTACAACTCACAAAACATTGCGCGGTCCTCGTGGAGGAATTATTATGATGGGCAAAGATTTTGAAAATCCATTTGGCAAAAAAACACCAAAAGGCGAAACAAAATTGATGTCAGCTTTGTTCGATTCTGCTGTATTTCCAGGCATTCAAGGCGGACCACTTGAACACGTTATTGCTGGAAAAGCGGTTGCTTTTGGAGAAGCTCTTTCCGATAATTTCAGAGTGTATCAAGAGCAGGTGATGAAAAATGCAAAAGCTATGGCTAAAGCCTTCACTGACAGAGGCTACAAAGTAATTTCAGGCGGAACCGACAATCACTCTATGTTGATTGATTTGCGCACCAAAGTACCTGCAATTTCGGGCAAAGTGGTTGAAAATACGCTTGTTAAAGCTGATATTACCATCAATAAAAATATGGTGCCTTTCGATTCGCGTTCGCCTTTCCAAACTTCGGGAATTAGAGTAGGAACACCAGCAATTACTACGCGTGGCGTAAAAGAGGAAACAATTGTGCAAATTGTTGGTTTGATGGACGAAATTATCACAAACATTGAAAATGAATCACTTATAGCCAGTGTGAAAAAGCAAATTAACGGTCTAATGGAAAACAGACCTTTATTTGCTTGGTAGTTTGATGTCTTTCTAAAAAAACAAAGCCATTTTTCGATAAAAAGAACGAAAAATGGCTTTTTTATTTCAATTTCTTAGTTTATCGACTATTCTTTGCCTTTCACCGATTTCTACTTTTTTCAGCCTATTTTTCGTTCTATTTTTGTATCAAAATTAAAACAAAGTAAAAACTTAAAACGATTTAAAGTCATGGAACACTATAACAAAAATCACAAAAGTATAACAGTAGGGATTGTGCTCGTATTGTTGGGCGTACTATTTATGTTGAAAAATTTGGAAGTATTGCCGCATTTTATTATCGATAATTTTTTTAATTGGAAAACGCTGCTCATTTTAATAGGTGTTGTTTTTTTAATCAACGAACGCCGAAAATTAACGGGTATTATTTTAATTACCATCGGAGGGTTTTTCTTATTGCCAAATTTGCTACATTTTCCGTTTAATTTTCACCATTTATTTTGGCCAGTTTTGTTCATTATTATAGGAGTTTATATCATTTTTTCGCGTAGAGGAGGGAATTACAGTGTTGATAATGAATATGAAGGCGATGACGTGATGAATGGAACAGCTTTTTTTGGCGGCGGTAAAAAAAAAATAGTTTCTTCTTCTTTTAAAGGCGGGAATCTTACGGCGGTTTTTGGCGGTTTTGATGTCGATTTGTCTGATGCTGAGCTTTCTGATGGCTTAAATGTTCTCAACGTTATGATTTTGTTTGGAGGCATAAAGTTGATTGTTCCATCTGATTGGAAAATAGATATGAATGCCGATGTAGTTTTGGGTGGTGTGAATGATAAGCGTTTTAGTCAAACTATTCAAGTTTTACCTGGCAAAACCCTTGTTATCGAAGGTTTTATAATGTTTGGTGGCTGCGATGTAATTGGTGCTTTTCAACGCTATAAACGATAATTTTTTCCGTTTTAAAATATCTGTTTTTTTTAGCAAAAAGCTCGCTACAAAAGCGGGCTTTTTGTTTGTAAAAAAATAAAACCCTCGCCGGAGGGAAAGCGAGGGTTTCTGACAAAAATAAAAATTATGAAACATTCTGCTAGTAAAACGCAGAAATAGTAGTTATATTTTTAAAATTGACTATTAAATAAAAAGATAGGCAAATTTAAACGATTAATTGAATGTAAATATTTTATAATTAATTACTTAACTATTCAATTATTTCAAATTTAATTGTAATACTTTTTTGGATAGGTGCTTCTACCTCTGCGCTGTCAAAATTTACGATGGCTAAAAAATACTCGCCAGTAAACTCAAAATCAGCAGTTGAAATGCCATTTGAAGTATAAAAAACTGTATTTTTAGCACTTGAAACTAAATTTCCACCTAAATTTTGATAAATAAGAGCACCGATGGCATCATCGCCGCTTACCGAAATTCGCAATTTATATTCACCATCTAAAAACTTCTTTTTAGCTTCTGAATTTAAGGCTTTTAAATCAAATTTCAAGAAAGCTGCGCTATAATTTTCTAATTCAAAATTGACCAAATACGTGTTTTTTGAAGAATTATTTAGTTTTTTAGCCAAGCTAAATTCTTCGTTGTGAGTTACTTCTATTTTTTTTCCAACCAATTTTACTTGCATTCGTGCACGGTCGAAAGGCAAGTAATCAAAAAAAGAATTGCTAGTAAAAGCGGGATATAATTTTTGAGGATTGCGCAAAAGTACATCAAAAAATTCGACATAAATGTTGCTAAACTGTTTTTGGTTTAGCACTTTTTGCATATTTTTTTGTAAACTTAAATTATTGTCTTTTAGTGTTTTGTACAAATCGCTGCCAAAAAATAAGCCTCCTTTGCGCATTAAAAAAGAAAAAAACAAGCTATTAAATTTTTCAGCATTTTGAGTGAAGAAAAATGGCGAATTTAAAGCCTTAAAATCTTGAGGTTCAAATTCTTGTACATGCAACGAATCGCTGAGTGCAATGGATTCGTACCAATTGGCAACTGCCCAATTGAATTCATTATTCAAACTGTAATTATTTAAACAATAGCTCATTAAGCTTTTTCCTGAAAGCATTTTTAAATTACTAATTTCGGAATTACTCAAATTATCGGGCTCTACATTTATATAAGGTTTTTTATTAATTTCTATCCACTTTTTTTCTGGAACATACAGATTTTGAATGAAATAGACACTTTCATTGTCAGTTAAATCGGTAAAACGAACCTGTATTGGTTTTGAGCTTTGGCGTGGCGCAAAATTTAAGTTGCTAATTTTAGAAAATTGGCTATCAAGTTCGCTCAATGTGTAATTCAACGAAGTTTCGCTAAGATTTTTGGTATCGAGAGCCAGAAAATTATGCGAATCAGATTCCTTAGTTAGGAGTGGGTCTTCATAACAAATTAGCTCAAAACCAATCTGAAAATCAACGTTTTCATCTTTGGAACTATGGTTTGAAAAATCGTAAATGCCATAAGCTTCTTTTTTCTCGGTATCAATTTTGATGCGCATATAATTTGGCATTAAAACGGTGTCTTTCAATGGAATACGATAAGATTCCTCGAACGCAATAATGAACAAATGAAATTCTAAACTTTCACCATATTCTTGAATCAAATCTTCCGGAACTTTGAATTTTACTTTTAGCTTGCCCGAAAAATCGTTCAACTTACCATTGAAAATGAAGCTTTTAGACGACCGAAAGCTTAAGTTGTCGTCATCAAAATCAATGCTTGCTATTTTTTTCAGTTCAATAGAATTTGATTCGCTTGGTGAAAAATCATAAAAAGAAAATTGGACTTCGTCAGATTCAAAACTTGCTTTTCCATCTTCAAAAACAAATTTTGTCAAAAACTCTTCTGAGTTTTTCAAATAATAGATAAAAGCAAATAATGCTGATATAATTACGACCAAAAGCGTAAGTAAAGTAATCTTTAATTTGTTCATTATCAAATTTATATCTTAGTTTTAATAAGTCAAAATATGTGTTTTTTGAAATAAAATCTACTGAAAAAACAACAATCAAAAATACCTATTTCTACAAATAAAGCAAAATTTAATGCAAAAGTTTTATATTTTTTTTGCAATATAAATTTTTTTTATACTTTTGCACCCGCTAAGCCCAGATGGCGAAATTGGCAGACGCGCATGGTTGAGGGCCATGTTCCTATTACTGGAGTGCAAGTTCGATTCTTGTTCTGGGCACGAAAAAATCCGAATCTTTTTAGGTTCGGATTTTGTTTTTTATAAAAAACCGGCAAATTTATTATTATTTCTTCAATAAAAAACCGTAATATTTCCTACTTTCTCAAAATATTCGTCGTTTGGAGCTGTTATTTTTACTATATAAATGTAAGTTCCTTCGCGTGCCAGTTCGCCGTTTATGCGCCCGTCCCAAGCTTGATTTATGTCTTCTGTTTCAAAAACTACATTTCCCCACCGGCTGATTATCTGCAATTTATACGTCTTAGCAAAGGAGATATAAGGCTTGAAAACATTATTTTTATCAATGTAACTTAATGGATTAAAGGCATTTGGTGCAAAAACTTGTGGTTCGAGGGCAATGCACGAAACATTTGAAGTGCTTATGCCTTTAACACTTGCGCTACTTCCCTCGTTTTCAACAGCTTGTACATAGTAGCAAATATTTCCAGCAAAACTGCCATTTGCAATCAAGTCGTTAATTAAACTTCCGGCGGCATCGCTCGCCAATGTGTCAGTGGTTGAAACGATTTCTTCGGGAGTATTTGTTCCTATTTGCCTCATTAGCTTGTAGTTTTGTAAGCCTGCTTCGTAGCTTTTGTAGCTTGTCCAATTTAGTTTTATTAAGCCAAATTCATTTTCAGAAAGTTGCTGATTTAGAACTATATTCGATGTAATATTACTTTCTTTAATCAATAGTTCGCAATTGTTGAATGCTATAATTTTATAAAAAAATTGCTTTTCAGTGTCCACGCTATCAATCAATTGGAATGGAATATTTTTGATTTCGACTTTTTTGAGTAGTTCAAAAGAGCCATTTTCTTTTTCAGCGCGTAAAAGTCTAAAATCTTCTATTTCTGAACCTAAACTAATTGAAAAAGAGAGTTTTACCTTATTTTTTTCAATTACTTCAGATTCATCGGCATTCATATAAAAAGGAGGTTGTGGTTGACGAGTATAAACAGCGTTGTAATTTGAGGAAGTTGTTTTCTTATTGTTTTTATGTTTTGCTCTTATAAAATAATAATATGTTTCATTGGAATTTAAATTAGAATGAATAAACTGCTTCGTAGAACTTGAAACCTTTGCAACTAATTTATAATCAATCATTGAAGCCGTACTGTAATAAATTTGGTACTCCGAAATACTATCTTTCCAGCCTACATAATGCTCCCAGTTTAGTTTATTTTCATTTTTACAATTATTAAACTCTATTGTTTTGAGCCATAGTGTTTTATGCTCTTCGCTTAAATTGCTGTAATCGTAATTAGTGCCGTCAAAATGATAAGCTTCAACTACATAAGCCTCTTGTCGCAAATCTGCTTGTGTTAGGGAATAGCTCGAAGTTGTATCCACAAACGATGTTTGGTTGGGGTCGGGGATAGTGATGATATTTACAAAACTGCCATCAATAACGCCAGAAACACCGTAAACTCTGCGCTTTATGCGATAGCCATTTATTTCCGATTTTTTTTTGTATGACCAAGTAATACGAACGCTCAAATCCTCTTGGCTTACAGTAAGTGAGTCAATTACAGGAATTTCCAAATCTTGCGCATGCAATTTGCTTATAAAAAATGACGAAAAAATAATAATAAATAGTCGTAGTTTCATTATTT
>JAIFNL010000154.1 GCA_020047755.1 Bacteroidota bacterium
GTATATGGGATTGAGTAGTTTCATGGCTTCTATTGTTTGTTTCTAGGTCGCAAAGTTACGGCTTTTTTGTGTGAAAAACAAAATTTTGCTTGCCTAAAAGCCACTCCCACGTTGCCTAAGTGGAGTTGTGTGGTTTTCGGTGGTGTTTAGCGTTTGGCACGGCTTTATGCCTTTGCAAAAATAGAATAGTTTTTTCTAACCAAACAGCTATTTATACTCATTTTTTTCCGAATACCTCCTCTATGAAGTATAGAAAATATAGATGGCAAATGTTTTTGTTTCTGATTAAATATCAAACAATTAACAGCATTAAATAAACAATTAACGTTGTTGCACCACATATTCCTAAAAAAGATTTTTAATTTACATATAAAATTATAAATTTGCACATTCTATATTTTCTCAAAAAACATAAAAATTTGTTTGCTCATTTTTTTAAAGAAATAGAAAATGAAATAACTTAGTAATTCTTAATTATTTAAAATTTATTTGTATGAAAAACTTTTTTAGCTATTTGTTTGCATCGCTTACCGCTATTTTGCTTGCGATAGTAATTTTTGTACTTATTATTGCCGGAATTATAGGCGCAGCAATAAGTTCAGGCGACGAACCAGTAACCATCAAACCCAATACCATTTTAAAAATAGACCTTACCCAACCTATTGCCGAACGTTCGACCGATAATCCGTTCGATAAAATTAGCCCTTTTGGTGCAGGCGAATCTGCATTAGGACTAACCACTATTATTGAAAACATCAAAAAAGCAAAAACTGACAAAAACATCAAAGGTATTTATTTGAATATTACCGATGTAATGGCAGGTTCGGCTTCGATGGAAGAAATTAGAAATGCCTTATTGGATTTCAAAAAATCGAAAAAATTTATTATTAGTTATTCCGATATGTATTCGCAAGCTGCCTATTACCTAAGTTCGGTGGCTGATAGCGTATTCATTCAACCTACCGGAATGATTATGCACGTAGGGCTAAGCTCACAAGTAATGTTTTTCAAAGACTTCTTAGAAAAATGGGGCGTAAAACCAATTGTTATCAGACATGGAAAATTCAAAGCCGCCGTTGAGCCTTTTCTCGACAATAAAATGAGCGAAGCCAACAAAGAACAAGTTGCTAGTTACATGGGTGCTATCTGGAATGTAATGCTAAAAGGCATTTCGGAAAGCCGAAAAATAAGCATAGACCATCTCAATTTCCTTGCCGATAGTCTAAAAGTAGTAAACCCCAAAACGGCTTTAGAACATAAATTTATCGACAAATTATTGTACGAAGACCAAGTTATGGACAGATTAAAAGCGTTGGCAAAACTAAAAGAAACCGATAAAATCAAATTTGTTTCCATTAGCGATTACTCAAAAGCTGAAGCCGAAGAAGAAGAAGACGAGGAAAGTTCTACAAAACAATATGTTGCAGTAATCTACGCAAGTGGCGAAATAGTAACAGGCGAAGGCGACGAACAAATCATTGGTTCTACTACCATAGCCGAAGCCATTAGCAAAGCACGAAAAGATAAAAAAGTGAAAGCCATAGTGTTGCGCGTTAATTCGCCTGGCGGAAGTGCTCTTGCATCGGATATTATTTGGCGCGAAATAGTGCTAGCTCGCAAAGACAAACCAGTTATTGCCTCTATGGGCGATGTAGCTGCATCGGGCGGATATTATATTTCGTGCGCTGCCGACACTATCGTAGCAAGTGCCTCAACCATAACAGGTTCTATTGGCGTTTTTGGTTTACTTTTCAATGCACAAGAGCTAGTAAACAACAAAATAGGTATTCAAACAGAAACCGTTAAAACCAATACCTACGCCGATGCAATGTCGCCACTCAAAGAAATGACTGAGTTTGAGCGTATGACCATTCAAGCCGAAGTAGAAGGCATTTACGACGTATTCATCTCACACGTAGCCGATGGCAGAGGCATGAGCAAAGCCGACGTGGACAGCATTGGACAAGGTAGAGTTTGGGCTGGACAAGATGCACTTCGCATTGGTTTAGTAGATGTTTTGGGAGGTTTAGATGTTGCCATAGAAATTGCTGCCGAAAAAGCAAAACTTAAAAAATACGACATAAAAGAGTATCCTGCTAAAAAAGATTTTATGCAAAAATTGATGGAAGAATTTTCGGTAAAAATGGAAAGCCGATTGGTAGAAAAAAACTTAGGCGCAGCTGCCGGTTATTATCAATACCTCAATTCGTTGTCTAAAATGCAAGGAGTTCAAGCTCGATTGCCTTATTTTTACATCAATAATTAATTCTATTGTTCTATTGTTCTATTGTTAAATTGTTAAATTGCTAAATTGCTAAGTTGTTAAATTATTGGAAGTGCAAAAAAAATAGTGCATTTTTAAAAACGTTAGCTAAAATTGTAAATTTTCTAATTTTTCATGATAAAACAACACTGTAACAATTTAACAATTTAACAATAGAACCATTTAACAATAGAACAATTTAACCTGTTTTTGTCGAACTAAATGCGAACAAAAAACAAACTACTGTATCCATTTTCATTGCTGTATCGCTTAGTGGTTGATATTAGAAATTTCTTGTTCGATGTTGAAGTTTTTCATTCAAAAGAATTTGAAATTCCTATCATTAGCATAGGGAATATAACCGTAGGCGGAACAGGAAAAACGCCTCATGTTCTATATTTAGTCAATTTTTTGAAAGACAAATACCAACTAGCCACACTAAGCCGTGGTTACAAACGAAAAACCAAAGGCTTTTTGAATGCTACCGAGCATTCTACTTCACTCGAAATAGGCGACGAACCAAAGCTCATAAAGCAAACGCACGCCAAAATAAAAGTAGCAGTAGATGCCAACAGAGTCAACGGAATCAACAAACTACTAAGCCAATCGGAAGAGCTTGAACTTATTTTGCTCGACGATGCTTACCAACATCGATGGGTCAAAGCCGGACTTTCGATTCTTTTGGTCGATTACAACCGCCCTTTGAAAGACGACAGCTATTTGCCTTACGGAAACTTGCGCGAAAATGCAAGCCAAAAGAAAAGGGCAAACATTGTAATTGTTACCAAAACACCCGAAAATATAAAACCAATGGAGCAACGTGTAATGCTCGAAAACTTAAAACTTTTTGCCTATCAAAGCTTGTTTTTCACACGCATGAAATATCAAAATTTGATAAATGTTTTCGACAGAAGCATTGAGCTAAACATTGAAATGCTGAACGAAAATAATAGCTTGCTTGTTGTTACAGGAATAGCACAAGCCGATGATATGATTTCGTATTTGAAGCAAACCAAAGCAGACATAAAGCATCTCAAATTTTCGGATCATCACAATTTTAAAAACGGAGACATTGAAACTATTCTACACAATTTTCGTAAACTAAATTCAGAAAACAAATTTATCATCACAACCGAAAAAGACGCAATGCGTTTGAATGAATTTAGCCAATTTGATGACGAAATAAAACGGTATTTTTATTTTTTACCCATAAAAGTAGCTTTTTTAAATAATCAAGAAAACGAATTTCAGTCTTTAATTTTGGAATATTTAAAAGGAAACTCTAAAATGGCGAAAAAACCAAATTATAATTTCAACAAAAATGACAATTGAGCAAGCCCAACAAACAATAGACCATTGGATAAAGCAATATGGCGTAAGATATTACAACGAGCTAACCAACATGGCTATTCTCACCGAAGAGGTTGGCGAAGTAGCACGAATTATGGCTCGAACTTACGGCGAGCAATCGTTCAAAGCTTCCGATGAGCAAAAAAACTTAGCCGACGAGCTTGCCGATGTTCTTTTTGTATTGATGTGCATAGCCAATCAAACAGGAATAGATTTGACCGATGCGCTAACAAAAAATTTAGAGAAAAAAACAAATAGAGATGCCAAAAGGCACGCTGAAAATATAAAATTGAAAAATTAACGCATAAAAAATAAATAAAATACATTTTATTTATAAAATTAAAAATACTATTTTTGTTTTTGAAACTTTTATGTAAATTTCGACAAGCAAAAAAACAGTGTTTTATTTGATTAGTAAAATAGAATAAATTGAAAATTAGTATAATAGAAAAACAAAATACCGTATTTCTATTTCAATAATAGTTGTTTTTGAAAAAAATGGAAAAAATAATAAGTAAATACAGCAAAGCTATTGATACAAAAGAGCTTGAAAAAAAGGTTAAAGAAATTACCGGCAATAGCAAGCAATTATATACAGCTAAAAATTTAGCAAAAATCTTTGGTTTAATCGACTTAACTACTCTTAAAGAAACGGATACCAATAGTTTGGTAGCCTCGATGGTAAATAAAGTGAATTATTTTCACGAAAACTTTGATGCACAAGAAATCCCGAATGTAGCGGCTATTTGTGTGTATCCGCCTTTTGTAGAAGTAATTAAAGCCGATAGAAAAGTAAAAAATCTAAAAATAGCTTCTGTTGTAGGTTCATTTCCCTCATCGCAAACTTTTATCGAAATAAAAGAAGCTGAATGTAAAGCTATTGCAAAAAGAGGTGCCGATGAAGCTGACATGGTTATTTCGGTGGGTAAATTTTTAGATGGCGACTACGAAACCGTTTTCAACGAAATAAAAGCACTCAAAAAAGCGTTAGGCTCTGTTCATTTAAAAGTAATATTGGAATCGGGTGTGCTAAATACTCCGCAAAACATAAAAACAGCAAGCATTTTAGCAATGGAAGCCGGTGCCGATTTTATTAAAACTTCTACCGGAAAAACAACACCAGCAGCCACGCTCGAAGCAGCTTACATTATGACCCAAGCCATAGCCGAGTATTTCCAAAAAACAGGACGCATGGTAGGCTTCAAACCCGCAGGAGGCATTGCAACCGGAACCGAGGCTGTAAAATATTTAGCCATTGTAAAACACAATTTGGGCGACTCTTGGTTTGTTTCTAAATATTTTAGAATTGGAGCAAGCAGCTTAGCCAACAGCATTTTAACCGAAATAAACAAACTCAAAGGCATTGAAAAACCGGAAGTTGCTTATTTTTAGTACAAAAGATTGGCTAAATTCATTTTTTTCAAAAAAAACAAAAATAAAAAACGCAAGCTAACTTTTGTAAGCTTGCGTTTTTTTTAAACTACTATTTACTCTAAATAAATTAAGCACCAGTGCTATTTTATTTTTGAGCAAGCCTCTTGCTACTTGCTTATTTTTAAGCACTTGGCAAAACGAAATAGACAATTAATTTTGTTCACGACTTAACTGGTTTCAAGTATGAAAAAAATCAAAGAGCTTTTTGTAAACGACAGTTTTATACTTGTAGTTATTATTTTAAATTCAATCACTATTTTTGTGCAAGGTTTTGATATTTCGCACCTTGCGCATCGAATTATTGTAAGCATCGACGTTTTATTCACACTCATTTTTGCAATAGAAATGCTTGTGAAAATAAACATCTTAGGATTTAAAAAATACGCCGAATCGGGCTGGAATAAGCTCGATGCCTTGCTTGTTATTTTAGCTTTGCCTTCTGTTATCGACCTTTTTATACCTTCGGCAGTTACCGATTTGCATTTTTTATTGGTGTTTAGAATTTCGAGAGTTTTTAAATTTTTCCGTTTTTTGAAATTCATTCCGGGCATCAATCAAATAATAAAAGGTGTGAAAATTGCCTTAAAAGATTCGGTGCTTATTTTGTTGGGATTTGCTATCTACAACTTTGTTACAGCAGTGTTTTCGTGCTATTTGTTCAAAGACATTTCGCCCGAATATTTTGGCGACCCCATAAAATCATTCTACTCTACATTCAAAGTTTTTACAGTAGAAGGCTGGTACGAAATACCCGAAGAGATTTTAAAAGATTCGAGCGATATTGTCTCTTTCTTTGGGAAAGCTTATTTTATAATTATTCTTATGACGGGCGGGATACTTGGGCTTTCGCTAGTAAATTCCATTTTTGTAGATGCTATGGTAAGCGACAACAACGACGATTTGATAGAAAAAGTGGAAGCTCTCGAAAAAAAAGTAGATATTTTGATACAAGAATTAATAAACAACAAAAAAACCGAATAACTTATTCTATGGCTTACTACAATTCCGATAGAGAGTTTTCCGATTATGTGCACAAACAGCTTGCACTTTCGCAAATTTACCAACCGCTAAATTGGAAAGAAAAAGTGGTAGATGCTCAAAAACTGAACTTTGCCGACCAAAATCATGGCATCGATTATGTTTTTGAAAACCCCAAAGGGCAGCAAATTTATGTTCAAGAGCGATTTAGAGACAATTTCTACAAGCAGTACAACGATTGCACTTTGCGCTATATGCGCGAGCACAACGCTCACGAAAACAGACGGTTGTCTGAATTTTTCAAAATCAAAGCGCACTTTCTGGTTTATGGCATTACTAACGGCTCTAAATGGAACAATCAGCGGCACACACTAACCGATTTTGTTAAATTTGCGGTAATTAATTTACCGGTTTTGTTTTCAAAAATAGACGAAGGAGCGATTATTTTGCGCAAAGGAAACAAAACTTCGTACATTGAAAATGGAAAAATGATTGCGCCCATTAATCAAAACACCGACCAATCGTCGAATTTTGTTGCTTTTGATATTCGCCAATTGCAAACTCTTTTTCAAGCCGACCGAATTATTCGATTGCAAAAAGGATTTTGAACTATATTCTCTTTTTTTGATACAAGAATGCGATAAATTGAAAAATTAATGATTCAAATTATCGCATTACTTATTGCTTATTTTTTTAATAAATCTCTAATTTCAGTCAATAATTGTTTTTCTTCTCTACTTTGACAGAAAATTCAAAAAAAGAGGCTATAAGTTATTGATAATCAAATGCAAAATTCTAGTTTTCGTTTTTTTTGCGCTAAAGCTCTCTTTTTTTTAAGAAAATAAACGACTTTTTTGCAGCACGCAATACTTTTTGGCAAAACAAAATTTTTTAGAATAGTTACAAAAAACCTTGAAATATGACTAAAAACGTTCGTGAAATTTCTAAAAACCAATTTTCCAAAACTCAAAAATCAATTTTTCAATTTGCAATTCTTACTTTAAAACAATAATTTACTCAA
>JAIFNL010000312.1 GCA_020047755.1 Bacteroidota bacterium
TGTCGGGTGGGGTGTCAAAAATCATTTTCGTTTTCGTACCATTTTTTTTAGCCTTCGTAGAAGGCAAATAGCGATAGAAAAAGAAATTCCCCCACCTATTTCGCCCCGTTGGGGCGATACCTGCGTGAGGGGAGAATTTGTTTCTATCGCTATTTTACACCTACGGTGTAAAAAAAAAAGAACGAAAATAATTTGAACTAAAATTTTTGCAATAAATTGATAAGTAGCGAACCCAAATTAATTGTATATTTCGTTTTGCCAAGTGCTTAAAAACAAGCAAATAACAAAAGGTTTGCTCAAAAATAAAATAGCACTGGTGCTTAATTAGCTATTTAGCAATTTACAAATTATAACTTTGGCAAAGTTTAACGAACTATTAATTTATAAAACAATGAGTAAGTTAACTATAATAACGAAAGGTTTTTTAAAAGAAAACCCAACTTTTGTGTTGCTTTTGGGAATGTGTCCAACGCTAGGAACAACTACTTCGGCAATTAATGGCATGGGAATGGGTTTGGCAACTACTTTTGTGTTGGTGATGTCGAACTTTGTGATTTCGTTGGTAAAAGATTTTATTCCCGATAAGGTGAGGATACCGTCGTTTATTGTTATTATCGCTTCGTTTGTAACGGTTGTGGAGCTTTCGATGCAGGCTTATTTGCCGGATTTGTTTGAGGTTTTGGGCTTGTTTATTCCTCTTATTGTGGTGAACTGTATTATTTTAGGACGTGCCGAGGCTTTTGCATCGCAAAATAATGCGCTTGATTCGATACTCGATGGTTTGGGTATGGGGCTTGGTTTTACGTTTGCTTTAACTTTACTCGGTTCTATTCGCGAAATTTTGGGCAATGGCTCTATTTTCGATTTTAAATTTATTGGTGCCGAAAGTAACGGTATGATTATGTTTGTTCTTGCGCCGGGTGCGTTTTTGGTTCTTGGTTATTTAATTGCTATCGTAAATAAAATGAATAGAGCAAAATAGATGACAATTTATAAATAAATACTTTTTTTGCCACGAATGCACGAAATTTTATTATTGTTGTAACACATTCAGATATAAATAATTGATAGCGTAACTTGATAGTAACCGAAATTCTAAGAAAAGTAAAATTACGCAATTTTCCCCAAATTCTAATAACAAATTGTTACATTGTTAAATTGTTTTTTTACACTACCAAATAATTGAATGTTATTCTGTTATTTGGGAGCTAGTTTGTACAAAATGAATGCAATTAGAACATAAATTAAATTTGGAATCCAAACAGCTATAATAGAAGGAATTACACCACCAATAGCGGCTTGACTGAAAATTTCGAAAAACAAAATATACGAAAAGCTAAGAAATATTCCAATTCCCACGTGCAAACCCGTGCCTCCTCTAACTTTGCGCGAGGAAAGCGATACACCAATCAACATGAGAATGTAGGTTGCAAAAGGACTTGCAAAGCGTTTGTATTTTTCTATTTCAAACTGCTCAATAGCCGAGGAGCCTCTTGCGCGTTCTTCTTTTATGTAGCTATCTAATTCATTGATATTCATTGTTTCACGAACTTTTCGTCCTCTCGAAAAATCGGTTGGTAAAATAAAAGCCGAGGTATCTATTTGTAAGCCTTTCGTAATTACTTCGGTCATACCTTTTATTTCGCGGTTATAGTAATTAAAAACGTGCCATTTTTGCGAAGTACTATCCCACTGTGCATAATTGGAGTTTAGTTTTGAAATTAATTTTCCATTTTCAAATTTCTCAATCGAAAATCGCTGAGCTATTTGACTTTTGCCATCGTAGCTTGATGCGTACACAAAAATACCTGGTCGTATTTGGCGGTGTATGTTTTTTTCGTAATTGCCATAAGGGTTGTTTAATATATATTTATATTCAAAAGCAAGTCTATCTTTGTTGGCATAAGGAATAACAAAAGCACTCAATAAAAAGGAAAAAATAGCGATAATAGTTGCCGAAATAAAATAAGGATAAAGCATTCGGCGGTAGCTTATTCCGGTGCTTAAAATTGCAATAACCTCTGAGCCGCTTGCCATGCGCGAAGTAAATAGAATTACTGTAATAAATGTAAAAATATAGCTAAAAAGGTTGGCAAAATAAGGAATAAAATTAAGATAATAATCGAAAATTATTTCGGATATAGGTGCTTTATTTTCCATAAAATCATCAACCTTTTCGGCATAATCAAATACCACCGAAATGAGAACAATGATAGTAAGCGAAAAAGCAAATGTACCAATAAACTTCTTTATGATATAGAAGTCGATGGTGCGTAATTTTATTTTATTATAAAAATTTTGTAGCAAAATAAATATGTTAAATTGTTAAATTGTTATTTTTAATTAAAAATAATTCCTAATTCCTAATTCTTAATTGAATCAAAGTCTGTTTCCTAATTTCTTCACCATCATTGCTTTCCAAGAAGAAAATTCGCCCGATTCTATTTTTTGGCGAGCTTGGCGTACCAATTCTAAATAAAAAGCTAAGTTGTGAATACTGGCAATTTGAGCAGCTAATCTTTCGCCGGCAACAAACAAATGCCTCAAGTATGCTTTGCTATAATGTGCATCTACAAAGGACGTTCCGTTGGCATCGAGAGGCGAAAAGTCGGCTTTCCACTTTTCGTTTTTGATGTTGATGATGCCTTCACTGGTAAAAAGCATGCCGTTGCGTCCGTTGCGCGTAGGCATTACGCAGTCGAACATATCAGTTCCACGCTCGATGCCTTCCAAAATATTGATGGGAGTTCCTACTCCCATTAAATAACGTGGTTTGTCTTTTGGTAGTATTTCGTTTACAATTTCGAGCATTTTATACATTTCTTCTACTGGTTCGCCTACCGACAAACCGCCTATTGCATTGCCTTCGCGCCCAAAAGCGGCGATGGTTTCGGCTGATTGCTTGCGCAAATCGGTGTAAGTGCTGCCTTGCACTATCGGGAAAAAGGCTTGCTTGTGTCCGTACAAAGGTTCTTGTGCATCAAAATGTTCCAATCCGCGCTTGAGCCATTGATGTGTAAGTTCCATCGATTTTTTTGCATACGCATAATCAGAAGGATAAGGCGGACATTCATCAAATGCCATTAAAATATCAGAGCCTATATTGCGCTGAATATCAACCACTCTTTCGGGAGTAAATAAATGTTTGGAGCCATCGATGTGCGAGCGAAAGTGTGCACCTTCGGGTGTTAATTTTCGATTTGCTGAAAGAGAAAAAACCTGATAACCACCACTATCTGTCAAGATAGGTCTATTCCAATTCATAAATTTGTGCAAACCTCCGGCTTTATTTATAATTTCGATGCCTGGGCGCAAATACAAATGATAGGTATTTCCTAAAATTATTTGTGCATTTATGTCATTTTCAAGTTCTTGCTGGTGAACGCCTTTTACAGAGCCTACTGTACCTACGGGCATAAAAATGGGAGTTTGAATTTGTCCGTGGTCGGTAGTGATTACGCCTCTTCGTGCGTTGCTTTTGGGGTCGAAATGGGTTATTTCAAATTTCATTAATTCAAATCTAAATTTTGTATTAACATTTAAAAAAAAGTATGCAAAAGTACAAAATAAAATCATTTTTAAAACTATTGACCTGTTAATCTTTTTTAAAGATGTGTTTTGTGGTTCTATAGTTCTAATTTTCATTTTCTTACACCCACTCAATTAGCAAATTAAGCACCTCACTATTATTTTAAAATAACCCTTTTCCATTTACCTATTTTTAAGCACTTGGTAAAATGAAACGTACAATTAATTTTGATTTGCGATATATTTTCTTGTTAAAATATCAAGCCCTTAATGTTTTTAGATAAAGTGCTTTTTTATAAAAAAAAACTTAGGGAAGCTTGGCGGTTAGATGGAAATTTTATCGCACAGCCATCGCAAAGTTTCGCAGAGTTTTTTTTACAAATGTAGTGATTACGATGTAAAATACCTTTTTTGTGTTTTTTTAGCCCTTATTTTTAATTATGTAATACAAAAAAAATCTTTCAAGGTGGGCTATAAAAAATTGCAATTTTTTATAGCCCACCTTGAAAGACTTTAAAAATCTGTCAGGTTTTGTGGAAAGCTTGCCCAAAATAAAATTTGTTAAATGAAAAACAGACTTTTACAGAATCGGACAAAATATAAAATAAGCAATGGTGCTTATTTGCGTCCCGAAACGCTGCCCTTGGTTTGTGTTTCTTTACTTTCGAGTGTTTTTCCCAAATGAATTACCTTAAACTCCACTCTCCTATTACGTTGATGCTCTTCTTCTGAACAATTTACGCCATCGGCACAATGATTTTTGAGCCTAGTTTCGCCATATCCTGCTATCAAAATTCTATTTTCAGCAATTCCCAAGTTTACCAGAAATTCCCTAGCTGCCTTTGCCCTATTGTACGAAAGAGTTTCGTTGTATTTGTGAGTATTTCGGCGGTCGGTGTGTCCGCTAAGTTCACCTGTCATGTCGGGATATTTTTTCAAAAGTTCGTACAAAACAACCAAGTCTGAATAGCCGTCGGGGCGAATTTTGTATTTATCCAAATCAAAATAAACATGGTAAAGTTCTAAAACCATACCTTCTTCGAGTTTTATTCCACCCGAAAGTCTATCGGGAACATTAATTTCGATAAATGTAAGGGGAACTGTAACCTGAAAACAATTTTCGAAGGTAGTATCGATGGTAGAAATAAGCATCAATTTGTCTTCAAACTTCTCCTTTGTGCCCGAAATATCATATTCGCAAGGCATATCATCGAGCGGAAAATAGAAACTGCCCGATTCATCGGTCAAAACAGTATGAAACTCACCCGTACAACGGTTGGTTAAAGTTACCTGAGCATTTGCCAAGGGGTTTTGATATTTTTTATTGATAACGATACCACAGATGTATTTTTTGTCAGGATTTAGCTCATGAGTTTTCTTGCTAGGCACATATTCGATAGGACTAAATTCGTAAATATCATCATCGGTACCTTTTCTGTTAGAACTAAAATAGCCTTTGGTTTGTTCTTTGCTGAGTACATATCCAAAATCATCGCGAGTGCTGTTAATCGGAATGCCTATGTTTTGAGGGTCGCTCCAAGTTCGTTCCTCTATATTGAATGAAGCCCTAAACACGTCAAGACCTCCAAGCCCAGGGTGCATATTCGATGAAAAATAAAGATTATTTTCAGAGTCTAAAAACGGAAATACTTCATTTCCAACGGTATTTATTTCTTCGCCCAAATTGATGGGTGCTGACCAAAATTTATCATTTTTTTCGATAATATACAAATCCATTCCACCAAATCCGCCTGGCATATCCGATGCAAAAAGAATAAAATCGTCGTCGGCAGAAATAGCAGGGTGGCAGTTGGAATAATCCTCGCTATTGAATGGTAAATTTCTAAATTTATCCCAACCTTCTTCGGTTTTTTCGGCATAAAAAACACTCAAGCGAGTATTGTAATTATCATCGGTGCCGCGTTTTTTCTCAAAATAATTGCTTTTTGTAAAATAAATCGTTTTGCCGTCGGGCGAAATGCACGAAGGACCAAAATGGTATTTATTTTCTATATTATTGAAAAAGAGACCATTGTCTGTATAAGTTCCCGAACTGTCGCCAACAAGGTACAAACTCACAAAATTTTCGTTTGTCCAAGGGTCTTTTTGGTTGAGCTTTTTCTTCGGGTTTTTCTTATTTGAACAATAAAGAACCCCCGTTTCGGCAATAAAAGGGCTAAAATCTAAACTTTCGGTATTGAAAGTAACAGGCTTAACCTCAAATTTTGGTTTCTCCTTCTTTGTTTTGTCCATTTTACCACAAAAATCGGCAAACTCACTTGCACTTTTCTTGTCGTGCTCGTTGGGTGCAATATTTGAATATTCATTGAACCACTTTTCGGCTTCCAAATACTTGCCATTGCTCAATAACATTTGAGCATAAAACAATTTAGCATCGGATTTTTCGGAATAAACAATCGCTTTTGCATAATATTGCTCAGCATCGAGGGTTTCGTTGTTCAACCGATACGAAGTGGCTAACTTATATAAAACATCGCCATCATTCGGACTTGTTTTAAGAGTCTTCAAATAGCTTTTAATCGCTTTTTGATACGCCAAATTTGTATAAGATTTATCTGCTTTGCTTTGCGCTTGCAAACCAAAGCTAAAAAAAATTAAGGCTAAGATTAAAACACTCTTTTTCATTTGCTTTTATTGTTTTATATTCTAAAAATTCGATAAAACAAATTTGTTTAGAATATTGTTTTTTTACAAAAAGTTTTTCTCGCAATTACAACTTTGCCAAAATTTAAAACTTTGGCAAAGTTATCGCTTACAGTGTAACTACTAAAAATACCGAGGGTTGTCAAAACCTTTAATTTTTTTACCAAAATCGATGGAAAACATAATTTCGTGCGTTCCATTTTGAAAATTATTTAGTTTTGTAAATGTAAAATCATAAGCATAGCCAACTACCCATTCATTTTTTAAGTGAACTTGCGCAATTGCTGAATAAGTATTGCCTGTTCGCGCCGAAACTCCGAGCCAAAGCATTTCACGAATCAAAAAGCTAAGATTGAAATCGAGTTCTACCGGCGAATTATCTACATAGCGCGCCATCAAAGCAGGTTTTAGCAACAAACTTTCGCTCAAGGCAATTAAACCTCCAGCCATCAAATAATAATGTCGGTTTTGTTTTGCGCCAGAGCTCACTTCTCCTCCGCTGTTAGAGTAATCTATGGTATTTTCGACCAAATGTGGAGTTGAAATACCAAGATACATAAAATCATTGTCGAAGTAAAGCCCTGCACCCAAGTTTGGTAAAAACAAACTATTGTCGCTATACGGAATACTCTGGTCAATCGAAGTATAAGGATTTGAATTTGACCAATTCATATTGTCGCGCTCTATTTTTCCGTGCACACCCATTGCCAATCGACCAAAACCAAGTTGAAGCCGATAAGCATACGAAAGCTGCAACGACATGGAATTATTTATCCCTATTTTGTCATGTTCTAATGACAAGCCAAGCCCCATTTTTTGTTTCAAAAAAGGAGTATGCACCGTGAGGGATTGCGAAACGGGCGCACCGTCAAAGCCAGTCCATTGGTTTCGATAAAAACCCGTAATATTCAACGCATCTCGGCTACCGGTATATGCCGGATTTAATAGCACTTTGTTTGAAAAAAACATTGAATACCAAACCTCTTGCTGCGAAAACGCTGCTTGGCTTATGGCAAAAGCCAATAATACTGTAAAAAGTTTTTTCATCTGTCTGTATTTTGATGCTCAATTGTTTTCTATTGTCCTATTGTTAAATTGTTAAATTGTTATAAGATAACAAACAAGCGAATGAAAAAGTTCTCAAAAATTCAATTTTTTCAATTTTCTTCGTTATCAAAAACAATTTAACAATTTAATCATTAATCATTTAACAATAAAACCATAGAACCATTAAAACTATCTGTGTAAAGTTATATACCCTTTTTTAGCAGCCTTACCATTTGTTTTGTCAATAAAAACAAAGAAGTAAGTTCCTACTGGAAGGTCGTTGCCTTTGTAAGTTCCATTCCAATCGTTTTGATAATTTTCTTGCCTGAAAACTTCTTTGCCCCAACGGTTGTAAATGTAAATAATGTTTTCAGGATAATTCTCTAAACCAATAATTATCAAGTAATCGTTATCACCATCGCCGTTTGGAGTAATAATGTCGGGAACTTCAATATAAGCCTCAGTATTGGTATAAACCATGGCAGTATCGCACAAACTTGGACATTGGTCGAGACAAATTTCATAAATAAATTCGTCGCTACCTACATATCCAGCGTGAGGCGTATAGTCAATAGTTTGGTCTGGATTGATGCTAATTTTTCCATTTTGCGGGTCTTCGGCAATATAGAAGTTTACTTTTTGCAACCACAAGCTATCGTTTGCAAGCAGATTCACATTTTCAATGCTATTGTCGGAGCTAGTTAAAATGTAATCCACGTTTGCAATTGGCGTTTGAGCAAGTGTAACTAAAACAAAATCA
>JAIFNL010000036.1 GCA_020047755.1 Bacteroidota bacterium
TCGGCTAAATCCTTCTTTCGGTTGTCGTGCGCTACAAGAGCAATTCTTTTCACTTTCTTCATACTTTATTTATTTTAATCGTTTTATTTTCAAATATTTTCAAAAACAAAACAGTTTTTCTTTTAATTTTAATCTACACCTAGTTTTCAACCGCAAAAGTACAGCAAATTTGCTTGCTGCAAGTTAATAGAAAATTAATTCTTCAAAAAATAAATGTTAAACACATTCCTCGTACAAAAACAAACTTATTTTTACCTGCAAGCTAAGTGAAATTAAATAAATAAACCTTACCAAATAGAATTGTATTGTTCTCTATTTCAGGTCTAAATAAAATCAATCGTTGCTAAAGTATTCCCTTTTTTTTCAGAAATAAATAAATATAATAACCAGCTATGCCAATTAATGCCAAAAAGATAAATGTTTTAAAGAATTTATACAAAACTACCAATATCACTACAAAAACTAATATTTCGATAATACGTCCCATTTGCTTAAATTTATTAAGTTAAACTTCTTTTTAATACTTAGCAAATATACAATTTTCTTTTCAATTAAACACTTTTTGGAATGTTAAGAAAAAAGTAAATTGTTTTATTCTGCTTTTAGATTAAAAAGTTGCATTAACTTTCTCAAAATTAAGTTATTCACATCAAAGCAAATGTTTTCGATGTTTGAAATGGGCAAAACCTGCGGCGAAGTGCCTGTAATGAAAGCGGCATCAAAACTTGCCAATTCGTTGGTGCTTACAGCCTTTTCGTGCAAAATGATGTGATTCGTTGTGCAAAGTTCCACCACTTTTTGGCGAGTAACTCCTGGCAAAACATTTTCCAATGGCGACGTGAACACAGCCTCTCCTTTCACAAAAAAGATATTCGATTTGCTGCCTTCGGTAATAAATCCTTCGGTATTTACCAAAATAGCTTCGTAAGCATTGTGTTGCTTTATGGCATTATCGGCTTGCTCTCTAAGGTTCGATTGAAACACTTTAGCATTGGGCGTTTTGCGTTCCGAGTGAAGCAAAACGGTGGGAACTCCTTTCGTGTATTGCTCAGGTGTAGGATAGTTGTGGGCAATAAAAAAAGCCGAAAAACTTTCAGCTAAAATATAATTCGCAATTTCGGACGCAAAAACAAGTTTTACGTTTCCTGTATCGGTGCTGTGTTGTTGAATTAAAGCTTTAACTCTATTTTCTATCTCTTGGTCTGATAGCCAAAGAGTTATTCCCAAAATCTCCGCCGAATTGCGCAAACGCAACAAATGCTCGTTTAAGAATTTTGGCTTGCCTTCAACTACTCTAAATACTTCGTAAATAGCGATTTGACTTCGAGATTCTTCGGATACAGTTAGCTTCCTAACATTTTGCTCGTTTAAATTATCGGCACTCGAAATTAAATCCATTTTTTCAGTTATTGTTTAATTATTGATACGATGACTTTGGAGTCATCGTATCAATACTGCTTAACAATTTAATTGTTAAATCTAAAGTGCATTATATCACCATCTTGTACTACGTATTCTTTGCCTTCTACTGCCATTTTTCCGGCATCTTTGCAGGCTTGTTCCGAGCCAAGGGAAATGTAGGTTTCGTATTTAATCACTTCGGCACGAATGAAGCCTTTTTCAAAGTCGGTATGAATAATTCCGGCAGCTTGCGGGGCTTTCATGTCTTTTTTGAAAGTCCAAGCACGCACTTCTTGCACGCCGGCTGTGAAATAGGTTTGCAAATTGAGCAAGCTGTAAGCCGAGCGAATCAATTTGGCAACTCCCGCTTCTTCTAAACCCAAATCTTCCAAAAACATTTTGCGCTCTTCGTATTCTTCAAGTTCCGCAATTTCGGCTTCGGTTTGCGCCGCAATTACCAAAACCATGGCGTTTTCGTCTTTTACTGCCTCTTTGAGTGCCTCTACGTACTTGTTTCCTGTCAAAATAGAAGCCTCATCTACGTTGCAAACGTACATTACCGGCTTTTCGGTAAGCAAAAACAAATCTTTGGGTCTTTTTTCCTCATCAATATCCACCGAACGAGCTGGGTTTCCACTTTCGAGGTGTTTTTTATAAGTTTCGAGCATTTCGAGCAAGGTTTTGCCGGCTTTGTCGCCTACTTTGGCAAGCTTTTGAGCTTTTTGAATGCGTGTTTCTATGGTTTCAAGGTCTTTCAACTGAAGCTCGTAATCAATAATTTCTTTATCGCGAACAGGATTTACCGAACCGTCAACGTGCGTAACGTTGTCGTCGTCGAAACAACGCAAAACGTGGATAATTGCATTGGTTTCGCGAATATTTGAAAGGAATTTGTTGCCTAAACCTTCGCCTTTGCTGGCACCTTTTACCAAGCCGGCAATATCGACTATTTCGACGGTTGCAGGCACAACGCGGTTGGGTTTTACAAGTTCTTGCAATTTGTTCAATCGAGGGTCGGGAACTGTAATTACGCCCACATTGGGTTCGATAGTACAGAAGGGAAAGTTTGCCGATTGGGCTTTTGCATTCGATAAGCAATTAAATAATGTAGATTTTCCCACGTTGGGCAATCCTACAATTCCGCATTGTAAAGCCATTCTATTTGTCTAAATGATTAATGATTACTGAGTCCTGCCCCAAAAAAACCTGACAGGTCTAATTTTTTTTTCAGGCTGCAAAAGTAGTGTGTAATTTTCGGTAAAACAAATTAATACATTCAAAAACACCCAAAATTTACAATTTTTAAGAAAACAATGTTTTTGTGGGAGTTAAAAAATGGGCAAAAAAATAAGCCTCACTCAATATCCTATCGAGTAAGGCTTTTTTTTAGAGTTTTTCATCTGGTCTCTTTTGTTTTAACAGGTTACAACTTCTTTTATTTCGGATTCTGAATCACGATGTAACTCATTCTCTCAAGATGTTGTTCTTCGAGGACGATAATGTTAGTTATCTTGTAAACTCCTCTTGCCCATTTAAACAATTCAGCTCTTCTAGCTGTTGTTGAAACCTCGGGTGCAAAACTCAACTTAATTTTAATTGTACGTTTCATAATTTTTAAAATTTAAATTGTTAGTATTAATTATTAATTGATGCAAATATAATATGATTTTTTATTACTTCCAAATTTTTTTGCACTTTTTTTATTATTTTTATAAAAATAAGTAATACTTTAAGAGAATAGAGTAGGAGGTTAAACCTTTTTAAAATGCTGAATACTATTATTTTACTGGTATTTGCGCAATATTTAATACAAATAAAAATAAATTAAATAAAATGTTAAATTTTTATGCTTAAATTAAAATTTAGATTAAAAATGATGTTAAATTAATACTTTATCTAGCCATTTTCTGGCATTTTTAACTTTTTTACTACAAAAATGAAAGCAAATAATAAACTATTTTAATGTAATTCTAACATTAAAACAATAAAATTCAAACTATTTATAATTTAATTTAAAACAAAATTAGTTTACTCAATCAATTATTATTTATAGTTTTGAATAAAATAGATATATATTTAAAATGATAAAACTATTAGAAAGGAGATTGAAATTTAGGAAAAGAAAAAAGCCCGTCGAAAGGTTTATCGACGGGCTTTATTAATGAAACATTAATCGTTAAACAGTAACCGTTTACAAATAGTCTGTTTTAAAACATACAAAATATTCTATTTTTTTCATAATTGCAACAAATTGTAAATCAATACAAATTACAAAAAAAACGCACGCGTGCGTTTTTTTTGTGAAGAATATTTTGTATACTATTGCAAAATGAAAACAAGCCGATAGTATAAACTACCGACTTGCCCAAAAATCAATTTATTTTTAAATCAGAGGAATTGCAGTTCCTCACTAAAAAATTTCACAATGATAAAAAAAAGAATTTTAATTGCAGCAATTTTTGCACTATTTTTTGCAAGCTGCCAGAAAGAAACGTTAAACGTTAGTAATATTAATAATCAAGAAAAAATACCAATTGAACAAAGTGATGGCTTAATTGCTCTTGGCAAGCAATTAGAAGACCCGTATGCCTTAAAGAACATGAAAAAAGCATATTCAAATCTAAAATCTACAAAATCGGGTACACCTGATGTTGATATTCAACCTACTCATCTTTATTTGAGGTTTTTACCAAAAAATGAACAAGAGTGGTCAATATTAAAATCAGATACGTCGTTTGTTCTTTACGATTATCCTTTAAATTACGAAATCGTTAATATGGGGACATATTATCATGACCCCAGTTTACCTGATACTGTTATAACATATCAGTATTGCGTTGTTCCGATAGGGTATGAAATTCCGAATGTTCAGAATGAATTATTGTACGAGGTTTATATACCTTCCATTGAGGATACTACGACTTTAAAAGGTTCTTCAATCAACCAGTTTTTAGCAGAGCTAGAATATGAATCGGTTCGTATGACTGGTAATTTGACCGAAAGTAACTTTAAAAATACAAAAGGTCTATTGCCTTCTAAGTGGACACCAAAGGGCATTATAACTGTATGGGACGATTTAATAGGTATATATATTCCACTTGTTCAAGCGAGTGTTCACGCACGTTGGTTTACACACATTGAAACTGATTTGACAGATGGTAGAGGATATTTTCAGACAAGCCAATTTAGATACGAAGTTAATTATGCAATTAAATGGGAAAGGGCTGATTATGATATTCGTAATGGTAATTTCTTACAAGCTTGGTATAATGGTCCAGAACAAAAAGGAGATTGGAATTTGAATATTAGAGGCGGAGAATCTGTCATGTATGCAACAATGCATCGTGCTGCATATAAACATTTTTATGGTGATAATCTTGGAATAAAAAGACCTATTTTAATAGACGGCAGCAAGACAAAGATTTGTTATATTGATAAAGAAGGAACAGGTGTATTTTGGGGAGATTGGAGTGCTGGTGGTATTTTACCAGATATAAAAATTTGGGGCAAAAATTCAAGCGGAAATTACAAACCCACAAATCAAATTTTTGGAACAACTGCTCACGAACTAGGACATCAGTCTCATTCTCAATATACAGGTAATAATCAATTTTGGCAAACATCAAAAATTATATATGAAAGCTGGGCAGATGCAGTTGAATGGGCATTAACAAACGATGAATACCATAAACTTGGAAATAAATATTCTGTTGCAACCGCCATAAATTATAACCATATATACAATAACCATAATAGTTGGCCTTTTGTGAATGATAAAGCATATTCTCCTATTTTTATTGATTTAATAGATAACAGAAACCAAAGAGTTTTATTCGGTTCTGATTATCCAAATGATTTAATAACTGGTTATACTTTATCTTATATAAACTCTAATATTTTGAGGAATTCCTATGGTTTAAGTAGTTTACTTGATGCTATTAAAAATAATAAAATTACTAGTGTGACAGATTCAGATATTGATGAATTATTTGCCCTATACTGGTAAAAAAACATTTTGCCTCCCAATAACTAATATTTGGAGGCTATTTTTAACTTTTAACATTTTTTAATATGAAAACGATAATAAATATTTTAGCAATTTTAATACTTATATCTCTTAATTCATGTATAAAAGAGTATGAGACCACTACTTATTTTTATATTAATAATAATTCATCCTACGATATTAAAATGGTAGTTTATAATACAGATATTGCTTTATTGGGATATAATAATGATACAACCATAAATTTGCAAGTTGGAGAAAATTTTAATTATTTTGAAATAATAAAAGGAGAAAATTCACCTGCGTCCTTCCCTTTTGGGGCTTCATCAGATTCTGTTGAAATATATATAAATGATTCCATTATAATTACTTATAAGCAAAAACTTCGATATTTGGACAATAATAAAAATAATATTCTAAGTATTGATAGTTATAATGGAAAAAAAGAAAAGGAAGACTTATATAAATATTATTATTCTTTTTCAAATGAACATTTAGACAGTTTACTGGATAAATATTAACCCACAAATCAAATTTCTGGAACAACTACTCACGAACTAGGACATCAATCTCATTCACAATATATGGGTAATAATCAATTTTGGCAAACATCAAAAGTAATATATGAAAGTTGGGCACAAGTTGTGGAATGGGCATTAACAAACGATGAATATCATAAGCTTGGTATTCAATACAACAGTATAACAGCGTTAGATTATAATCACGAAGCCGGTAAGCAAACTTGGAGAAGAAATCAGAATAACTGGGAATACTCGCCTGTTTTTATTGATATGATAGATGATTTTAATCAAAGAAACGGTGGAATAAATGGTATTATATGGCAACAGGGCAGTCTTGATTATCCTAACGATAGGATTACTGGTTATACTTTGTCATATATTAATTTTAATATTCTTTGCAACTCATACGGATTAAGTAGTTTACATGAAGCTATAAAAAATCATAAATTGTCGGGTGTTACTGATAATGATGTTGATGAGTTATTTTCTCTTTATTGGTAAATTATAATATCATAGCCATACTCATTTTTTTTTTTGAATATGGCTATTAAATTTAAATAAATAATATGAAAAAAAATATTGTTATTTCATTTTTTGTGTGTTTGCATTTAGTTGCTTGCGTCAAGGACTACTCTACATTAACAGAGTTTGTAGTTAAGAATGAGTCTTCAAAATATGTAAAAATAAAAGTTTCAAAGTTTGAGACTAAATTTTATTCAACAATTGATACCGTATTTTATATCAATCCAAATTCGGAATTGAAGTATTCGTATGAGATAGATGGTGAAAATGCATTATACCCCTACCCTTTTGGAATAGTTGCCGACTCTGCTACAATTTTAGTAAATGACACGGTTTGTGTCCTATTTACCAGAGATACTCAAAAAGATAAGAATATATTATCTATTGATTATTATACAGGGGGGCAAGTTAAAGATGGATTGTATCGTTTTATTTATACTATTACAAATGAAGACTTAACTAAAACTGAATAATTAAATAACACAACATTTAACTTCG
>JAIFNL010000139.1 GCA_020047755.1 Bacteroidota bacterium
AACGCTCAAAACCCAAACCAAAGCCGGCATGTGGCACGCTACCATAACGGCGAGTGTCTAAGTACCAATCCATTTCGTGAATAGGCACGTGTGCAGCTTGCATTTTTGCCAAAAGCACTTCGTAATTGTCTTCACGCTCCGAACCTCCAATGATTTCGCCTATTTGCGGGAAAAGAACATCAAGCGCACGCACCGTTTTGTTATCGTCGTTCATTTTCATGTAAAAGGCTTTGATTTCCTTAGGATAAGCTGTAACCATTACTGGCTTTTTGAAATGCTGTTCCACAAGGTAACGCTCATGCTCCGATTGCAAATCGATGCCCCATTTTACAGGAAATTCAAACGTTTTGTCTGCTTTTTCGAGTATTTCGATGGCTTCGGTATAAGTAATGCGGGCAAAATCGTTTTCGAGTACAAACTTCAAACGGTCGATAAGCGCGTTGTCGTCTGTTTGAGAGTTTAAATATTCCAACTCGTCGTAATTGTTGTCGAGTGCATATTTGATGAGGTATTTCAAAAACTCCTCAGCCAAATTCATGTTGTCGTAAATATCATAGAAAGCCATTTCGGGTTCAATCATCCAAAATTCGGCTAAGTGGCGCGGAGTATTCGACTTTTCGGCACGGAAAGTAGGACCAAAAGTATAAATTTTGCCTATCGCAGTAGCGCAAAGCTCGCCCTCGAGCTGCCCCGAAACAGTTAAGTTGGTAGCTTGTCCAAAGAAATCGAGTTTGTAATCAATCTCACCGTCTTTAGAGCGAGGCGGATTTTTAAGGTCGAGCGTTGTTACTTGAAACATTTCGCCTGCACCTTCGGCATCAGAACCTGTAATAATAGGAGTGTGAATATTAAAGAAACCCCTCTCGTTGAAGAACTTATGAATGGCAAAAGTCATCGCATGGCGCATACGCAACACCGAGCTAAAAGTAGCCGTTCTTGGGCGCAAGTGCGCTATTTCGCGAAGAAACTCGCGTCCGTGTTCTTTCTTTTGCAACGGATAGCGAACAGGGTCGGCTTTTCCGTAAATTTCTATCTCTTTGGCTACAACCTCAATCGCTTGACCTTCGCCTACCGATTCTACGAGCGTACCCAAAATCCGTACACTTGTGCCGGTAGAAATATCGCTGATTAGTTGTTGGTCAAATTTTTCGGTATCGGCTATTACCTGAATATTTTTCACGGTACTTCCGTCGTTGATGGATAAAAAGCGAACTTGTTTTCCTTTGCGTTTTGTTCTAACCCAGCCTTTTAGGGTAATGTCGTTGCCTATTCCTATTTCATTGAAGTTGGCTAAAACTTCTTTTATTTCTATTCTTTTTGCCATTCGTATATTATTTTGTGATATTTCGCTATTTACTTAGAGTTTGTTTAAAAAATTCAAAAGTTCCGTAGGAACGAAATCTTTGTAGAAAAATAAATAAGTATAAATTTAAAGCAGCGTAGCTGCGCGCCAAATATTTCGGTGCTACGCACCTTGAAAAAAGCAATTGTATTTCATTTCTACAAAGATTTCGCAACTATGTTGCTAATAAGCGTAAAATGTAAATTTTAAACAACCTCTAATTATTAATTATTAATTATTAATTTTTAATTATTAATTCCTAATTCCTAATTAAATTAAAATTTGGTTTGCAAAAATACAATTTTTAGATTAAAACCGATACTTTATTTTGTTTTTTTTACATTAAGCTTACTTAAAATGTTTAAATGTTAGAATTTTGTACAACTATTTTGATTTTCGAACAACAATATAGTCATTTCATTTCATTTCTTAAACATCATTAATGTATTAATTTTAAACTAAATAGCTTTTTATGTTGGTTTGTAAAAATGTTAAAACAACAACAACTTATATAAAGGAGTGTTTTTTTTTTGAAGTAAGCCGAATAATCAGTAATTTTGGATTTTGTTTCAGACACAAAATAGCAAAACGAATATAAAATCAATGAAATTTGAGGATTATAATATAAACGACGGCTTAAAGAAAAGTATTAGCAAGCTAGGATACGTAAAACCTACCGACATACAATTTAAGTCTATTCCCCACATACTCAGGGGCGAAGATGTATTAGCCATTGCACAAACAGGAACCGGAAAAACGGCTGCCTTTGCAATTCCTATCATCGACCTTTTGCAAAAACGCAAGCACGATGACCGCCCCGACGGCATTAAATGTGTGGTGATGGAACCGACTCGCGAACTTGCCATGCAAATACACGAAGTGTTTCAATCGCTTGCCAAACATACCAAAGTAACAAGTTTGTGTGTATTTGGTGGAGTAGAGCAGGACTCGCAAATTGCTGATTTGCAAAAAGGAACAGATATTTTAATTGCAACTCCTGGCAGAATGTTCGACTTAGTGAGCCAAGGATACATTAACTTTAAACGTGTGGAACTGTTGGTGTTAGATGAAGCCGACCACATGCTCGACCTTGGTTTTATCAAAGACATACGCGACTTAATTCGCTTTTTGCCCAAAAAACGACAAACCTTGTTCTTTTCTGCTACCATAAGCCCTACAATCAAAGAACTTGCTTATTCTCTTGTTAATAAGCCTGTTCGTATTCAAATTTCGCCCAAAGACCCTGTGGCTAAAAACGTAAACCACGCCGTTGCTTTTATTGAAATGGACGACAAGCGTTTTTTCTTGGAACGTTTAATAAATCAGCACTTAGAAAGCAAAATTCTTGTTTTTGTGCGCACCAAGATACGCGCCGAGCGTGTAATGGAAGCCATGAAACGTGTCAATATCAATTCAGCTACCTTGCATGGCGACAAAGGGCAAAGCGAACGCACCAACGCCTTGAAAAAATTCAAAAGTGGCGAAGTAAAAGTCTTGATTGCTACCGATGTAAGTGCTCGTGGTATTGATATTTCGGGAGTTGAATTTGTTGTGAACTACGATTTGCCCGAAAAGGTTGAGAATTACGTGCACCGTGTAGGACGTACAGGGCGCGGCAACGAACGAGGACAAGCCATTTCATTTTGCAGCGAAGAAGAGAAAGCTGTTTTGTCGGAAATAGAAGAATATTTAACCAAAGAAATACAAGTGTTAGACATTGACAAAGAAGAATATACCGACACATTGGTTTATACAGGCGAAGTAAATGGCAATTGGAAAAAACTAATGGTGGAAGCCGAAGAAATAGAAAAAAAACACAAAGACGCTGTAAGCAAACGCATTAAGAAAAAACAAAAAAAACAATAATTGTTTAGGGACAACTATGTAGATTTAGCTTCAGCCTTAACTTTGGCTACAATTAGAATTAGAAATTAATGAAATAAAAACTTAATAATTACTAACTTATGACCTTAATCAAATCCATTTCAGGAATTAGAGGCACGATAGGTGGAAAAACAGGAGAAAACTTAACTCCGCTCGATATTGTAAAATTTACTTCGGCTTATGCTACTTTTATTAAAAGCAAAAATGATGGCAAAAAAATAAAAATAGTAGTAGGTAGAGATGCTCGCATTTCGGGTGCTATGGTAAATAACATTCTCACGTCGAGCCTTGTAGCTTTGGGAATAGATGTAGTAGATATAGGTCTGGCAACCACGCCTACTACCGAAATGGCAGTAGTATTTGAAAAAGCACAAGGCGGAATTATTATCACTGCCAGCCATAACCCCAAACAATGGAATGCCTTAAAACTTCTAAACGAAAAAGGGGAATTTTTAAATGCCAAAGAAGGCGAAGAGATTTTAATCTTAGCCGAAAACGAAGCGTTTATTTATTCGCAAGTAGATGAATTGGGCAAAATAGAACAAAAAAACTACCTGCAAGCCCACATACAAGCCATTTTGGATTTGCCGCTAGTAGATGTTGAAGCAATTAAGAAAGCAAATTTCAAAGTTGCCATTGATTGCGTAAATTCAGTAGGTGGAATTGCAATTCCTGCTTTGCTCAATGCGCTTGGAGTACAAGAAGTTATCGAACTCTTCTGCGAGCCTAATGGATATTTTCCTCACAACCCCGAACCGCTTCCCGAAAATTTGACAGAGATAGCAAACCTCATAAGCAGTTCTACTGTCGATTTAGGCTTTGTGGTTGACCCTGACGTGGATAGACTTGCTATCTTAGACGAAAACGGCGATATGTTTGGCGAGGAATACACCCTTGTGGCGGTTGCCGATTACGTACTTTCGCATACTTTGGGCAATACGGTTTCTAACCTTTCGTCGAGCCGAGCATTGCGCGATGTTACTGAAAATAAAGGCGCAATTTACACAGCGGCTGCCGTAGGCGAAGTAAATGTGGTAGCACAAATGAAAGCCACAAACGCCGTAATTGGTGGCGAAGGCAACGGCGGTGTTATTTACCCCGACTTGCATTACGGACGCGATTCGTTGGTAGGCATTGCTTTGTTTTTAACTCACTTAGCTAAAACCGGAAAAACATGTAGTCAGCTACGTGCATCGTATCCTAATTATTTCATTTCCAAGAATAAAATAGAATTAACACCCGATATTGATGTAGATAACTTGTTGGTAAAAATGCAAGAAAAATACACCAACAAAGTTGGAATTTCAGTTTCTACTATCGATGGAGTTAAAATAGATTTTGAAAAAGAGTGGGTACATTTGCGCAAATCAAATACCGAACCTATTATTCGTATTTATGCCGAAAGTGCCAACGAAAAAGCCTCAATGCAATTAGCCGAAAAAATAATAACCGAAATTAAAGAAATAGTAAACGGTTAAATAGCTAGTTTTGCAAATCGAAACCCAGTCAGTGTTTGCTACCGCTGGTTGGGTTTTTATTTTTACTATATTTCTTTTTAATATTTTAATAATCAAATAATTAAAATACAGAATTTCATTTACTATTTTGAGTTATCAATAGTTTAAAAAAGTACACTTGTTGCGCTAAAGTTGCAATTTTCAATATTTATCATTATCTTTGCATCTAAATATAATTTCAAAGTTACTATTTACGCTATCCAAATTTTAAGACAAATGTATTTAGCACCCTTAAATTACGACAGATATTTTAAGAAAGTTTTTTCCGAAACTCGCATAGCCAAGCGATTTCTGGAAGATTTTTTTGATATAACCATCGATGAATTGGAAATACTTCCAACAAAACATAAAATTACGGACAATTCCACAGCTGTTGAATTTGATTTTAGGTGCAGAATCAAAGACAGTTACGTTATCATCGACATGCAGCAGTGGTTCAAATCGGACATTGTTCACCGTTTTTACATGTATCATTCGATGAACACAGTGTTGCAACTCGAAAAAATGCCCGACAAAAGCATCAAGTTAAGCGACGAAAAAAAGCGCGACATCAAAGACTACGACAAGCTGATTCCGGTCATTACTTTAATTTGGCTTGCCGACGATGCAATGAATTTTAAAGAAGATTTCGTTTCTTATACAATGACAAGCGAAACGCTAAACGATTTTATACGAAACAAAAATTTGTGGAAAAAAGAAAATATTTTGGATATAATTGCCGAAAGAGAAAAATGTTTGGAAATAATTGATAATAAAACCCGAAAATTAGATTTTCTTCAAAAAAACAAATTAATTTATGCCTTTCAGCCTAATATTGTCAAAAATCAAAAATACAGCAAATACTTGGCATGGTTTGAGCTTGCCGACAAAACTCGCAACAAACTAAATGAAAAAGAATGGTTTGACAAATATTTGAAAGACGATATTTTTGTAGAAATCATAAAGCGCATAAACACCGAAAGCTTTGACCAATCGGAATGGGAATACATTGATAACCAAGCCGAAGAAGGACGAAAATTAGGAATTGAAGAAGGCATTGAAAAAGGCATTTATGAAACAGTAAAAAACGGAATAATAGCTGGCTTTCAGAATGAAACAATCAAAATAATGACAAAACTATCAGACCAGCAGATTGATGCAATTCGTATTGAATTGAAAAATAATAACAATCTTTAAAAACGAAACCAAAGTATTTAGCACCCTTAAATCATGAAAGACGATATTTTTGTAGAAATCATAAAGCGCATAAACACCGAAAGCTTTGACCAATCGGAATGGGAATACATTGATAACCAAGCCGAGGTTTTTCAGAAGGACGAAAATTAGGAATAGAAGAAGGCATGGAAAAAGGGATTGAAAAAGGGATTGAAAAAGGCATAGAGAAAGGCATGGAAAAAGGCATAGAGAAAGGCATTTATGAAACAGTAAAAAACGGAATAATAGCTGGCTTTCAGAATGAAACAATTAAAATAATGACCAAATTATCAGACCAGCAGATTGATGCAATTCGTATTGAATTGAAAAGGAACAACAATAGTTAACAATTTAAACTCTATTTTAGTAATCCCAACCAGAGTTTGCTAACGCTGGTTGGGATTTTATTTTTACACATTCGTCAAGCAATCATTTATTCAAAAAAAACATGTTTAAGATGCAAGTTTCTATTTTTTCTTATTTGAATGAAATATTTTCACATAAGTTTGTTATACATTTGCACTGTTTTTTAGGAAAATTATATCTGAAAAATAAAGGTTGAAATTTCTGAATATCAAATTAATATATAAACTTAGGTTTTACATTTCGCTACGAAATTGAAACTTCTAAATTATAAACAAAATGCAAGAATTTGTTTCAAGACACATTGGTCCCAGAGCACACGAAACGGCTCTTATGCTCGAAAAAATTGGGGCAACGTCAATTGACGATTTGATTTATCAAACTTTGCCCGATGGCATTCGACTTGCTAAGCCTTTGAAGCTTGACCAGCAGATGAGTGAGCAAGAATATTTAACTCATATAAAAAAACTAGCTGCCAAGAACAAAATTTACAAAACCTATATTGGTCAAGGTTACTACAATACGCATACGCCTTCGGTTATTTTGCGCAATATTTTAGAAAATCCATCGTGGTACACTTCTTACACTCCGTATCAAGCCGAAATTTCGCAAGGACGATTGGAAGCTTTGCTCAATTTTCAAACAGTTATTATTGAGCTTACCGGTATGGAAATTGCCAACGCATCGCTTCTCGATGAGGCTACTGCGGCTGCTGAAGCTATGCTTATGATTTACGGCTCGCGCAAACGCGATGCGGTTAAAGCGGGCGCAAATCGTTTTTTTGTGGATAAAAATGTTTTTCCGCAAACCATCGATGTGCTTAAAACTCGCGCGGAAGTGCTAGATATAGAAGTGGTAGTAGGAAAATATTCTGAATTTGAACCCAAAGAACTTATTTTTGGTGCTCTTGTTCAATACCCTGCAGCCAACGGAAGCGTTAGAAATTATACCGAGTTTGCTGCAAAACTCAAACAACTAGATATTCCTCTTGTGGTAGCTGCCGATATTTTAAGCTTAGCTATCTTGACTCCTCCAGGTGAGTGGGGAGCCGATGTAGTTGTTGGAAACACACAGCGTTTGGGAGTTCCTATGGGTTTTGGAGGTCCTCATGCCGCTTATTTTGCTACCAAAGAAAGCTACAAACGCAATATGCCAGGTAGAATCATTGGCGTATCGAAAGATGCCAACGGAAACCAAGCTTTGCGCATGGCACTTCAAACCAGAGAACAACACATAAAACGCGAAAAAGCAACTTCAAACATTTGCACTGCACAAGCTCTTTTGGCTACTATGGCTGGAATGTATGCCGTTTATCATGGTGAAGAAGGAATAAAAGCTATTGCTAAAAACATTCACAAGCATACCATTCAACTTTCGTTGAACTTACGAAACATGGGTTTTGGAATTGCAAACAAAGATTTCTTTGATACAATTGTGATAAAACTAGGCGAAATTCCGCAAAAGAAACTTAAAAAAATAGCGTTAAAATACGAAGTTAATTTCTTCTATTTGCCTAAAAATAGTGTAAGCATAAGCATCGACGAAACTACAACCGAAAACGACATCGATTTAATTACCACCATTTTTGCAAAAGCAATAGGTGGTAAAACTTCGGTAATAGAAAAAGCAAGCAAAGAATATTGTTTTGATAAAAAATTAGTACGCACTTCTACTTTCTTACAAGGCGACTTGTTCAAACGCTATCATTCTGAAACTGAAATGATGCGATACATTAAGCGACTAGAACGCAGAGATATTTCACTTACCCAATCGATGATTTCGCTGGGTTCGTGCACTATGAAGCTCAATGCGGCTACCGAAATGCTACCTATTACATGGGCTGAATTTACCAATATTCACCCTTTTGTGCCTGCAAATCAAGCAAAAGCATATCACCACATTATTGATGAGCTAACCAAAGATTTATCCGAAATAACTGGCTTTGCCGATGTTTCGTTGCAGCCCAACTCTGGTGCAGCGGGCGAATATGCTGGTCTTTTGGTTATAAATGAATATCACAAAACAAACGGACAAGCTCATCGCAATGTAGCATTGATTCCTTCGTCGGCACACGGAACCAATCCGGCAAGTGCTGTAATGGCGGGCATGAAAGTAGTTATTGTAGAATGTGATGTAGCCGGAAATATTTCGGTAGAAGACCTTCGCAAAAAAGCCATTGAACACAAAGACAATCTTTCGGCTTTTATGGTAACTTATCCTTCTACTCACGGTGTTTTTGAGTCGGCAATAGTAGAAATGTGTGAAATAATTCACCAAAACGGCGGACAAGTTTACATGGACGGTGCCAACATGAACGCACAAGTTGGCTTAACCAATCCTGCTCGAATTGGTGCCGATGTTTGCCACTTAAACTTACACAAAACCTTTGCTATTCCTCACGGCGGCGGCGGTCCTGGAGTTGGACCTATTGCTGTGGCAAAACATTTGGCTCAATTTTTACCTTCGCACCCAGTAGTGAAAACGGGTGGTAAAAATGGAATCAAAGCCGTATCGGCTGCGCCTTTTGGAAGTGCCAACGTGTTGCTGATTACTTATGGATACATCAAAATGTTGGGCGAAAAAGGATTGAGAAATTCCACTGAATATGCTATCCTGAATGCCAACTACATGGCTTCGATGCTCAAAGGATATTACGACATTTTATACACTGGCGAAGTAGGACGTGTAGCGCACGAAATGATTTTGGATTGCCGCAGATTTAAAAAAGAAGCCGACATTAGCGAAGCCGACATAGCTAAGCGATTGATGGATTATGGTTTCCATGCGCCAACACTTTCGTTTCCTGTTCATGGCACATTGATGATAGAGCCAACCGAAAGCGAAAGCAAACAGGAGCTCGACCGTTTTATTGATGCAATGATTAGCATTTACAACGAAATAGAAGCCGTTAAAAATGGAAAATCAGATGCCAAAGACAACGCGCTTAAAAATGCACCGCACACTGCCGAAGTTATTGCTGCCGACAACTGGTCGCACGCTTACAGCCGCACAAGTGCTGCTTTTCCGCTCAAATGGACTGCCGACAATAAGTTCTGGCCTGCCGTTGGTAGAATAGACGATGCGTATGGCGACAGAAATTTAACTTGCTCGTGTGCTCCTATCGATTCGTATCGCAAAAGCATTTACGACAATCAATAAACTTACTTAGTGTTTTTCATGTATAAAACAAAACCGTAGGAGTACTTCCAACGGTTTTGTTGGTTTTATAGACTTCGTGCGAACGTGTTTTTTTAGATAAACAATCAATACTACCAAAGTTAATAATTCGAGAGCGTAAAAAAAAAGTGTTTTTTTCAAGCCGTTAGAGGTTGTTTCAAAATTTTAAAGAATATGTTAATGTAACCTATGCAGAAAATATAAATAATTGCAAATCAATAACCCCAACCAAAAGGTCGGGGCTATTAAAAGAATAAATTATTGATTTCTCAAAAAATACTGCCCTGATTTTACTTTTCAAAACTCATTGCTAGTTCAGTTATTGCTTTGCCAATTTCTTCAGCCAAGTATGGAGCTTAATGTAGTTCAATGAAATAAGCCGAAGCAAATAGACGCTTTGCTCTTTTTGGTAGTTTTTGATTACAAACTCAGTTATTTTTTCGTAACTTTCTTTGGTCTCAAACCATTTGAGCAACATTTTGAAATAGTGAGGTTTCGCTTCTTTTACTATATTCTTGGTAACTATATTTTTGATTCGTGTGAAAAAATTATCTTTTGGTAATAAAATCCTTTTCAACACTATTTTTGCTCTGCTACTTTCGTGCGTTAAGTAAATAAGGTCGAGAATTGCCAGCTTACGAATATCGCCTTCGTGCTCCAAGTCGGGCAGTAAACTGGTCATTATTCGGGCTTTGAGTTGCAAGATGTTTTTGTATTTGGCAGAACCTTCTATAATGGCAGCCACAAAGTCTGACCAAAATTTGGCTTGCACAATACTTAACACCCCTAAAGTGTTGCCAAGTGGCGAAAATGCAGCAGCAAGGGGCCAAGCCAAAATGCTTCGGAAGAAGTTTGCTTTGATGGTTGCCTTGTCGAAGCCACGAATGTAATTGTGTGAAGCTAAGTACATTCCGTTGGCAGTATTGATGAAGAAGAATTTACTAAATTCGTACATTCCGCCGGTGTGCTCTGCTGTCCAGATTACATCGAATTGGGCTTTTACAAAACCTAAAATAGGCACAGAGAAACCAGTCCAAAAGAGCGAATTGGCTACATTTGTCCAGTTAATATTTTCGATATTCCATTGATTGGGTCTAAAGCCATTGCCCGAAATCAAATCGACAAATATATTGCGTGAGCCGGTAATAGTAAACCACAGCAGAGCGTATTCGATACCTACCGTAAAATAAGCAGGTATAAAACCTATCAGAATAAATATAAAATTGCGTATTGCCGGATTGAGATATTCCCAAGCATCAGAGACGGATATTAATCGTTCGTTGTTTTCATCGCCTAGCTCATTGTCTTGATACTTATCTATTTGCCCTAAGCTTATAATCTGCCCTTGATGGCTTTCGCCCAAGAGCGGTTTGGGAGCATCGCCCATTCGGTAGATTAAATCTGAAATCTCCCTTGGTAAATTGTAATGGCTTTTGGTAAAATACTTGAATTGTTCTTTGCGAATGCGCCTTTGGAAAATGAATCCCATGCCAGGTACAAAGGTAGAACGCCCTGTGGCATCGCTACCTATGGTTGGGATAAGTTTATTTTCAAAGATATATTTTGCAGCATTTTCAAGGTCTATTTCATTTACTTCTAAATTGTTCTTCCAACAAAAAGTAACTAAGCCCTTTACATCGCCATTGTTTAATAGCTCAATAAAACGAGTAAAGGCAATAAACTCAGACTCTTTGGTGTCGATGCTGTCGTACATGTTAAATATTTCGGTGAGCGAAATAAGTTTGTAATTTTCGAGAATCATAAACACTGCCTCTTGCAATCCATGCTCCAAGGGTTGAATGAATTTGATTCGAGCACCTGTATTTTGAGCTAGTTTGTAAATATCGTCCAAGCTGCTTACCGCTGTTTCTACTTCTGTTTTTTCGGTATGCGAGAAGTATTCTATTCTAAGTTTTTCGGCAGAAAGTGTGCGGTACTCTTCTCTGATTTTTACATAACGCTTAAAAATGTTTTGTTTTTCTTTGTCCGAAAAGTTTTCGGGGAAATTGAATACTCTATTCTTTAAAGCTGTAATGTACAAAGCTCTTTTTTCGAGTACCTTTTTCATGCGAGGATACAAAAATTCGCCCAACTGACGGCGCGAAAACAGCTTAACACTATCCAATTCGTCCTCATCTTCAATGGTTAAAGGCGCTAAATAATAGATAGAGTTCGGTTCGTAGCCTTTGTTTATTTGTGGCAAAAACTCGATATTGAAATAATCGATTAAATGTATGATGGCTATTTTGCGTTTCTTTTCATTCTCATCAAGTTCGTGCAAAAACTCTTTCAAATCGTCGGCTTTTTCTTTCAAAAATTGTTTGAATCGTTTCTTTTTGCTCGAAAACTGAGGCAAAATATACATGTAATGAAAACGCTTTCCGTGTGTGTGAGCACTAAATTCGATGGCTATGTTTACTTTGATGCCCAAAATACGACCTGCTTCGAGCGATTCTTTTACCGCATCTTCGGCATTGAGGTTGTTGTGGGCAATGGTCAATTCCGACATTCCTTTTATAAAGGCATCGATGATTAATTGGGTAGGTTCTTTGCGCCCATACGAAGAGTTGTCGTGCACATGATAATCCCAACCCATGCGCAAATCGCGTAGCTCTTTTCCGGTTTCGGGTACTTCTATCATGTCCAACTTCTTCAAAAACTTACGAATAGAACGTGGGTGCCCGAAAGAAGAAACGGTAAAGTCGCGCATGTACTCAAGTTGTACACGTTTATTTCCACGGCTTTGAACTACTTTTTTCATCAAAGCAAGTTGCACACGTGCCGCATTGAGAGGCATTTGCAACGAGCGCGAATAATTGATATGCTCGGCAAGTAGATTGAGTGCTTCGATACGTTCTTTGTAATTAGCTGCATCTAAGCTCTTTGTAATGCGCAGATAGGTTTCGGCTATGGTAGTGCGTCGTTTTTTAAATTCTTTGATGAAACCTTTGGGGTGCGAATCGGGAAATTCTTGTATAACTTCAGGCACATCAATACTTTGATTGATTGCACGACGGAGTTTTCTCAAATCATTTGCAAAACTTAAAAAGTTGATTAGGTTGTTATACAATTTTTTCATTACATATCAAATGGTTAAATTGTTAAATGGTTGAATGATTAATGATTAATGGTTAATGGTTAATGGTTAATTATTAATCGTGGGCTGTTAGCTGTATTGATACAGATGACTCAAAGCCACCTGTATCAATTAGCCAATGTTCTAGCTATTTTTACAATCATAAAATAGTTCGTTGTATTGCCACCAAGCTATTTGTACTCTGTGAAATTGTCAATATTTTTTCCACGAACGCATTTGGAAAGTACAAAACAGTACATACCTATAAGAAAATTCATTTTTGAGTTTCAAAAACAGTACATACCTATCGGAAAATTCATTTTTGAGTTTCAAAAACAGTACATACCTATCGTTTCAAAAACAGCACATACCTATCGGACTATACTGTTTTTAAATTTTTAAAGCGTACATACCTATCGGACTATACTGTTTTTAAATTTTTAAAGCGTACATACCTATCGGACTATACTATTTTTAAATTGTTAAAGCGTATATACCTATCGGACTATACTGTTTTTAAATTTTTAAAGCGTACATACCTATCGGACTATACTGTTTTGTACTTGCTCAACCTTAGCAATATTGATACGATGACTTGGAGACACCTGTATCAATTAGCTAACCTTATAATTATCAATTATCAATTATCAATTAACTAAAACACTCCGTTGGGTGTAATTCCTAAGAAATGGAAATAGGTTTCGCCCATGAGGATAATCATAAACCAAGCCACCCAAAGCATACTAAACCCAAACTTGAAGGTATCGGTAAGGCTGTAATGGTCGGTAGAATACAAGAGCAGTGCAGGTTTACTGTTGAAAGGCAACACGTAAACGTGTTCGATTAATAGGGCTACCGGCAATGCCAAGCTTATAATCGAAAAGCCAAATCGTGAAGCTACACCAATAGCAATGGGCACAAAAATCATGGCACGCATTGTTTTAGACTCGAATATCAATGCGCTGAAAATCATGGCAAAGGTAAGCGCAAGGTAAAGCACCCAGAAAGGTGTATCTTTGGCAAATCCCATAGCATCGAAAGCCGCATTGACCGAAATAGAAGGCAAATCGGTTATATCTAAGCCCGCACCCAAAGTGTAAGCACCCGCAGAGAACATCAAAAGATGCCAAGGAATATCTACTTCGTTCCATTCTACTACGCCTATTTTGGGCATAAGCGCAATTACTGCGCCCATAAAAGCTACTGCCGTAGGGCTAATTCCATGATATACATCGGTTACCCAAAGTCCAAGAATAGCCGTAAAGATTACAATGGCTTTTACTTCTGAAAATTTGAGCTTTCCCATTTTGTGCAATTCTTCTTTGAGGCGTTCCATGCCACCTTCTATTTGTGGTAGCTTTTCGTTTTCTTTCAAAGGGAAGAATACTTTAGAACCTAGAAACCAACCAATAAATATAAGAATGATAGCCAAAGGCGCAGCGGCTTCCATCCAATCGTAAAAAAATACTTCGGAGCCAATAGCTCCGGCTATAATGGAGGCAGCCAAAAGGTTTGCGCCCGAACCCGTTACAAAAGCACCTGCCGAAATATTAATCTGCAATAAGTTTTGTAATACCAAGTTACGCCCAAAGTTATTTCTATTTTTTCCGCCAGTAGCACCGTAAACGGCTGCAACTACCATAAAGATAGGCAACAGGATAGTAGCTTTGGCAGTAGTAGCCGAAATAAAGAGCGACAAAACCATGTTGATAACAATGAAACTCAGGAATATAGAAGAGGCATTTTTACCAAAGCGAACAATAAACCACAAAGCAAACCGCTTTGCCACACCCGTTGCCACCAGCATACTCGCCAGTATAAACGACAAAATGTTCAACCACATTACTTTATGCCCCAATTGAGCATAAGCTTCCTTCTCAGGTAGCACATCGGTAAGCACCAAGGCAATGATGAGCATGAGCGAAGTAAGGTAATTGGGAATGGCTTCGGTTATCCACAAGATAAGCGCCGCCAAGAAAATAGCCAACATAGCTATATTGGCACGTATAAAGTTTTGTGCACCTAATTCGTTGTAATGTGCTTGCGCCTCTTTGCTTAAACTTTCGACCTTGAAATTGTGCAAATAATCAACATCTAACACAAAGTAAATGAGCAAAAAAACAATAATTGCAAGCGGAAAACCTATTTTGTGCAGTAAAAGTTCAAAATTTGATTTAGACCGTACCGGAAGTTTCTCTATCCGGTAATTCTTCATATCCAGAATATCCATTTTTTCAATGTTCAATGTTTAATGTTTAACGATTAATGTTTAATGTTTAACGATTAATGATAAATGATTTTTAATGTTTAAGGATTTAAGTAAGAGCTTGAAATTAGTTTATATTAATCAAAATAGAATTTTCTCGCAGAGTTCCGCAAAGTAAAGCGCAAAGTTTCGCAGAGTTTATTCGTAAATAGTATAAACTAATTCTAATCATTTACTTATATAAAAACATTAAACATTAATCGTTAATCATTAATCATTAATCGTTAATCGTTAATCATTAATCGTTAAAAAAAAATTACCATTTAGTATAAGGGTTTTTCATAAGCATAGAGTTGTAGTATTTTACATCTCCAGTAACTTCTTCGCCAAGCCATTCGGGTTTCTCAAATGTATCTTCTTCCGATTTTAGCTCTATTTCGGCAACGATTAAACCTTGGTTTTCGCCATAAAATTCGTCCACTTCAAAAGTGAACTCTCCTGCTTTAATCATGTAGCGAGTTTTGTCGATTACGCCAGGTTCGCAAATAGCCAATAAGTCATTTACTTCCGAAACAGGAATTTCTTTTTCCCACTCATAACGAGTTGCGCCCGAAGCATTGCCTATGCCTTTGATGGTAATAAAACCTTTATCGCCTTTTACTCTTACTCTTACAGTACGCTCAGGTATCGACGAGATGTAACCTTGTGTAATGCGAGTTTGTTTTGCTGCTTGTGATTTGAATTCGCCTTTCACAAGAAACTTTCTTTCTATTTCTTTTGCCATTTTTTCTATTGTTAAGCTATTAAGTTTATTGATACGATGACTTAAAGTCATCGTATCAATTGTTTAAAAAATAATGACTTAAAGTCATCGTATCAATTCATAATTAACTAGCTAACGAAATCTCCGTCCGACATTCCGATAACGCGTTTGATTGCTTGTAGGTAGTTGATGTTTTCCATGCCTTCTAGTCCGCAGTCTTTGATTGTTTTTTTGATGTCTTCCACTTCGGTAGATTCGGAGTTGATGGTAACGATAGCAGCACCGTTGATTAAGATGTTACCTACTTCGCAAATGGTGTTGTTTACCATGTATCCAAAGCGCTCTTTGTGTACTTTTACGGCAGCCAAGTCTGGGTGTGCTTTAATCATACCAATGAACTCATCGTAAGAGTATTCGGCTTTGTCAAGCTTAGGCAAACCTTCTACTTTGAATGCTGGAAACACTTCGTTTTCAAGTACTTCTTTTTTGATAGGAAATTCGCCTTTCATCAACGGATTCCATTGCTCTAAACCATCAACAGCTTGCACAAAGGTTTTGATGTCCATTTTGCCATCACGTATTTTTGTGTTGTTCACATCGTTAGTGCGCGATACAATGTAAATTTCGTCTGAATGACGTTCCCATACTTTTTGTGGTACAGGTGCTGAGTAGCGCGACATTAAATACGCTTGGTCTTCAAAATCTTGACCAAATGTTCTATATTCAAAACGTGGTTTTGAAATCTCTCCAATTTTCAATTCTTCTTTTGCCATTTTTTTAAAATAATTTATATGATTGTATATTGTTTATTGTTAATTGATTACGAACTTTGCCAAAGTTAAAAACTTTGCGTGGCATTATTGATACGATGACTCCAAGTCATCGTATCAATTAGTTCACATCTTACCAATTAGTTAGCATTACAATTTGTAATTAACCAAAGGTTCTAAGCCTATAATTTGCCTGATAATCATAGGATAATTTGTGTTTTTAAATTCGCCGTTGATGCCTAAATATTCGAGCATAGTATATACATCTTGAACCACTTCCGACTCAATATTGAATGTACGAATAAATGCGCCATTAATTAAGTTTTCGGCTATTTCGCAGTTGCAATTGTTGTAAATAAATTCGGTTTTCTTTTTATATACCTCCACGAGTTTTAAATCGGGGTCGGCATTAATAATTTCTTCTATAAATTGCAGAATTTCGTAACTTTCTCTTTCTAAGTTAGGTGCTTCTATTCCCACTGCCGGAAAGAATACGTTTTCAACAAATTCTTTGCTCAGCGGAAAAGGCTCTGCTTGGTTTACATTCCACTTTTCGAGCTTTTTACCTATCGAGATTAGTTCTTTAATCACAAGTCGCTTATTTCTGATAAGAATATTGCTACGTGTATTGCCTTCCGAAAGGATATAATAGTCGTAGTTTTCAGTTGCTTCAGCTTGTTTTCCCAACTCATAAAGTTTCGCTTGTGCTTCGCCAAAATCTTGACCGAAGACGCGATATTCAAAAAGTAACTTGTTTCTGCACATTTGTTTTAATGTTTAACGATTAACGATTAACGATTAATGTTTTTTTTTGCTGTTATGATAATTCTTGTAATTAATTTCATTAGTTCTATTGCATCTTCGTTAATGCTTTCAAATTGATTTTCAGTTATAAAATCTGTTTTGTTAAGAAGTTCTATCCAATACATATTCTCTTTCATTTTTTATTAGCCAAAATTATAATTAATTAAACATTAACATTAAACATTAAACATTAAACATTAATCGTTAATCGTTAATCGTTAATCGTTAATCGTTAATTTATATAATTGCTTGTAGGAATCGCTCACTATATAAATAATATTTTTGTTGAAGTCGATGGCTAAACCTTCCATTTGATTTATTTTTACCGAAAATTGTTTTATCAACGTTCCTTTTGTGTCGCAAATGGAAATTGTTTTCGATTCATCGCTCAATATCCAGAGTTCTTGTCCATCGGGGCTACAACAAATGTCGGAATAGTCTGAAGCAAAGCTCAACTTTGTTTCGCTTATGAGCGAACCGTTGCTATTAAGCTCAATAAGTTTTGCCGGACTTTTTTCGTTTATTACAAAGATGTTGCCGTTTAGTGGATTTATGCAAATGCCTTCCAATCCGGAGTTCAAATCTCGTACTTCTACATTTACTTGTAAGGTATTCAACAGGTTGCCGTAAACATCGAATACTAGAATTTGCCGCATTCGTTCCTCAACTACATAGATGTTTCTATTGGTGGGGTTTATGGCTATTCCTTCAAAATCTTGACCTACATAAGCAAATGAGCTAAGGATTTTTCCGGTGCTGGATAATTTGTAAATTGTATTGGTATTATCGCTAACTGTGTATAAAATATCGGAACTGCTAAGAGCTAAGCCCGACATTTCGTCAATATCTACCGAGTATATTTTCTCAACAAAGAGTTCGTTTTCTAAGGCATCATCTTTTTCGCAGGCAAACAAAAACAACAAGCTAAGAACAACGATACTTTTCTTTAAATACATTCGGCTTAGTTATTTATTGATACGATGACTTGTGGGTCATCGTATCAAATTTTGATTAATTACTTTTTCTTTACATTGCTATTAGCTGCACCTCTTGTGTGAGCCGGACTAACAACCCAGCCGCCTGCTGCAGTACGAGCATAGCTTTGGTTGCTAGCATGCCCAGATGCACCACCCAAGTTGTCGGCAGTTTTTTCTAAGTAATTCAATGCAACACCTCTAGGGTTGTATAGTTCTAATTTTACTGCTTTTGTATTGGAAATACCGGCTGTTAAACCTCCAGTAGTTTGTTCTACAATGATATACGAATTGGCTGCAATTTTTGTTCCCGCAGGAAAAGTAAAAACAGTAGCAGCAGCATCTTTCACAAGATATACACCAGCTATATCTACTTCTTCATTTGAAGTATTGTAAAACTCAACCCAATCTTTCGTATTTCCAGCTCCATCGTCATACAATCCACATACTTCGTTTAGTACTAATGCACCCCAGTTTGGAGCAGGAGCTACGTTAAATTCTGGCCAAGTAGAAGCTAAATCATGGTTAAATGGGCTAGTTACTACACCATCTACTACTGTTTCAAGAGGATAATAGGTTTTTAAACCTCCTAAATCTTCAGCTCTTAGGTAGTAGCGTACTTTTGTGCCATCAGCTTGTCCGGGAATAGTACCTACCCAGTTGCCATTGTCATAAGTAAGTATAATAGTTGTTTTTGTAGCAGCAAGAGCATCGCCTATAACATAGTACAATCTTACTTCTTTTACACCAGTTTTGTCAGTAATGCTTACTGTAAAATTGACATCTTCCGCATTTGCAGGGTTTTGATTTGAAAGAGTCACTGTTTTAAAAGCTGGTGCTCCGTTTTGAACCGTAAGACTAGCCGGAGTTGCAGGTGCTGTGGCAGGGAAATAGGATTTCTTGCCAGTTTCATCGGTAGCAACTACATAATATTTGAATGCTGTACCAAGTGTCATTGCCGAAATGCGGTATTTGTAAGTACCCGAAGTTGAAGGAGCCATTTCTACAATTCTCACATCTCCGGCTATGTCTAAATACAATTTCACATCGCGCACACCACCCGCATCGGAAGCAGTAACTACCAAATCGAAATAGTTATTGTCGTCAAGGGCAGGAATCAAAGTGGCAATAATTGCAGGAGCTTCGTTGGTATTGCTGTTGGCAGCGGCTTTAGTAGCATTTGCATTTGACCATACAGTACCACCATCTGGGATACGTGCATAAGTAACACCTAGCGGCATAGCAGGAACGGCAACCTCGTCAATTACTGCACCAGCAGCATCAACCAAGAATACACTTTCGCCACCCGAAGAGATTCCGAAAGCACCAATATTAGTAGGATTACCACCAGCTAATGCAACATCGCACACCACCGCAAAATAACCTCCGGCTGGCACAATAGTTCCGGCAGGAAATGTGAAAAGAGCAGCAGGTTTGTCATATACACCAAAGCCCGAAATATCGGGTCGCCGGCATTTGAATTAACCTCGTTGATTACCAATACAACATCTGAATCTACATTGGTATCTACAAAAAGTTCATCTTTTACACACGATTGGAAAAGGAATGCGCTAAAAATCAAAAGCGCAACAAAAATTTTAATTCTGTTCATATCTTTAAAATATTAAAAGTCAATTTCAATTCTAGCTTGAATAAATCCGTAATCATCACCGGCAGTGCCGTTTTCATCAACTACTTTGGTAAAGTCTTTTGTTAGAGCACCTTCTTCATCTAAACCTACAAACAATTTTCCTTTTCCACTAGCATAGCGGTCGTGGTTGATGTAGGAATAGTTCAACATGAATTTTACGTTGGGGTTTGCATGGTAAGTAACACCATTTGTCGTTAAGATTTACATAGTCGTAACGGAAAGCAACTTCTACATCGCCCCATTCTTTGCCTCTCGAAACTTGCGCAAATTCGCCTTCTTCGTCGTTGTAGTTGTATTTGCCACCAAATATCAAATACGAAACAGCAGCATACATACCACTAGCTTTGAAAGTACCAAGTTCGCCTTCGCGAGTTACATTGGTTTGAATGTATTCGCTAGAAAAGCGCATGTTTTTGTGAGCAGCCGAAAGTTCGCCCGCAAGCAAAGTATAGCTTTCTACATTCGTAATATCGTCGGTATCTAAATATTTCTTGCGGCTAATGCTGGTCATATCACGCATCGAAATACGGTTATTGTCGTTGTTGATAGGACGGAAAACACCTTTACCTGTAAGCGAATAACCTTCGTCGGTACCATTTGCTTTGTTGTCGTCTTCGGTATAAGTAGTAACTTCGAGGTTTTCTACATCGTTAAAATGAATACCTCCAACTAATAGGTATTTCTCTCCGTATTTAGTTGCGTTCAAACCAATTTGACGAGCAGGAGCGAAAGAAGTCATAAAAGGCTCTTCCACAAAAGTTTGGTAACGTGAAGTGGTGGTGGTTTCCATCGAAATAGGTTCTTTGAAGCATCTTTTACATCTAAAGCACCACCGGCAAAGTTTAAATCTACTTCACCCGTCCAGTGGTCGTACAAGATAGTTTTCATTGCAAAACGCAAACGACGAATGGTAAGACCACTACCAAGCTCATTGTAAGCATCTTGGTCGAAATAATGTGCACCATCGAAGTTTACACGCAAGTCGAACCATGTTTTCATTTTTTGGTCAGCAGATTCAAACACCAAGATACCATTTCTGCTTTCGGCATTCATCGAAACTCTATTTACTTTCTGTCCGTAAGCATCGTATCGCACGGTTGTGTCTTGGCTATGTTCTTGTGCAATGCTCACATTGGTTGCAAGCAAGAGTACAAAACCTAAAGCTAAAATTCTTAATTTTGTTTTTAACATAGTATTTTGAATATGAGTTTTGTGTTAATTGAATATTTCATCATGCAGATTGTACAGATGATTTATTTGTTGGCACAAACTTAGATTCAATTACTGGTTCTCACAATTTTTTTACCCCTATAAAAACCCTACACTAACCCATTTTTGAACTGAATAATCTTTATATTTTCCAAAATACACCTCTACACTACTTTTATTATTATTTAGTACTTAGGCTTTTATAAAATTAGTATCACTACACGCATCTCTTTTTTGTAAAGGAGGAAAACATTCCAATAGACGTTGTTTAAATTTTATTTTAATTAGCCCCGACCTTCAGGTCGGGGAAATGAAAACCACATAAAATCGGGTTTTAGCCCAAAATGCCTACGCCCCCAATTTGGGCTAAAGCCTCGAATCTTCTATTGTTCTTTTTACACCTCACTAAAAGACTGTGCTAGTTTGTTTGACTTTATAAACAAACTTTAATTATATAGAGTTTGAAAGAAAACTCATCATTTTTTGAAAATTTTAAAAAAACAAAAACCGTTCGACCGACTTGTCGGTCTGTCGGTTAGGCTGTTAGCAATATAAAATGACACAATTCAAGCTTAAACGTCATTTAAAGCTCAAGGCTTATAATTACTCCGTTGTATTTGCCGGAAATAAAATAATTTTTGTTTTCAAAAGTAACATTTCCACTAAGCAAACCGGCAACTTTGAGGGTATTGTTAACTAAGCAAATGTCGTAGGCATTGTCTTGACCAACACCACCACACATTTTCAACCATTCGGGTTCTCCCTCTGCATTAATTTTTGTAATGATAATTTCGCCCTTGTACAATTCTTCGCCTGTACCTTGCACTGCTTGTATGGGTATTTTTTTTGTTTTGCCCGATATACCTATTTCCACATGAGCAAAGCTACAAGCATAAATATTTCCGTCGGCATCGAAAGTAAATGCAATAATTCTATCGGTAGAGCGTCCCTCGTTGCGCACTATCCACTGAAATTGGTTTTGACTGTTTAGTTTTAGTATATATCCTTCTTCCGAAGGTCCCATGTCGGGGTCGATTGTTGTTTTAATTTTTTGATTTCCACAAAAGTAAGCAATTCCGGTATTGTCAGCGGTTTTGGTAGGTGCTACCTCGCCTTTGAAATGCCCTCCAAGGTAAATATTTCCTTGGCTATCGGTTTCGAGATAGTTTACATTGGCTTCGGTAATAATCGAATTTACCGATGTACAATTACCTTCTGATGAGTATTTTGCAAGAAATACTTCATTGCCCCACAATACTTCGCCGGGTCCAAAAACCAATTTGCGTGTTTTTATTGGAATAGACCCAAATTTACATTCGCCAGCAAAGTTGCCACTTATTAGCAACTGATTGTTTTTTTCGTCAAAGGAAATATCAGATGCCCAAACTCCGGTAATAAACGAATCGCCTCCTGTTATGTGTTTAGCCCAAACCAACTTACCAGAGCTGTTGTATTTGGCTATGAAAGCGTTTTTGTCTCTGTCTTTTTTTAAAAGAGTACTTTCTAGGGTAATGCTTTCGGAAAAAGAACACA
>JAIFNL010000022.1 GCA_020047755.1 Bacteroidota bacterium
GATTATAGAAAAAACAATTGATGGAACATTGGAAGCAAATGATTTGCAATGGACTGATAAAAAAGCAGTTACAGTAATTGCAGCTTCGGGTGGTTATCCTGAAAATTACACAAAAGGCATCGAAATTTTGGGTTTGGACAAAGTAAATGAGCAAGTAATTGTTTTCCATGCAGGAACAGAAAATAAAAACGGTAAAATAGTAACCAACGGCGGGCGCGTTTTAGCCGTTACGGCTCTGGCTGAAACAACCGAAAAAGCTCGACAATTAGTATATGAAAATATAAAACAGATACATTTCGATGGCATGTTTTACAGAAATGATATTGCAAAAGCGAACAAGGATTAACAAATTGACACAAAACAATTTAACAACAAAGCCTTGTAGTTTCAATTTAAGAAATACAAGGTTTTTTTTAGTTCGATTTTTGGAAACCTTATCAAAATTTTTTGGTACAAAATATGATTATAAAAAATAAATAAGCACTAGTGCTATTTTATTTTTGAGAAAAACCATTGCTATTTGCTTATTTTTAATTACTTAGCAAAACAAAATATGTAATTGATTTTGGGTTACTACTTTATGGTTTCTTCTTTTATTTGAAGCGATTAAAAATTGTGCAATTTAATAAAAACAACGAATAATATGAATTTAACAAATTTCACTGAAAATGTAAATAGCTTAATATCAACAACTTTTACTGAAAAAGAAAAAGATTTTGTTACTAAAACATTGAATCTATTGAGCGCAGTTTATCACAAAGTAAACGTGCACAACAAAGATATTTATTTAGACAAACTCTTTGATTTAGTTAAAATTGTATTGAAAGAATTGCATTTGAACTCAGAATCGCTCATAGCTCTGATTCTTTTCAATGTAAAAAAATTTGAAGATTTTGATACAGAATTTATTGAAAATCAATATAATAAAAGAATTGCAGCTATTATTGAAGGCATTTCGAAAATAAACGAAATTCAAGTTCAACGCATTACGGAAGAAACCATTAGCCGCGAAATGGCAGACGGCAGTATTTCGCACAAAAAGCTGAAAGAGCGTGAAAAAGAGCGAGTTGCAGTGCAAACTGAAAACTACATCACGCTTATGCTAACGCTTGCCGATGATGTGCGCTCCATTTTGGTGAAACTCGCTATGGTTCTGTTCGATATGCGCAATTTGGATTTATACAAAGAGGAAATTCAACGCAAAATTGCAACAGAAACAAGCGTAATTTACGCGCCAATTGCCCACAGATTAGGACTTTATGCAATCAAAACTGAGTTGGAAGACCTTTCGATGAAAAAATTGCACAACGAAATGTACCTTTTCATTCAAAATAAACTCAACGAAGACAAAGATAGCCGCGAGCAATTCATCAAAGATTTTATTGCACCAATTCAACAATTTTTCGACAAAAATAGCTACAAAATATCCATAAAAGGTCGCCCCAAATCAATTTATTCGATTTGGAATAAGATGCAAAAGCAAAAAACGACTTTTGAAAAGATTTACGACCTTTTTGCGATACGAATTATTTTAAAAGACGAGTACTTCAAAAAGGCAAATTCTATAAGAGACAACATAACACTCAAATATAAAGCGCTTTACAAAATTAATGAAAGCGAAATAGGCTTGCGTTCAAAAATGCAAGAAGAAATAAATATGCTTGAAAAAGAGCTGGATACAGAAATACGAAATGCAAAGCTCATTGAAAAAAGAGATTGCTGGGACGTATATTCAAATATTAGCAATTGGTACGAAACGAACCCAAATCGTTTGCGCGATTGGATTTCAAATCCCAAAGAATCAAGTGGTTATGAATCTTTGCACACTACGGTTGCCGTTCCAAACTTCGACAGAAAATGGGTGGAAATTCAAATACGCACGCAACGCATGGACGAAGTAGCCGAAAAAGGACAAGCTGCTCACTGGAAATACAAAAGTACCAATGCAAAGTCAAATACTGATGCCTGGCTCGAAAAAATACGGACAATTTTGGAAAATACCGACGAAAATTTAGCCGAAAAAATTTCGTCGTCAAAAGCCGAACTTTATACCGATACCATTTTTGTTTTTACGCCCAAAGGCGATTTGAAAAAACTGAGCCTTCATGCGACTTTGCTCGATTTTGCTTATGCCATTCACACCAAAGTTGGCGATACCTGCACCGGCGGAATTGTGAACGACAAGCACCACAAATCGCTGAAATATGAAGTTCAAAACGGCGACAAAATTGAAATAAAAACCTCGCCAAATCAAAAACCAAGCGTGGGTTGGCTCGAAATAGCAAACACAACGCGTGCGTTGAAAAAAATTCAGCTAACTCTCAAAGAATCAGAATATAAAGATGCTGCAGCGGGAAAAGATATGCTCTTGTACAAGTTCAAGCAACTCAAAGTAGAATTTATCGACGAAACGCTGATGAAAATATGCAATGAGCTGAATTTGAGAAAAATAATTGACCTTTACCAAGCTTTAGGCGAAGGAAAGGTGGAAATTACAAGCATAAAAGAAATACTGGATAAATTAAAACTCGACGAAAAAAATGTAGCCCAAAGGCAGCACAGAAAAATAGAAGACGACAAATTTGAAAAACGAGGAGGAACGCCCGAAGAAGAAGCCTCAAACGAATATTTATTAATTGGCGACAATGTAAAAGGTTTAGATTTTGAACTAGCGAAGTGTTGCACTCCCGTTTTTGGCGACAATATTTTTGGGTTTATTACCATAGGCAAAGGCACTAGAATACACAAAGTTAGCTGCCCAAATGCCGCTGAAATGATGTCGCGCTACCCATACCGAGTGGTTAAGGCACAATGGAACACGAAAAAAACCGTTTATGAATACATGAGCGACCTGATTATTACAGGAATAAACTCGGTTGGCATTGTTTCAAACATCACAAGTTTGATAAAAAAAGAAAACGGAATTGACCTGCATTCGATTAATGTAGATGCAAAAGATGGCATGTTCAAAGGAAAATTAACTTTATTTGCTAAAAGTAAAAAAGAATTTGATAGATTTGCAAAAACAATAAAATCAATAAAAGGCATTTTAAATGTACAGTAATTTATAAATAGATATCACTTTTATACCAATAAAACGATGAAAGAACATCAAATAATAACAACCAAAGATGGCTCTCATACTATTTATGTTCCCGAACTTGGCGAACATTATCATTCAAGTTTTGGAGCAATTCAAGAAGCGCAACATATTTTCATCGAAAATGGGTTCAAAAGAATAAAAAAACCGGTAGTTTCTATTTTAGAAGTTGGCTTTGGAACAGGTTTAAATTGTTTGCTATCATTTTTAGAAGCTGAAAAAACGGGGCAAAGAATTATTTACCATGCCGTAGAAAAATACCCCCTCGAAGACGATGAAATAGCCAAAATAAACTATGGCAGTATTTTAAATGCAGGATATTTGTTCAGTAAAATTCATTGGGTAGATTGGATGAAAAACATGACTGTAAATGGAAATACATTATTTAAAATACCTTACGATGTATTAAAAACCTTATTTCCACAGAATTACGATATTGTTTATTTCGATGCCTTTTCGCCCAACGTGCAACCCGAATTGTGGACAGAAAAATTATTTTCAAAAATTTTTCAGCATTTACGAAAAGATGGTTTTTTGGTAACATATTCTTCAAAAGGAACTGTAAAAGAGGCACTTAGAGCAGCTGGATTTTTCGTTCAAAGACTCGATGGACCTGAAGGCAAACGCCATATTCTTAGCGCAGGCAAAGAATTTAAAGGCAATCCGCCCAAATTTATTGGCGACGAAAAACCAAAACAAGCTCCGAAGCAAACACCAAATGGTTGATATTGAGTATTTTTAACAAAATAAAATGAAAATAATTTTCAGAAAAGGCATAGGCGAGATAACTTTAAAAAAAAGTGCACGCTCCAAACGCTTCTCAATAGTAGTGAAACCATTTGAAGGTGTGATAGTTACAGTCCCAGAAAAAGCAAGTTTCGACGATGCCGAAAAAATTGTAGATACTCGGTTAGAATGGATAGAAAAAAGCCTCGAAAAAATAGAAAGAATAGAGGAGAAAAGAACTATTTTTGACGAAAATACGCTTTTTTCTACCAGAAACCACCGGCTCAAAATCTATTCGGCACAGCGAAATGATGTGAAAATTTTCATTAGAAATGGTCTGATTTTGATAGAAAGACCAGAAAACCGAAATATCCGCGAAGAATACATACAACTAGCTATACGAAAGGGAATTACAGCTGCCTACCGAATTGAAGCCAAACAGCTTATCCCCAAAAGATTGGCACATTGGGCTGAACAGTTCAGCCTGAAATACAACAAATTAACTATCAAAGACATTACAAGTCGCTGGGGCAGTTGCTCGCATACCAACAATATCAATATTTCACTCTATGTTATGCAACTTCCTGATTATCTGATTGATTACATTTTATTGCACGAACTTGCACACACAATAGTAAAAAACCATGGTGATAATTTTTGGAAATTACTCAACCAATTTACTAATGGAAAAGCTTATCTGCTTGACAAAGAAATAAATAAATACAGTACTAAAATTTTTTAAATCTCTTCCTTCTCTTAAATTTTAAAAAAAATATATTTACAGCCCTTTTATGCAAAAAATCATTCTTTTTTATTAAAAAAAAGTTTATGTTTGCATCGAAATTGGTTTTGCGTTTTTTAATCAAAAAACACAAATGAAAAGGGAATATTGTGAAAATCAATAACAGTACCCGCTGCTGTAATCTTTTTTTTCGGCATACATAATTTGCTGAATTACAACTAACCAAAGTTGTTTCTGTTATACTCTGCCACTATCAAAACAAAAGATGGGAAGGCTAACAGAAAAAAGAAAGTCAGAAGACCTGCCAAACTTCAGATAATCATTGCTTTCGGGGAAAAAAGCAAGAATAATATTCTACAAAAAAACTATTTCTTTTTTATAAAATAAAAAACGAATAATTGACATTTTAACAGAAATGCTCAATAATCGTGTATTTATTTTTGAATAATAAATACGTAAAATAGGATAAAAAAACAAATCTTTTAATATTCAAAAATCAAAAACAATGAAAAAATTAAAATTTATTTTGGTCGTGCTAATCGCAGTTAGTTTTCTTTTTCAATCGTGCGAAAAAGCAGAAAGTGATTTCAATTATTTAGAAAGTTTTAGCTTCAAAGATGTTAAAATTCATGGAGTTATGGCAGGAAATTTAATCGAAGTTTACGTACCTTACGGCACCGATTACAAAAATTTAATTCCACTTGGCGAAGTTTCAGAAAGTGCAACCATTTCTCCCGAATTTGGTGTTGCTCAAGATTTTACCGAAGATGTCATATTCACCGTTACAGCCGAAGATGGAACTGTTAATAAATACACAATCAGAGTATTAGTAGAAACTTACTGCGATTTTGAATCCTTCACTCTAGGCGAAATCGGGTATTGGAATGGTTCAGATCTTTCGGGCGAATATGTAAGCGGAAACCTACGTTTCAAAAATAGTTACAGTGTTACTTATAATTCATGGTCGGGCTTTGCTTACTCTAACTTAAAAAACATTACAACTGCTGGATTTTCAAATCAATACAGCGTTTATGCTGGAAGTGGAGCCAATAATTCAGCAAAATTTGGCTTAGCCTGCCTTTTTGGAAAAGCAGAAATAACACTCGAAAAACCAACAACAATGCAAGAAATCTACATAACAAACTCAACTTATGCAGCACTTTCTATGAAACTTGGCGACAACTATGCAAAAAAATTTGGCGGACAAGCAGGAACAGACCCAGACTGGTTCATGCTATCAATAGAAGGCATTGATAAAAACAACCAGGTAACGGACACTATTTCAGTGTATTTAGCTGATTTTCGTTCCACAGATAGTTCAAAAGATTACATTTTGAGCACTTGGGGAAAACTCGATTTAACAAAACTAGGCGAAATTAATAAGATGAATTTTTGGCTAACTTCTTCTGACAATGGTGATTGGGGTATGAACACGCCTGCTTATTTTTGTATAGATAATTTATTTGGAATTGTTACAAAGGAATAAGAAATTAAATTGTAAAATAGAAAAAAATGTATAAATTTTTAGCATTTTTAGTAATTTCGCTTATCCATTTTCATACCTACTCACAATTTTCGCCAGCAGCAGGATTGAAAAACTCCAATGCAATACATGCAGACAGTTCAAGTGTAAAAGCTTGGGCTTCTGACTGTTTTGTGAGTCGCTCGTGGGTAAACATTGCCGACACTACATTTCAATACAACAATTCAACAAAAGCAAGCTATGGAACAAGCGAAAACGGAATTGGAAAGTCAGATAATCAAGTAGTTAGTTTAGGAGATGGTGGCTTTGCAATTGTAACTTTCAGCGAACCAATAGCGAATGGAAATGGCTACGACTTTGCAGTATTTGAAAATTCATTTTCTGAAAACTTTCTCGAATTGGCTTTTGTAGAAGTAAGCTCCGATGGCAAAAGATTTGTCCGCTTTCCTAGTATTTCAGCCACACAAACCGACCAGCAAATAGGTGGTTTCGACAATGTTTCTGAAGCTTCCAAAATTCATAATCTAGCCGGAAAATACAAGGTTTTCTATGGAACTCCTTTCGATTTAGACGACTTAAAAGATAGTGCTAATATCGACTTGAGCCAAATCACACACATCAAAATAGTTGATGTAATTGGCTCAATATCTGATAAATATGCTAGATTAGACTCAAAAGGAAACAAAATAAATGAGCCTTTCCCTACTCCATTTCACACCTGCGGCTTCGATTTAGATGCTGTTGCTGTGCTGAACCACATAAAGTTAGCTGTTGAAGAAACAGAAAGTGTTACTTTTTCTATTTTTCCAAATCCAGCGTCAAATTATTTAATTATCCGTACAAAAGAAAGCTATGAATTTAACTTATCGTTTTTAAATTTAGAAGGAAAGTTGCTATTTGAAAAAAGAAATTGCAGTAATTCAGAAAACCTTGCCCTCGATTTTCTAAGCAAAGGAATATATTTGCTAAAAATTGAAAGCAATAATATAATAAAATATACTAAAATTTTCATACAATAATTTTTTATAATTTCTAAAAAAGAAAAACCGACTAATTTTGTCGGTTTTTTTTTTATAAAATTTCTATTTTGAACAAAAATAAGCACTAGTACTATTTTATTTTAAGTAAACCTACATGCTTATTTTTAAGCACTTGGCAAACAAAATATGCAATTAATTTTACTCACTACATATATTAACCTTTATAGAAAGGCATCTTTACTATCTTAGCTTTCAATGATTTATTTCTAATTTTAATGTAAATTTCAGTTCCAAGTTTGGAAAATTCCGGTTTTACATAAGCCATTCCAATTCCAATTTTCAACATTGGCGACATTGTGCCAGAAGTAACTTCGCCTATTGTATTTCCTTCAATATCAACAACTTCGTAACCATGACGAGGAATTCCTTTATCAATCATTTCGAAGCCACGCAAACTTTGCTTTGTGCCTTCATTTTTTTGTTTTTCGAGTAACTCTCTATCTATAAAGTTATTACCTTCTACAAATTTTGTAATCCAGCCCAAACCAGCTTCAATTGGCGATTTTGTGTCGTCGATGTCATTTCCATACAAGCAAAAACCCATTTCTAAACGCAAAGTATCGCGCGAAGCCAAGCCAGCAGGTTTAATTCCAAATTCTTTTCCAGCCTCAAACACTGCATTCCAAATTTTTTCGGCATCGGAATTATACATATACAATTCAAAGCCGCCTGCACCTGTATAGCCTGTTGCTGAGATGATTACATTTTCAACACCCGCAAATTTTCCGGTTACAAAAGTATAATACTTTATATCGGCTAAATTCACATCTGTCAATGATTGCAAGGCTTCTACGGCTTTTGGACCTTGAACAGCAAGCTGCGCAATTTTATCCGAAGCATTTTCTAATTCTGCGCCCACCGTTTTATTTTGTTCTTGCAACCAAGCCCAATCTTTTTCGATATTTGAAGCATTTACAACTATCAGATATTTCTCATTTTCATAGTGATACACCAAAATATCATCTACGATTCCGCCCTTACCGTTAGGAAAACACGAATATTGAATTTTGCCCGGTTGCAAAGCAGCCACATCATTTGTTGTTACTTTTTGCACCAATTCAAACGCTTTTGCACCTTTCACCCAAATTTCGCCCATGTGCGAAACATCAAAAACGCCTAATTTTGTGCGAACTGTAATGTGCTCGTCGTTCACACCCGAATATTCAACCGGCATATTAAAACCGGTAAAAGGAACCATTCTGGCACCCAAATCAATATGAAATTGTGTAAATGGAGTTGTTTTCATTGTAAGATTTTATATTTTAACTTGTCTGTAAATTTATGAAAATCAATAAGTTGAATAACAAATTTACAAACGAACAAATTTTAATTTTTGTTGCAAATTTAAAACTTTTATTTGTTTGATTTGCATAAATTTTAGTGTTATAAAATAGGTTTTCTCTATTCTTTTGATTTTCTACGAATGTAAACCTCTTTTTTCACTTTTGCTACAATTTTTTGTTGCTCATCAGTTACCACAGTCTCAAAAAAGAAGCTCTTTTTCAAGCCGTTATCTACTTCTTCTTTTATAACAATAAGTTCAGATTTCGGTATTTCAAAAATTGCCTGAACTTTTCCCTTGCCAGGTCGTACAAAATCAATGCACGCCGATTTGTCCCAAATTACGTAATCATTTTTCAAGTGCGAAGCAATAATAAACACATAAAAAGGGTCGCACATTGCATACAACGAACCACCAAAATGAGTTCCAAACATATTCTTATTGAATACGTTAAGCTTCATTTGAACAACAAGTTGAGTAGCATCGGCGCTGATTTTTTTTAGGCGTATGCCTGCAAAAAATAAAGGCGGATAAAAATTTATCAATTTCAAAACTTTTCTAATTTCCATTTCTTTTAATATTAAACAATAAAGCCACCTCCGAGCAAATCGTCATTTTCGTAGAAAACGGCTGATTGTCCTGAAGTTACCGCAAAAACATCTTCATACAATTCTATGCAATATGAAAAGTTCTGTTTTTTTAACTTTCCCTTTATCAATGAATTGCCATGCCTTATTTTAACAAATACTTCTGTTTCAAATTCAAATGGTTCATATTTTTGAAAATTACAATCTTTCAAATCAAAAACCCTCGAAAATAATTGCTCCTTTTTGCCCAAAACAATTTCGTTTGTTTCTGTTTTAAAATTTAGAACATAAAAAGCCTCATTACCAGCTATTTCTAAGCCTTTTCGCTGCCCAATGGTATAGAAATGCAAGCCCTTATGTTTTCCCAAAATTGTTCCATTTTCTAAAACAAAATTTCCTTCTTTAACTTCCTCATTTTCAGATAAAAAATCGCGATAATCGGTGTTTGGCAAAAAACAAAGATTGTAACTTTCGCGCTTAGAAGCCACACGCAACAAACCCAATTCATTGGCTTTTTGGCGAATTTCTATTTTTGAATAATCACTCAAAGGAAAAAGAATTTTTGCCAAATTTTCTTGCCGAATATTCCACATAAAATAAGTTTGGTCTTTTTCAGAATCCGAACTCTTTTTAAGAAAAAAACGTCCGTTTTCGCTTGCTATTTTAGCGTAATGACCTGTTGCAATTTTCTCACAACCAAGCTCTTGCATTATTTCAATTAATTTTCCAAATTTAATTTGACGATTGCAAATAATACAAGGATTTGGCGTGCGTCCCGCAAAATACTCTTCTTTAAAGTTCTGAATTACAACATTATAAAAAGCATCTTGAATATCAATAACATAATGAGGAATATTCAATTTAGCAGCAATGTTGCGAGCATCGTTTATTTCATCGTCAAAACCAGCGTAAGTTGTGGTTTTGCTTTCGTATTTCCAAGCACGCATAGTAACTCCAACTAGCTCATAACCTTGCTGTTGAAGCAAAGCTGCCGCCATAGAACTATCCAAACCGCCGCTCATTGCTACCATTATTTTCATACAGAAAAATCATAAAAAAATAGATAATTCCTTTAAAAATTTATAAAATTATCTATTTTATGTAACATAATTAAACCACCTACTTCGTGAGCCAAAATTAATTGTATCTTTCATTTTACCAAGTGCTTAAAAATAAGCAAATAGCCAAAAGTTAGCTCAAAAATAAAATAGCACTAGTGCTTATTTTCAATCCAAAGACGAGCATTTGCAAATGCTTCGAGCCAAGGAGTAACTTGGTCTTTCCTATTTTCGGGGTAATTAGCCCATTGCCAAGGCATTATAGCGCGTTCCAAGTGTGGCATCATAGCCAAATGTCGCCCATCGGCAGAGCAAATTGCAGCCGTATTGTAGTCCGAACCATTAGGATTTGCAGGGTATTCAGCATAACTATACTTCATGGCAATATTGTAGCGCGACTCGTCGTAAGGCAAATCAAATTTACCTTCGCCGTGTGCAACCCATATTCCTAATTTGGTGTTTGATAGCGATTTAAGCATTATCGATTCATTTTCCAATACATCGACAGTTAAAAATGCGGACTCAAACTTATGCGACTCATTATGAAGCATTTTAGCTTTCTTTTCGTGATTTGGTTGAATCAAATCGAGTTCCACCATCAATTGGCAGCCATTGCAAACTCCCAAACTCAAAGTGTCTTTGCGAGCATAAAAATTGGTAAGCGCCATTTTTGCCTTTTCATTGTACAAAAATGCACCAGCCCAGCCTTTTGCCGAACCAAGAACGTCAGAATTTGAAAATCCACCTACAAAAACAATCATATTCACATCGCTAAGGTCTTCACGCCCCGAAATTAGGTCAGTCATGTGCACATCTTTCACTGCAAAACCAGCTTTGTAAAGCGAAAAAGCCATTTCACGGTCGCCATTTACTCCTTTTTCTCTAATTATTGCAGCTTTGGCAGTCCTTTTTGTTGTATCATTCCAATAATTAGAAATTTCACCACTAAAATCTGCCTTAAATTTGTACGCTAAAATTTGTTTATCGAAATTTTCAAAACGCTGTTTTGCCAAAATTTCACCAGACTGTTTTCTATCTAACAAATAGGAAGTTTTAAACCAAGTTTTGCGCAAAGCATCAACATCAAAAACATAATTTTGAGTATTTTTTTGTATCAAAAACTCTCTTTTTAAATTAACAACTGCAATTTTTTGAGCTAAAATTCCTTTTTTTGTAAAGAAATCAATAATTTCTACCGAATTTTGAACCTGAATAAGCACAGAAGGCTTTTCAGAGAACAAAATTTCAATAATATTGGCGTCAAAAGCGGATAAATCAACTTTCAAACCCGATTTTGTATTGGCAAAATTCATTTCAAGCAAAGTAGTAATCATTCCACCTGCCGAAATATCGTGCCCAGCAAGGATTTTCCCATTCTCGATTAATTCTTGCAAAGCATTGAAACAAGTTGCAAAATAAGTTGCATTTTCAACATCGGGAGTTTTAGTTCCCAATAAATCAAGGGTTTGGGCAAAACTGCTTCCGCCAATCTCAAACGAATGACTGCTTGAAAAATCAATGTAAAGAATTTCAGAATTTTCAATATTTTTAAGAACAGGTGTTACCGTTTTTTGTAAATCGGAAACTTCGGCAACTGCCGAAATAATTACTGTTCCGGGAGAAAATACAACGCCATCGCTATATTTTTGGGTCATCGAAAGCGAATCTTTTCCCGTAGGAACGCTAATTCCAAGCGCAATAGAAAAGTCGCTAATTGCTTGAACAGCATTGTATAAACGAGCATTTTCGCCTTCATTTTTTGCAGGCCACATCCAGTTTGCGCTCAAAGCAACTCCGCTCAAATTCCCTGTGAGTGGTGCCCAAACAATGTTAGTAAGTGCCTCAGCAATAGCAAGTTTTGAGCCTTTTTCGGGGTCAAGCAAAGCGCTAACGGGCGCATGCCCCAAAGAGGTTGCAATTCCGCTTTTTCCTTCATAATCGAGTGCCGAAATACCTAAGTTATTGAGTGGCAATTGAATTTCGCCAGCCGTTTGCTGCAAAGCAACTCGTCCGGTTACTGACCTATCCACTTTATTTGTAAGCCAATCTTTTGCAGCAACTGCTTCTATTTGAAGAACTTGCTCTATGTAAAATTGCAATTTCTCTTGCTGAAAAATTATTTCATTATAAATTTCTTTTTTCGACGAATCGACCAAAACTGTTTTAGGCGGATTTCCAAATAAATAAGCTAACTGCATATCAATGGGCGCATTACCTTTTTCGTCTTTAAAGGTAAATTGCATATCGCCAGTAGTTTCGCCGATTACATACATAGGCGAGCGTTCGCGCTCAGCAATTTGTCGAAAAGTTTCAACATGCTTATTTTCAATCACTAAGCCCATTCTTTCTTGCGATTCGTTACCAATTAACTCCTTAGCCGAAAGCGTTGGGTCGCCTATGGGCAATTTGTCTAAATGAATAAGTCCTCCGGTATTTTCAACCAATTCTGAAAGGCAATTCAAATGCCCTCCTGCTCCGTGGTCGTGCAACGAAATAATTGGATTTTCATCGCTTTCGGCAAATGCACGAATGGCATTGTAAGCCCGTTTTTGCATCTCAGGATTAGAACGTTGCACCGCATTTAATTCAATATCGCTTTTAAATTCGCCAGTTGCCACCGATGAAACGGCTCCGCCGCCCATTCCAATTCTGTAATTGTCGCCGCCCAGCAACACAAGCTTCTGATTTGGCTCAGGCACCCTTTTTTGTGCATGTTCCAAACGAGCAAAACCAATACCTCCGGCTTGCATAATTACTTTGTCATACCCAAAAACTTTTTCATTTTCGGCATGTTCAAACGTTAAAACGCTTCCACAAATCAAAGGTTGCCCAAATTTGTTTCCAAAATCACTCGCACCGTTTGAGGCTTTAATTAAAATTTCTTCGGGCGTTTGGTAGAGCCATTTTCGGGGTTTGTTGTTTTGTTCCCAAAATTTTCCGGTTTCCAAACGCGGGTAAGAAGTCATGTAAACCGCGGTTCCCGCTAAGGGCAAGCTGCCTATTCCGCCAGCCATGCGGTCTCTAATTTCGCCTCCAGAACCAGTTGCTGCCCCATTGAAAGGCTCTACGGTTGTAGGAAAATTGTGAGTTTCAGCCTTCAATGAGATGATAGAATCAATCTGTTTTTGTTCAAAAAAATCGGCTTGGTGATGAGTTTTGGGCGCAAATTGCAAAATTTTGGGTCCTTTTAAAAACGCCACATTGTCTTTGTAGGCAGAAATTATGTTTTGAGGATTTGCCTTTGAAGTAGCTTTAATTAGCTCAAAAAGGGTATTGGGTTTTTCCTCGCCATCAATTATAAAGCGTCCGTTAAAAATTTTGTGCCGGCAATGTTCCGAGTTTACTTGCGAAAATCCAAATACCTCACTATCAGTTAATTTACGACCTAAATCTTTGCTCACCGAGTTCAAATATTCAACTTCGTCTTGGCTCAAAGCTAAGCCTTCGGACTTATTATATGCCTGAATATCATCTATATAAATAATTTCTTGCGCTTTGGTTTCAATTGTGAAAATAGATTGATTCAAGCCTACGTAAAGTCGCTGAAGCATAGGGTCATAACTAGCATTTTGGTTTTCAACTTTTTGAAATTCTTCGATGCGAATGATGCCCGAAATGCCCATATTTTGAGTAATTTCAACGGCGTTGGTGCTCCAAGGCGTAACCATTTCCTTGCGTGGTCCTATAAAAAAGCCGTCAATGCTTTCATTTTGAAGCAATTTGGCATTTCCAAGTGCCCAAACTAATTTATCAATGTCGTTGGCAGATAAAATTTGCTTCGCATGAACAGCAAAAACAAGTTTTTCAGAAGCTTGAAAAAAATTTATCATAATTTCTTTTTAAAAGTAGATATATAAATGATGAATAGTTTTTAAATTAAAAGTAATTATCTGTTTTTTAATTAATTAAGACAAAACTGAAATATTCAGAAACTTCGATAAATGCAGAAGTATCAATTTTTGGAAGAAAAACAGATAAAAAATTGCAGCACAAAATTAAAAATTTCTAACTTGAAACGAAGTATTTCATTTTTTTTTAAGAAAAAAATAAAATGTTGAAATTGTTAAAAAAAAACTTTAACACTCATTTTTAGAGCCTTTCAAAACTCTATAAAAAAAAGCCAATTGTTGATAACTTATTTTTGAAAAAAAATAGCATACAATTTGGCTAAAAAATCAAAATGAGAGTTAAATAACTCATTTGAAAAAAGTTAAGTTCTATTTTTTTATTAAGTATCTAATTACAAAACACTTAAAAGAAAAGTAGAATTAGAGTACCCTTAACATAAGAAAATCAGTGAATTACAAAAAAAATATTTTTTTCAATTTTAGATTAAAATTGAGACTTTTTTCAGAAAAAAAGATTTTTAATCCCTATAAAATATCTTTTTTTGGCTACTTAAAATAAGGCTTTTTTTGATATTTTTCGATTATTAAGATGCAGTTAGGAACAATAAAAATATTAAATTAAATTCTATTTTAAGTCTAAAGTTTAAGTATTTAGCTAGTAAATATAGTTGCTTTTTTAACATTTTTTGGATTAGTAATTTGGCATTTTTTTTCACCTTTTCGATGAAAATTTTGAGAATAAGTGAATGTTAAATTTTTATTTTTTTTCAAAAAAAAATGAAGTCGCTAAATGCCTAAATTCCAAAAAATTATAAGTTAATAAATATGTTAATAAAAGATATAATAAACTTCAAATCAATAAATTAATTAACAAATAAATTAATTTTCGACTAAATAATTGATAGTAATAACAATACAAAAAAAATGGATTTTGCAAGAAAAAAAAATTTTTTTTTTTGTTTTTTTTCAACAATATTTGTTACAAGAAAAATGCAAAAAAATTTATTAATATTTTTGAAGGAGGAAAAAAGAAAATGATGCCAGAACATGTAGCCGTTTGGAACAGTTGTTTAGAGATTATCAAGGATAATATTCCTTCGGTAAGCTTTAAGACTTGGTTTCTTCCAATAAAGCCGTTAAAATTATCCAACAAAGTCTTAACCATACAAGTACCAAGTCCGTTTTTTTACGAATATCTTGAGGAACAGTACATTGACATATTGCGCTCTACTCTAAAAAAAGAATTAGGTACTGGTGCAAAGCTAGAATATAATGTAGTAATGGACAAAGAACGCCCTGATAAACAGTCATATACGGTAGCTTATCCCGAAAAAAGCAAATCGGTACCCGGCAACAAGCCTTTTCCTATGCCCATGTCGATTGGCAACGATAAGTCAATTCGCAATCCGTTTGTAATTCCAGGTTTGCAAAAGTTGCACGTAGATCCTCAATTAAATTCGGAATATACGTTTGGGAATTTTATTGAAGGCGAATGCAATCGCTTGGTGCGTTCGGCAGGAATTGCGGTTTCGAGCAAGCCAGGTGGAACGGCTTTTAATCCACTTTTCATTTATGGAAACTCCGGTTTAGGCAAAACTCATTTGGCTCAAGCTATTGGTATTCAAGTAAAAGAACAATATCCGCAAAAAATTGTGCTTTACGTTACTTCCAATAAATTTATCACTCAATTTACAGAAGCAACACGCAAAAATAACCAAAATGATTTCATTCATTTTTACCAAATGATTGATGTTTTGATAATTGACGATGTTCAAGAATTTGCAGGAAAAGAAAAAACACAAAATACATTTTTCCATATTTTCAATCATTTGCAACAGTCAGGGAAACAATTAATTTTAACTTCCGACAAGCCACCAGTAGAACTTAAAGGCTTGAATCAAAGATTGTTGTCGCGCTTCAAATGGGGTTTAGCCGCCGAATTGCAAACACCTGATTTCAATACGCGTTTGGCTATTTTGAGGCATAAAATTTACAAAGAAGGCTTGAGTATTCCAGACGATGTAATTAATTTTGTGGCTCAACACGTAAAAAATAATGTACGTGAGCTCGAAGGCAGTTTAATTTCTCTTTTGGCGCAATCGACTTTAAATAAGAAGGAAATTACGCTCGATTTAGCTAAAAATCTAATTGATAAGCTAGTTGTAAATACGAAAAAAGAACTTTCAATAGAAAAAATACAGCAAACAGTTTGCAATCATTTCAACTTACAAATAGCTGTTTTACAATCAAAAACAAGAAAAAGAGAAATTGTACAAGCTCGGCAAATAGCTATGTATTTTTCTAAAAATATGACCAAATCGTCATTAGCAGCCATTGGTTCGTTAATAGGAGGCAAAGACCATGCAACGGTTCTCCATGCTTGTAAAACGGTAATAAACTTACTCGAAACAGACAAGAAATTCAAACGCGAAGTTGTTGAAATTGAAAGAAAGCTTTTCATTGCCTAACAACCAAGTTTTTTTGAAAAAAAATATCCCGAAAATTTTAACATTTTCGGGATATTTTTTTAGCTAATTTTCTGATAGTTAAAAAGAATTATCTAAACTAAAAGATTAAGTACGTATTATTTAATAACAAATTCGTGCATAAAAATCTGCTTTGAATTGTAATTTACAACAAATTTATATTCTCCTTTTTCGAGCTTAGGCTCAATATTCAAATTCAAATTGCCTTGCAAATTATTAACCGGAACATCAATTTGATTAAAGCGGTAAGCTTCAAAGCCTGAATCGCCTTTGCGCAAAACGGAAAGTTTTGCAACATTTTCATTTACAGCAATTTCGGGCAAAACAAAACTTACATCTATGCTTTTAATCATTTTGCTTTTGTGCAAATCGCTTTTGTTTAAAAATACCGTTTTTTGTGTTTTTTTGCCTTCATTGAAGTAATAAACGGCTTTAAAACTACTCTCTGATAAGCTTTTAACAGTTTGCGTAGTTTCATTTAGTTTTAAAAGTTCATTGTCTTTTTGTTGAAGAATTTTATCTGTTTCTGTTTTCAGCTTTTCAAATTTAGCTTGCTCAGCATCAAATTTTGTTTGAAGGTCGGCTAAATAAGCTGTGTTTGTGGTAGATGTAGTTCCAAAACTTTCTAACTTTGCCTGCAATTCATTTACCCTATTATTGAGTAATTGTTTTTCTTTTGCAAGTATTTGGTTATTAAGCTCTGCGATTTTGAGTTCCTGCGCAATGCGCTGATTTTCAGCCAGAATTTTATTATCATTTGGGTTATTTACAGCCGCAGCAGTAGTTGTTTGCAAATCGGTCGAAATGGTTTCGTAATTTAATAAATGCCCATTTAATTCATCGAGCAAGCTTGCCATTTGTTTTCTATCCGATAAATTTGTGATAGAATTTAAATTTTTCTTTTTCTCAACCAGTATTTTTTGCAATTTCAAATAATTTTGCTTTAAAGCTTGATATTGAGAAGTTATCAATTTGTTTTCATTGTGCAAAGAATCTAATTCTACAATTTTAGTATCAATATCGCTTCTCAAGCCATAGAGTTTAAATTGTGCATTTTCGAGCTTTTCACCAGCAGATTCGGTTTTCCAAAAAAGGATAGAAATAATAATTGCCAATGCTAAAATAATAACAAAAAGCATATTTTTTTTGTCGCTTCCAATAGAAGAATTTGATTGGGTACCCATAATTTTGAACGGCTATTTTATAATTTTTGTAACTATTTCGCGTTTATTTTCGTCTGAAAGACTATTAATTGTATTTTTAAGAGCAGAGTTATTTGCTTGAGAAATGGCTCTAAATCTTTTGGTTGCAAAAGTTAAATTTTGTATCCTTTGTGCAAGATTATCAATGCTTTGCTGGGATTTTTTCTTAATAATCTGAGCTTTGAAAATAAAAAACAAAGAGAAAAGAACTAAAAAACCAACCGCAACAAAGATAAACAAATTATAGTTAGCAAAAAAGAATACTAAAAAAATAGAGCTTCCCAAAATAGCTACAATGGCAAAAAAACTGATTATACGAGAATTCAAAATATTCTTTTTTTGCTTTTTTTGTTCTGAATATAATTCAGAATTCAATTTATTAAGCAATTTTAATACGTTTTCTTTGTCGATAGCTAAATGCAATAATATTTTGTCTATTTTTGAAATATCCGTATTTGTTGATTGATTTTCAACTGATTCTTTATTAAGCAACTCCTCCTTTTGCTTTTGCTCTTGGTCTTGTACAAGAAGCAAAGGAGCATTTACTGCTTGATTTTCAATTTTTTGTGGTTTTATTTGCTCTTGTTGTATATTGAGTTGTTTTTTTGTTTCCAAATTTTGCTTTTCTTTATTAGCCGAAACCTCCATCGACACAAAATCGCTAACTAAATAATTATATAAAATCAGCCCCAAACCAAAAGATATAAGAAATATACCGAATGCAAATATGTAACTTGACTGGAAATCAAGCAAAATAGAGAATTTAGTTTTAAGCATTACAAAGATTAAACCCAAAACTACTAAACTAAAAATAGATACTGGGTGCGCAAGTTTATGCATACTATGAAATTATGTTTAGAACTTTGTTAGCAATTATAAAATTGTTAATTAGATGAATTAAAGATTTTTTTTTTAACACTTCGACACAAATTCATCATTAATTAAATGCTAAAGTAACTATTTTTTTATAAAATTAGAATGGCTTGACAAAAAAATAGGTAAACAAAAGGTAAACACGATTAAGTAAAACACTAATTAACAAACAATTACACGAACAAAAAAATGTAATAGGATTGCTACATTTTTATATTTTAAGGTATTTGTGCAATAAAAAAGCACTTTACGTTTGTATTCAAAGTGTTATACGCAAGATAATAGCAAAAAACAACTTTTTTCTTTAACTTTTTCAAAAAATTGTATAATTGAATTTTTTTTGATACCTTTGTTTTCTGTATTTTATACCAAATCAAGTAGGTTAATACAGAATAAAATTATTGTATTTTATAATTTAAGTAATTAAATTCACAGCAAATCAATCGTACTTGGTTGCATTTATATAATTTAGGCAAAATTAATAGAACGTTTTTTAATATACAAAATACTAGAATAGTGAACTTTATAACAAATATTAAACAAAAAATCGGCTACTATATTCTTAGGAAAAATATTAAAAATAGCAAAAGAAAAAAAGCTTTTTTTAATTTTGATTCTGCAAAAACAGTAGGTATCATTTTTGATGCATCTCACCAAGATTCGTATCTGATAGCCAAAAGTTTTATGGCAAACTTAGATAAAAAAAATATTAAGGTAGAAGCCGTAGGCTATGTTAAAACCAAAGAAGCTATCTCTTATTTTCCTCACCACGAGGGCATATTTTTCTTTTCAATAAAAGAGGCAAATTGGTATTTTAAGCCTAGTTATCAAGAAATTATCGAATATTCTAAAAAGTCATTTGATATTTTAATTGACCTAAGCATGTCCGATTTGCTACAAATCAAATTCATTATCGGTCTGTCAAATGCTCGATTAAAAATAGGAAGAGGTGCTGAAAATCAAGAATTTTACGACATCATAATTAATGTAGATCAAAATAAATCACTCAAAGAATTTATTGATTTGATTAATCACTATATGTCCGTTTTAAAAAACTCAAAATAAGTATATAATCTATAAAGCGATATAAAATGTCAAATTTCAAATTTGCAGGTACAGGTGTAGCAGTAATTACTCCGTTCAAAAGCGACAAATCAATTGATTATACGCAGCTAGAAAATCATATTAATTATTTGATTAACAACAAGGTAGAATATTTAGTGGTACTTGGAACGACTTCCGAAGCATCAACCATGAGCGATAGCGAAAAGCTAGAATTGGTACAATTTTTTATTGCAAAAAACAATAAACGAGTGCCTTTAGTTATTGGAATGGCTGGAAATGATACCAATAAGATTGTAAACAAAATCAAAAATTACAATTTTGAAGGACTCGATGCCATTCTTTCGGTTTCTCCTTATTATAACAAACCGCAACAAGAAGGTATCTATCAGCATTACAAGGCTATAGCAGAAGCAAGCCCAGTTCCGGTGATATTGTACAACGTTCCTGGAAGAACATCATCAAACATAAATGCCGACACAACTATAAGATTAGCAAACGATTACAAAAATATTATTGCCATAAAAGAAGCTTCTGGCGATTTAATGCAAGCCATGAAAATAATAAAAAACAAACCTGCTGATTTTGAAGTACTTTCGGGCGACGATGGTTTGGCTCTGCCTATGATTGCAGCTGGCGCAAAAGGCGTTATTTCGGTGGTAGCTAACACTTTGCCAAAGCATTTTTCCGATTTAATTCGCTTTGCACTGCAAAATGATTTTGCAAAAGCCAACGAGATTCAATATAAGCTATACAATATGTTTCATTTGATTTTTGAAGAAGGAAATCCGGCAGGTGTAAAAGCCGCTATGGCATATCAAAATTTATTGAACGAAAATTTGCGACTACCATTAACTCCTATTTCGGAAAATCTTAGAAATAAAATTATAGCTGAAATGAAAAAAATAGGCTAATATACATTTACCGGAAAACTTTTTTTTGATAAATCTTACAATTAAAGTTGAATGTTATAAACTAACATTCAACTTTTGATTTTTAAAGTAACGCAATTTTTTTAAAACTATAATTTTCTACGGAAATATTATTTTAAAAAGTCTAGTAAAACCTTATAATTGATTAAGATGGAAAAATTAATTGCTCAATTAAATAAACAATTTGAAAATGCAAAGCCCGAAGAAATAATTTCCTATTTCCTTTCCGAGTACAAGGGAAAAATAGCTTTATCGTCGAGCTTAGGTGCTGAAGACCAGATACTAACACATTTAGTTGCAAGCATCGACAAGTCGTGCCGCATTTTTACGCTCGACACCGGAAGATTGTTTCCTGAAACTTACGATTTAATCGAACGAACCAACAACAAGTATAAAATTAAGCTCGAAGTTTTTTTTCCCGATTACAAAGAAGTAGAGCAAATGGTTAATACAAAGGGAATTAACTTGTTTTACGAAAGCATCGAAAATCGCAAAGAATGTTGCAAAATACGTAAGTTGCAGCCACTTGCGCGTGCTTTTGCAGGCTTAGAAGTTTGGATTTGTGGACTTAGACGCGAGCAGTCAGTTACGCGTGCCGACATGCAAATTGTAGAATGGGATAAAGGCAATAACATGCTCAAGATAAACCCATTAATAGCTTGGAGCGAACAAAATGTTTGGGATTATATAAAAGAAAACCACGTGCCTTATCACGCTTTGCACGACAAAAATTACCCCAGCATTGGTTGTCAGCCTTGCACGATGTCGGTAAAACCTGGTGCCGATGTGCGTTCGGGTCGCTGGTGGTGGGAAAATCCAGAACACAAAGAATGTGGGCTTCATGCCAAAATAGAATAAATAGGAAAACAAAAAAGCAGCAAAATTTCTAAATTTTGCTGCTTTTTTTATGAAAACCTAATTTTTTTAGCTAAATAAACTATTTACAAATTCAATTCGATTAAAAATTTGTAAATCTTCCATTCGTTCACCTACGCCAATATATTTCACCGGAATTTTAAATTGGTCAGAAATTCCAATGACTACTCCTCCTTTTGCAGTTCCATCTAATTTAGTAAGAGCCAAAGCATTAACCTCGGTTGCTTTAATAAATTGTTTAGCTTGCTCAAACGCATTTTGTCCGGTAGAGCCGTCAAGAACCAAAAGAATTTCGTGTGGTGCATCAGGAATTGTTTTTTGCATAACATTTTTAATTTTGGTAAGCTCGTTCATCAAGTTTACTTTGTTGTGCAAGCGTCCGGCGGTGTCAATTATCACAACATCAGCATTTTGCGCAACTGCCGATTTTACGGTGTCGAAGGCAACCGATGCTGGGTCAGAACCCATATTTTGCTTTACAATTTCCACGCCTACTCGCCCAGCCCAAATAACAAGCTGGTCAACGGC
>JAIFNL010000054.1 GCA_020047755.1 Bacteroidota bacterium
GAATAACTAAATTTTATATGAAAAAACAATTATTTAAACTGGGTGTTTTGCTTTTAATATTGGCTATTTGGCAGCCATTGCAGGCGCAAAACATGCTTGTAACGGGAACAGTAGTAGATTTAGAAGGTACGCCTTTGCCCGGAGTTACCGTATTGCAAATAGGTACTACAAACGCCACCATGACTTCTCTCGACGGGAAATTTGCAATAAACAATTTGAATAAAACCGATTCGCTGCGATTTTCTTTTATTGGTTTTGCAAGCCAAACGTTAGTAGTAGGCGAGCAATCGGTTATTAACATCATTTTGCAAGAAACAACGCTTATGACCGATGAGGTGCAAGTAATTGCTTTCCAGAAGCAAAAGAAAGAAAGCGTAATTGGTTCTATCAATACCATAAAGCCGGTAGAATTGAAAGTTTCCTCGTCAAATTTAACTTCGGCTTTTGCTGGAAAGATTGCGGGAGTTATTTCTTACCAACGTTCGGGAGAGCCGGGAGCTGATAATGCCGACTTTTTTATTCGAGGCGTAACTTCATTTGGTTACAAGAACAGCCCGTTGATTTTAATTGATGGTCTTGAAGTTTCGGCTTCTGACTTAGCCCGAATTGATGCCGACAATATCGCAAGTTTTTCGATTATGAAAGATGCTACTGCCACTGCTTTGTATGGTGCCAGAGGTGCAAACGGCGTGATTTTGGTAACGACCAAAGAAGGGAAAATAGGAAAAGCAAAAGTTACTTTTCGTATCGAAAATTCGATGTCGTCGCCAACCAAAACCAATGAGTTTTTGGGTGGTGTAGATTACATGGAACTATACAACGAAGCCTTGAGAATGCGCGACCCCAACGCACTTCTTTATTATTCGAAAGAAAAAATAGAAGGCACACGAGCCGGACTCGATCCATACATTTATCCCAATATAGATTGGTACAGCGAGCTTTTTAGAAATAATGTACTCAACAACAAAGCCAATTTGAGTATTAATGGTGGAGGAGAAGTGGCACAATATTATTTATCAACCTCTTACAACAACGAAAAAGGCTTGTTGAAAGTAGATGATTTGAGTAATTTTAACAGCAATATCGACATAGACCGTTACGATATGCGAGCAAACATCAACATCAAATTGTCGAGCACAACGCGTGCGGCTGTTAAATTCTATTCGCTTTTTGAACGATACAATGGACCTGCTGTTGATGCCAATAGTATTTTTAGCTCGGTAATGCAAGCCAATCCTGTGAATTTTCCAAAATACTATTTGCCCTTAGACGAAAGCCAGTACTACAATCATACTCTTTTTGGAAACAAAGGCAATGGCAATATGCCAAACCCTTACGCAGATATGGTTCAAGGTTACAAAGACCGATTTTCGTCGACTATTTTGTCGCAGTTTCAGATAGAGCAAGATTTGGAATTTATAACCAAAGGATTAAAATTGAGAGCAATGGCTTCGGTGAAAACCTATAGCACAAATGAAAACTCACGAAGTTTTACACCGTTTTATTACGGTTTGTCCGAAATCGACACTGAAATAGGTGTTTTGCATGAGCTTTACAATATTAAAGAAGGTACAGAGTTTTTAAACGACCCAATTGTTTCGAACTATGCCAATAGTAGTTTTTATTTTGAAATTATAACACAATACAATCGAACATTCAACGAACGACATGACGTTGGCGGTTTGTTGGTGTTTACTCGAAAAGAATCGCTCAACACTTTGGGTGGAAATTCTTACGCTACTTTGCCTTCTCGAAATTTAGGTCTAGCCGGCAGATTTACTTATGGTTACGATAGCCGTTACTTTTTAGAATTAAACTTTGGTTATAATGGTTCTGAGAAATTTGCCAAAGAACACCGTTTTGGCTTTTTCCCTTCGGCTGGTTTAGGTTGGATTGTTTCGAACGAAGATTTCTTCAAACCTATTGCTAACGTTATAACCTTACTGAAACTAAAAGCAACCTATGGTTTGGTGGGCAACGATGCCATATCTGACCCCAACGACCGTTTTTTCTACCTATCGAATGTAAATTTGAACGATGGCTCAAAAAGTTATTCGTTTGGAGAAGATTTTAACTCGTATTATTCAGGTTATACGATTAATCGCTTTCCAAACTCGGGTGTAACTTGGGAAGTGGCTAAAAAAGCAAATTATGGTTTAGAATTGTCTTTGTTTGAAAAAGCCAATCTTCAAGTAGATTTTTTTACTGAAAAAAGAGATAATATTTATTGGAAATGGGAATATACACCAATAACAATGGGTTTGAGTTCTCAAATAAATAGCAATATTGGTGAAGCCAAATCACATGGAATTGATGGCTCGTTTGATTACAATCATTCTATCAACAGCAACTTCTGGATTACTTCGCGAATAAATTTCACTTACTCGACCAATGAAGTGTTGAAAAATGGAGAACCTGATTATCAATACGAATATTTGAATGCTGTTGGTCAGCCCATCAATCAGCAATGGGGTTTGATTGCCGAGCGTTTATTTATCGACGAAGAAGACTTGCGCAATTCGCCTCCCCAATACGGACAGTCAGAACCTAGCGAAAGTTACCAGCCGGGCGACATAAAATATGTTGACGTAAACGGCGATGGCATTATTGACGACCAAGACTTTGTTCCGATTGGGTTTCCTACTGTTCCTGAAATTGTTTACGGTGCAGGAGCTTCTATGGGTTACAAAGGATTCGATTTTTCGTTTTTCTTTCAAGGTGCTGCTCGTGAATCTTTTTTTATCAACCCGTTGAGTATTGCCCCTTTCATTAACGAACGCAATGCTTTGACCGTTATTTCGGACAATCACTGGTCGTATGACAATCCCGACCCTTATGCTTTGTGGCCTCGAATGTCCACTACTTCGGTGCCAAACAACGAAAAACCTTCAACTTGGTGGCTTCGCAATGGAAGTTTTCTTAGACTTAAAACCGTTGAATTTGGTTACACATTGTCAACAAAAGCATTGTCGAGATTGAAAATTGAATCGGCTAGATTTTATGTAAATGGAACGAACCTGCTCCCATTTAGTAAATTTAAACTGTGGGATCCCGAAATGGCTAGCAACGGTTTAGGTTATCCTACACAGCGAATTATTAATGTTGGTGTTCATATTACGCTTTAGTATTTGCCTATTTCAGATGTTATTGATTCAACAAAAAATTTAAGAAAAATGAAATTAATAAAACAATTCTATATTTTTAGCGTGCTTTTAGTGATTGGGCTTTCGTCTTGTGGCGATTACCTCGACATTGTGCCCGATAAAACTCAAGAGCTCGATTTACTTTTCGAACGAAAAGAAGCGGCTTACAAAGCGTTAGCTACTTGCTATCATTATCTACCTCAGCAAGATGGCGTGTATTCAACACACGTTTTTGCTTCCGATGAGCTAACTACTCCCATTCAACAAGAAACTCCCGGCGTGGAGCTTATGCGTGGAAAACAAAACAGCACACAACCCTTATTGAGTTTCTGGTCAGGATATTATGCACACGGAAGAAGCCAAACATCGCTTTTCAATGCCATTCGTGATTGCAATATTTTTATAGAAAACATCGAAAGGGTTCGTGATATGAGCGACCAAGAAAAGCAAGAATGGAAAGCCGAAGTTTCTTTCTTGAAAGCGTATTACCATTTTCTGTTACTCACACAATATGGACCTATTCCAATCATTGACAGCAATTTGCCCATTTCGGCAGATGTAGAAGCCGTTCGTGTGAAGCGAGAAAAAGTGGACGATGTATTTAGTTACATTGTATCTACCATTGACAAGGCAATTCCAAATTTGCCCGAACGAATCTCTTCAGGAAATGATTTGGGACGTGTGGATAGAGTTATTGCTGCTTCGATAAAAGCTCGTGTTTTGTTGTATTCGGCAAGTCCTTTATTTAATGGAAATTCAGAATATTACGAATCATTTGTAAACAAAGATGGCACAAAGTTTTTCAATACAACGTACAACGCCGAAAAATGGCACTTAGCAGCCGAAGCCGCAAAACAAGCCATTGATATGGCAAACAGTGCAGGTTTATCTCTTTATGAATACAACGATTTGGTTCCTACGTTCGATTCGTTGAATTACTTGAACGATGAGGTAAAGCACTTGTACAATTACCGTTATATGTTTACCGAAAAATGGAATAACGAATTGATTTGGGGAAATTCGAGTCCGGTAGATAATGGTGAATGGTGGACTTTGCAAGCTGCCTCGATGATGATAAAACCCAATACCGCAGCCGCTGGCGCATGGCAATGGGTTTCGCCTACGCTCGAAATTGCCGAAACTTTTTACACAGCCAACGGCTTACCAATTGATGAAGACCTTTCGTTTCCTTATGCCTCGCGCTATGGAATTGTGATTATTCCCGATTCAGAAAAATACCATGCACAGGCTGGTGAAGTAACAGCAAAGTTACATCTCAACAGAGAAGCTCGTTTTTATGCTTCTATTGGTTTTGATAGAGGGAAAAACCGCACATGGGGCGAATTGTGGAATTTGAAAATGAGAAAAGGCGAAATTCACGGACGCAGAGCCAATACCAACGATTATGTAATTACGGGCTATGTGCTTAAAAAAATCTGCCACCCTCAATCGGAAGGCGATGCTTATGAAAAATTAAAAACCTATGCTTGGCCTATTATTCGTTTAGCCGATTTGTATTTGATGTATGCTGAAGCGTTGAATGAGTATTCCGGTCCTTCGGTAGAAGTTTACAATGCACTGAATTTAATTCGAGAACGCTCTGGTGTTCCTACTGTTGAGACCGCTTGGTCGAATGGTGCTTTGGCAAAAACAGTCAACAAACATACTTCAAAGGAAGGTTTGCGTGACATTATTCGTCAAGAAAGAATGATAGAACTTTGTTTTGAAGGTCAGCGATTGTACGACATCAAACGCTGGAAATTGGGCGAGAAGTATTTTAACAAACCCGTAAACGGCTGGAGTGTTGACGAAAGTGCTATTAATAAATTCTATACAGTAAAAGCCGTAGGACAACGCTCGTTCATTACTCCACGCGATTATTTATTCCCAATTGAATTAGATGAAATGAATATTAATTCAAATTTGGTTCAAAATCCGGGTTGGTAAATGCTTTTGTTAATTAGGAATTAGGAATTATGAATTATGAATTGTTTGTTGTTAGTTATTAATTTTTAATTCCTAATTCCTCATTCCTAATTCATATTTACTTCAATTAAAAAAATAGATAAAATGAAATTGAATACAAAACTTAAAAAGATAGTTTGGCTTTTGGGAATAAGTTTTCTGCTGTTTGCTTATTCGTGTAAAGACGAAGATTTGGATATTACGCCGCCCGGACAAGTAAGCGATGTGAGTGTAGAAGCACTCAATGGTGGTGCAAAATTAACGTATCAACTGCCCGCCGATGCCGATGTATTGTACGTTAGAGCCGAATATACCAATTCGCAAGGCGAAGCGGTTTTTAAATCATCGAGCCGATATATAAATTCTATCGAAATTGATGGTTTTAACGATACCCAAGCGCACAGGGTGAAACTTTATGTGGTGGACAAAGCCAACAACAAATCGGAAGCCGTAGAAGTTTCGGTAACTCCGTTGGTTTCGTTTATTCATATTGTAAAGCAAAACATAAACATAGAGCCTTATTTAGGAGGAGTAAAAGTGAAATGGAACAATCCTTCGGAAAAAACTGTGTTTGTGTATCTCTTTTACAACGATGGAAAACAAGAAAAACAACGGATTCTTAGCTCTTCGTTAGCCAACGAAGACAAAACTGTTCGTGGTTTGGATTCTGTTTTTTATGATTTTTCAATTATGGTGGAGGATTTTAACGGAAACAAAACCACAAAAGAATTTAATAGTAGAGTAAAACCTCTTTACGAACAAGAAATTTCGAAAAATACATGGACTTTTGTTTCTAATCTTTCGGTAGATGGCGACAAATATGAAGGTTATATGGTCAATTTCTGGGACGGAATAATTGATACGAAAGACAATCCGAACGACAATAGCTATTTCATCATTAACAGAGACGACAACGGAGGGATTCTTAATTTTCCGCTCGATATAGTTGTGGATATGAACAAAAAAATCCTACTCAATCGTTTTGTTGTATGGCAAAGAGCTTACGAATATATTGAGGGAAATGGGGGTATAAGTACCGAATATTATTATTACAAGAACGAAAACATGCGCTCTTTCAAATTGTATTCCAGCAATAATAAGGTAGAATGGACGTTGTTGGGTACTTTCGATATTGGCGACCCACGCGACACGGAAGGCAAAGTACCTGCCAGTAAAATTCAAGAAGCCATCGATGGACACGAATTTGAACTAGACCAAATTTCAGAAGCTTTCAGATATTTCAAATTTAGCATTACTTCGGGATATGGTAGCGAAACCAATGTATATGGTTCTGAGATTACTCTTTTCGGTTTAGATGATGTAGAGAAGTAAGTAACATTACAGAACTGAAAAAGTCATCTAATGAATCATTTTATTGAATTTCAAAAATTCTGTACAACTGCAATACAGTTAATTAAAAATTCATTAGATGACTAAATTTTAATTACAAAACAGTAAAAATCATTTGACTTTGAATTAAAATCAACAAAAAATGAAAAAAATAAAATTTCTATTTCCTATTCTTTTTGCAATAATAGCATTTTCGTGCGAAAAAATGGAAGATAATTATGCTCAATACCTCGAAAATGTAACTGTTTATTCGCCAAGAGTGAGCAATTTGACTGCTCAAGTTGGTTTGAAAACGGCTACATTGATGTGGACAAATCCCGCAAGCCCGATTGCTAAAAAAATCTTCATAGACTATGGCGACAAGCAAGTTACGCTAGAAACAATGCAAGATTCATACGTACTCGAAAATCTTGAAATAAAAGCTTACATTGTTAATACAAATCTTTCCTAACGGAGAAGAATAGGTTTAATTAATTAAGAATTAAGAATTAGGAATTAGGAATTAAAAATTTTTCATTTTTCATTCTTCATTCTTCATTCTTCATTGAAATATTTAATACAAACATTAAAAACTTTAAATTATGAACAAATTTTTATTTACTTTTTTAGCCTTGTTGCTCATAGGCA
>JAIFNL010000102.1 GCA_020047755.1 Bacteroidota bacterium
AAGCATCTTAGACCAAAATACACTTATCTATTTTTACGGCAAAGACGATAAAGAATTACGAACGTTTATAAAAGCAAATTTTATTGTAGGCAAATTCGGATTTACGAAAACCAGAATTGATAAAAATAATTTCATAGTTATTTACAACAAATGGGTACAAACCGTAAAATCAACTATTGCAGTAAATTGGGATAATGTAAAGAAAAAAGGCTTAATTGAGGGCGATTTTTATCTTGCCGATTTACTTTCAAATGATAATATTACTCTGAAAGATAAATTGTTTGTGGTGCTAAAAGCAACAAAATACGAATTAAACAGACATTTAGACGAATATGGTGCGTTTTCGTCGAGCAGTGTAGAATTTAACGACCAACAAAAAGCACACACTCAATTTTGGAATAAATACGAACGTCCGCCATTAGAACAATACTGGGATTATATAGTAGAACGTCGTGATTTGCTTGTTCCGCAAGATGTGAGAGAAAGAAAAGGCAGTTTTTTTACGCCACAAATTTGGGTCGAACTTTCGCAAAAATATTTAACCGATGTGTTGGGCGAAGATTGGCAAGACGAATACTATGTTTGGGATTGTGCAGCAGGCACCGGAAATTTATTAACCGGACTTACCAATAAATACAATATTTGGGCTTCCACACTCGATAAACAAGATGTAGAAGTAATAAAAGACCGTATTAAAAACGGTGCAAATTTGTTGGAAGACCATGTTTTTCAATTTGATTTTTTGAATGATGATTTTTCTAAACTACCTAAACCGTTACAAGAAATTATTCACAATCCCGAAAAACGGAAGAAATTAGTGGTTTATATAAATCCGCCGTATGCGGAGGCAACAGACGGCATAGGAAAGGGCGGCAGGAAAATAGATGTATCCAAAGAGACATCCGTTTACAAAACCTATGGAGGCATTCTAGGTAAGGCTAAGAACGAACTCTTTGCTCAGTTTCTCATTCGAATCTTTAAAGAACTCGGCGGGGCGACAATTGCAAATTTTTCAAAGTTAAAATTCTTTCAATCACCCAATTTTGTGGAATTGCAGAAGTTCTTCAAAGCTAAGTTACTGCGAATATTTATCGTTCCTGCGGATACTTTCGATAATGTTACAGGGAAATTTCCAATCGGATTTATGATTTGGGACACCAAACAACAAGAAGAGTTTAGGTGTTGTATTGCTGATATATATGAGAAAAGTAGCGAGGTTGCAGGTAAAAAATCAATACACTCTCAACACGGTAGCACGTATATAAATCAATGGATTAAAAAATATTTGGCTGATGATAAAAATTCTATCGGATATTTAGCTTATTTGGGGAATGACTTTCAACATATTGCAGAGGTTCGCATAACATCAACAATACCAATCAGTCATATTTCAACAATTTCAATAAATCAAAACAACCTTATAGTCGGATGCGTTTATTTAGCTGTTCGACATTCGATAAAGGCAACTTGGCTTAATGACCGCGACCAGTTTTTATTTCCAACCAAAAAATGGGAAAAAGATAAAGAATTTCAGAACGATTGTTTGGTTTTTGTGCTGTTTCATGGACAAAATAGAATTTCGTCAAAAGAAGGAGTAAACCATTGGATACCCTTTACCGAAACCGAAGTAAATTCACGAGAAAAGTTTGAAAGTAATTTTATGAGCAAATTTATAAACGGTAAACTAAAAATTGAGGAAAACGCTGACTTATACAATGGTAAAACAATAAAAACTACTGAAAAATTAGAATTTTCGCCAGAAGCCAAAGCAGTTTTTGATGCTGGTCGTGAATTGTGGCGTTATTATCATTTGCAAACAGAATGTAATGTAAATGCTTCATTATACGATATTCGTGAATATTTTCAGGGCAGAAACGATAAAGGCAAAATGAAAAATAAAAGTAACGATGAAAAATATATGAAACTAATTACAGATTTAAGAGATAGTTTGAAAATTTTGGCTCAAAAGATTGAACCGAAAGTATATGAATATGAATTTTTAAAGATATGAAAAATGAAAACCGCTAACATCGCATATAGCGGTCAGTGGCTGGTGGGTAGCTTGCTTCGTAATGCGTAATCCGACATACGAGAAAACATATTGATATTTTGGGCTTATGATAAATTTAAAATTATAGTAAATCAATCTATAAAATTTATGTAAACGGTGTTGCAGTAAGTGTTTTAAATGAACGTGTTCAATACTATGGAAAAGACGCAAAACTAATAAATCAATCCATTAAGGAATTTTCTTTGAAGCACTGCAAAAAGAAATCGGAAAAGAATTAGACCCATTCGATTTGGTTTGTCATATTGCATTTGATATGCCTGCACTTAGCCGAAAAGAACGAGCCGATAATGTAAAAAAGAGAAATTATTTTGGCAAGTACAACGAAAAAGCCAAAATTGTACTCGAAAACTTGCTCGAAAAATACTCAATTTCCGGCATCGAAAACATTGAAAGTTTGCAGGTTCTAAAATTAGACCCTTTGAAAAACTTAGGAACGCCAAAAGAGATTTTTAAAGTTTTCGGCAGTAAAGAAGAGTATTTGAAAGCAATCAACGATTTAAAAGAGGAAATTTATAAAACGGCATAAAATTAATTACGAATGAACAATTACGAATTACGAATTGGCTGGCGCAAGCAACATCGTAATTCGTAATTTCTAATTCGTAATTGACTTTTCGTAATTCGTAATTAAAAATTCGTAATTAAATGAAAATTATTCCCTCACAATATTTAAACGACTACAAAGCAAAGATTAACTTTCAATTGAAAGTAGCTTTTGACAAAATTGAGTACAAGGATTTTAAAAAAGATATTTTTTATTATAACACAAATTCGGTTGCCAGTTCTGCGAAAATTGAGGGCGAAATTGCCAGTTCGCAGGATTTGATACAATATTTACAGCACCAAAAAAGATTTGCACCTAAATATATAGAAGCAACAAACGACTTGTACAATGCTTATGTGTTTGCACAAGAAAATGAGTTATCGGATAAAAACTTGCTCAAAGCACACAAACTTTTGTCGAAGAACTTAATAGTTAAAGAAGTACAAGGAAAAATCAGAATACATGATGAATTAATTTATGCCGAAGACGGAAATATTCTATATACCGCTACACAAAAAGAACATGTTAAAGAAGAATTTGAAAAATTGATTGATGACATTGAAACGCTACTAAAAAAAGAAATGGACATTAAAGAAGTTTTTTATTATGCTTTTATGATTAGCCTTGTTTTTGTAAAAATTCACCCTTTCGAAGATGGTAACGGACGCACTTCCCGTTTGTTGGAAAAATGGTTTATTGCCGAAAAGTTAGGAAAAAAAGCATGGTTTTTAAAATCGGAACTTAATTATTACAACAAACGCAAAAGCTATTTCCTTGCACTTAATCGCATGGGGCTTTTTTACGAAGATACCGATTACAGCAAAGCAATAAACGTAGCATCTTACACAGCAACTACTCTTAAATGAATTACGAATGAATAATTACGAATTACGAATGGGCTTACGCCAACAAATCGTAATTCGTAATTTGGCATTCGTAATTAATTCTCGTAATTCGTAATTTCTAATTCGTAATTAATATAAAGATGAAACAAAATATAATTCAAGAAAAGAGTTATGCATTTGCAATCAGGATTGTAAAATTGTATCAATATCTTTGCAGTGAAAAAAACGAATATGTTCTAAGCAAACAATTATTAAGATGCGGAACATCAATTGGTGCTAATGTTGAAGAAGCTATTGGCGGTCAGAGCGATAAAGATTTTTTTGCCAAAATAACAATAGCATACAAAGAAGCTCGTGAAACACATTATTGGATAAGACTTTTAACAGATACAGGATATTTATCTGAAAAAGAACGAATAAGTTTATTAACAGACATTGAAGAAATACAAAAAATAATAGGAAGCATACAAAAAACCATGAAGAAAAAAATGACGAATGAATAATTACGAATTACGAATTGGCTGGCGCAAGCAAGCTCGTAATTCGTAATTAAAAATTCGTAATTGAATATCGTAATTCGTAATTTCAAATTCGTAATTAAAAAAAATGAACATATCAGAGTAATAAAAAATATTCGCAACATCATGCGACAAGATAAAGGCATCAACGGCGATGCTCAACGTATTGAGCAATTGGGTTAGATGCTTTTTCTTAAAATTTTTGATGCAAAAGACGAAGAACTTGAAGATTAAGTTAAGGTCTTTTTGTGAGCGCATTTAATTTTTCTACTAAGTAAAAAGATTGCAAAACAAGGCGGCACAATTGCAGGTAATACACGAAAAGAGATAGAGCAAAAAACAGGTGAAAGCGTTGTTACAAACTTAAATGCCAAAACTTTTCTCGAAAATAAAAAGAACCTTGAAATTGAAAACAAAGAAATAAACGAAGAAATAAAAAAATCGGATAGGTAGCGAATCAAATTAAATTGCATATTTTGTTTTGCCAAGTGCTTAAAATTTATTTGATTACAAAAATAGTTACTCCAATTAAAATAGCATTGGTGCTTATTTAATCCATTAAGAATCCAACCATTTTTTAAAGTCTTTAATGGTGTATCGGCTCACCACAACTTCGAGGTCGAAATATGAACAATGCACTGTCTGTTGAGCCGAAAGAATAATTTGGGGTCAAGCGAGTTTTCTATATCGTCCAATTTAATTTCTAAATGATGTTGTTTTCCGGCTTTTGTTTTTAGGTAAACTATTTGGTTGTCGATATAAAAGTAAGCAATGTCGGCAGTTAAAATTGCAAGCAAACCGGTTGCCGTTTTTACCATAAATCGGCTTTTGTATTCCACATTTTGTCGGTTCATTACTTTGATAAGAGCTTCGAAATTGAGCTTTGCATTTGCTTTATCGTATTGTTTTTGAAACTTTTGTAAGCTCCTTTCGAGCATTTTTTGCTCAATGGGTTTAAGCAAATAGTCGATGCTATTCACTTCAAAGGCTTTGATGGCATACTCGTTGAAGGAAGTTGTGAAAATAATTGGAGCTTCAATTTCGACCGATTTAAAAATATCAAAACTAATTCCGTCGGAAAGTTGAATATCCATGAAAATCAAATCAATATCCGGCTTTGTGTTAAAGAAATCGATAGCATCTTCCACGCTGTCAATTATTTTCAAAACATTTGCAGAATCAATTAATTCTTTGATGCTTTTCGCTAAATTCTTTGCGGTATAAATTTCATCTTCAACTATTACTATATTCATTTTTCCTATCTTAATTATAAAATTTTGTCTATCAAAAAACAATTGGTATTTTAACAATAAACTCATTTTCGTTTGAAATTATTTCAACAGCTTGGTTTGAAATTAATTTGTATCTGTCTTTAATATTGTTCAAACCAATACCGGTAGAGGTTTCAGAGGTTTTTTTTGATTTAAAATCATTGCGAACTATTATTTGTGTGTCGCTGTTTTCTATGTAAATATTCAAAGGGTGCTTGTTAGATATAACATTGTGTTTTACAGCATTTTCTACCAATAATTGCAAACTAAAAGAGGGAATATGAAAAAGTTTCAAGTTTGTATTTACACGGTTGTGGAGTTTTACCAAATTGTCGAAACGAATGGCAACCATAAAAATATAGGCTTCTACAAATTCCAGTTCTTCCTGAATAGTAGCAAGTTCCACATCGTGCCGAGTTAAAATGTACCTATACATATTAGAAAGTCTGTGGGCGTACTCTTTTGCAAGTACTTGGTCTTCGCTAATTAACGAGATGAGAGTACTGAATGTATTGAACAGAAAATGCGGATTAAGCTGATTTTTAAGTGCTTCTAATTTATATTGAAGATTTTCACGCTCCAGAATTTCCGATTTGAAAATGGTTTCGGACAATTCTTTTTTTATGCGTTCTTTTTGATTTGCAATAATATCGTGTTGCATCAGTATTTCATTGTTTTGTTGTTCTAACATTTTGTTCTTCCGTTTGTTATTGCGAATTGCAAATTGGCTAAAAATGGCAATACCAATAAATAAAACGCTAATAACCACCCAGAGCCAAATAATCTGTTTACTTTTTTCCATTTGCAGATTGTTCAGTTCTTTTTCTTTTTTAAGCGACGAAATTTGTAATTCTCGTTTTTCTATTTCATATTGTTTTTCAAGGTCAGCTATTCTCAATTCTACTTTGCTTTCACTCAATGAATCAGAGTATTGCTGTTGCTTCACCAAATAGAAATTAGCCATTTTATAATCATTCTTTTTCAAATAAACCTCGCTGTAAGTCTTTAATAACAAAGGCATCAGATAATCCGATTTGTTTGTAACTATATATTTTTCAGCATTTTTGAGGTACATTAATGCTTTCGGGTAATTTCCTTTCTTTGTAAACAATTCGGCAAATGCAATGTAAATGGGAGCATAATCGTTGTAATTGGGCTGTTGTTGCTTTATTTCCAACGATTTATTCAAATAGAACAATGCCGAGTCGGTATTGTTTATTTCCATAAAAATTCTGCCAATATTGGAATAAATATTTGCCACTGCAATTTGTTCGTTCAAACTAATTTTTAAAGCCAATGCTTTTTTGAAATAAAGTACAGACTTTTCGTAATCGCTTAAATTTGAGTAAATTGCTCCAATATTCAAGTAACTTGTCGATAAATTGGTTTTTTTGGGGAGTTTTGCACTAATATCTGCCGCTAATTGTGTGTAAGCAAGAGCTTTGTCGTACTTTTGCATTCGATTATAAACCGTTCCGATATTGAGATAACACCCACAAATACCTAAAGAATCACTTTTAAGTTTGTAAAGTTTTATGGCATTCAAATAGTAATCGACAGCTTTAAAAAAATCGGCTCGGCTACTCGCTACATTTCCAAGATTGTTCAAACTGCTTGCTTTTCCGATGGTATCATTGATTTGAACAAACAATTGATATGCTTTTTCGTAATTACTAATTGCCAAAATATTTTGTCCTCGTTTGCTATGAATGTTTCCTATGTTTTTTAAAGCTTCTGCCAGTCCGGCTTTGTAGCCTTCATTTTCTGCCATTTCTTTTGCTTTGTAAGCATAGAACAAACTACTATCTAAATTGCTGTTTTTCATATTCCAAGCAATTTGATTGTAGATTTCAATTTGTTCATTCACATTTTTATGCAATGAGATTTCTTTTTTTAGAGAATCCACTACATTCGGGTTTTGTGCCGTAAAATTATTCGAGAACAATATAAAAATAGTGGTAAAATAAATGATTTTCTTTTGCAACGTCATAATTAAGAAGCGAACCAAATTTAATTGTATATTTTATTTAGCCAAATGCTTATATTTTATTTGATTACAAAAAGATTTACTTCAAATAAAATAACACTTGTGCTTATTTTTTTTGGTATTATAACGTTCAATTCTCATATTAATTTTGAAAGCAGTAAAGAAAATAAAGAAATTGACTGAATAATCCTTTGGAAAAAAAAGCGAGTACTGTGGAATATTCAGTCAATTCTATCAACTATTTTATTGCGGCACAAGTATATTCTTTTACCCAATCGTTTGCTGAAGCTACTGATTCAATGTAAGTAGTACCGTATTTGTTGCCATCGCCTTTATCTTGTGCAAACACAAACACACTGCCCATACATTTTCCTTCCGCATTTTTTGAAATCACAAGCGCATACACATATCTATAAATTAAAATACCCAAATCATTGTGGTAAAATTCCCATTTTGGGTCAAGAATAACAACTTTCAAAGCCGTTTCGTTGTATCCTTTTAAAACCAATGCTTTAATTTCTTTTTCCAATACCGGATTACTTTGCGCAGCTACCGGTGGTTTGATTGCATATTTTTGTAGTAAAATCGCTTTCCCTTTGTCGGTTACATTCAACGTAAATTCACCCGATGAAACTACGTCTTTGATGTAAGTTACGTTAGCTGAATAAGCGGTTGTGTCGTAAGAAAATTTGATAAATTCATTGTTTTTATTTCCGGCAAAAGAAATGATAGCCATTTCAACTCTAATTTTATATTTGCCAGCTGCAAGTCCCGATGCCAAATTTACCCAAGTATTTGCCTGTTCGCCTTGCAAATCGATATCGCTTGTAGCAAAAGGAAAACCATTAGTAGTCCATTCATCAAATGAATTACCGGGTCTGTGCCATCCGGCTACTTCCCAATCTGCTGCCAGCTTGTCATTTACGTAAATCAAACCTTTGTAATAAGGAGTATTGCCTAAGCCTAAATCTAAATATTGCGAAGTTTGGTTGCGTATCGAACGTTGCATGTAGAATTGGAGAAAAAGAGTTTCTTCAATGTTAAACGTGTTTTTAAACTTGCTTTCATCTTCATTTTTAAATTTAACTTGCGAGTTTGAAAAAACAACTTTTCCCATATATTTGCTATGTGCTGCGCTGGTTGCTCCTTGGTCTGAGTAAGTTCCATAGGTTAATTGCTTTTTCTCAACCATTTGTTTTATTTGCGCAGGAGTTAATTTGCTCACTGCCGAATTGTTGCTTTCGTTATTCGTATTTCCGGAATTACTTTCGCCAGTGGTAACACTCGTAACTTTATCTTTCAGCTTTTTTAAGACTCCTTGAGCCGATACATTGTGGTAGCCAACAAAGACTAAAATTAGTACTAAAATTACATTTCTTTTCATTGTGAATAATTAAAATTAATATATAAATGATTCGCATAAAACATTTTCTACAAATAGATTATGTTTATTATGCCACAAAGATAAGGGGAAGAAAAATTGTTTGTATTAAAAAATAAGGTGAATGGTAGAAATTTGAAAGTGAATGGTAGATAGAAAAAGTTGAGTGGAAAAAAATGATGAAGTTAAAAGGAGTAGAATAGCCTTTCAGGTAAAAACACAAAAAAAGGAATGAATGTTCGTACAAAAGAGTATTTTAAGCACTTGGCGAAACAAAATATACAATTTAATTTGGTTCGCTACAAGAAATACCTATGGAGAATGCAAAAATAGGCTAATCGCTCTTTTTGGGTTCAAATTGTTATTCTAATATAGTCGAAATTATTTTTTCCATTGCTTTCTTTGTCGAAACGAATTGATCTATTTTGCCATAATTACTATTTACAGCATAAACAATAGTAGTGCCATCGCTTGGAAAATAAAGCATATTTGCATAATAACCAATTGCATCGCCACTGTGCATGTACGCAATTCCATAAGGAGTTTCTATTTTGAATATCCCTAAACCATAGGCTATTGGAAAAAAATCAGGGTCAAGCTCATTGGGTATTTTCCAACTTAACATCTGGCTCAATGAGGTTGAGTTTATGATTTGTCCATTCATCAAAGCCCGAAAGAAAATGTTCATATCGTAAGGGTTTGAAATAAGTCCACCATCGGCGGTGTAATAATCCCAACCGCTAAAATAGGTGCTTTCTATTACTTGCAAATTGCTATACAAATCAATATATCCTCTTGCTATTCCTTGTGGAACATGGTTTGTTGCCGCAAATGTGGTCATTGTTAAATCGAGTGGTGAGAATATTTTCTCCTCAAATACTTTGTAGAAAGGTTTGCCTTCTATTTTTTCAATCAACATTCCTAACATGATATATCCTGTATTTGAATATCTTACATCGAAGCCCAAATCAAAATAAGCCTTCTTGTGGTAGGCATATTTCAACAAATCATTGGGTTTCCATTCCCGAATAAGGTCGTTGATAGAAGCCGTTTGAAAGTTAATACTTTGAATATAGTTAACGATTCCGCTCGAATGTTGTAGCAATTGTTTTATAGTGGCTTTGTCGGCATTTTCTATTTTGTCAATCACATCGCCTTGCAAATAATCCGAAATTTTATCGTCTAAATTCAATTTTCCTTCTTCTGCTAACTTTAATACAGTAGTGGCAGTAAGCATTTTAACCGTCGAGCCAACTCGTGAAATGGTGCAAGGTTTCATATTGATAGCGTTGTGCAAATCGGCTTTACCGCTTGCTCCTATCCACATTCCTTGCTCTGGCTGATAAACTGATAGAGTAACTCCAACCACACCGCTAGCTGTTAAGTCATTGAGCAAGGACTGATAGTTCATATTGTTTGGATTAGCCAAACTGCTATCTGCAAAATTGAAATTGCAGTTATAAAATTCAGCTTCAATAGTTTCCCCTTTTCTACAGGCGTTGAGCAAAAGCAAAGTAAGGATAAAATAGATTGTTTTATTCATTTTGAATGGTCTTTTGTGTGAATAAAAAATTTCGTTCCCAAATGCAAATTGATGTGGGTCATTGCCGGAATAAAATCGGGCGAATACGGATATTCAACCCACGATTGATATCGAATAAAGAGCTGAGAACTGTTGTTTTTGTTTTTTTTCAAGAAATATCGAACATCAATTGACAACGAAGGATAAAATCGAGCATTGCCTTTGTCGTTTTTCTTTTGATAAGTTCCGTTTGAAAAATAAAATTCTTCGGTAGTTGCAAAGGTGTGCATGTAGCCTACACCCAAAAGGAGGGCAAGGGAAAATCTCGATTTCATTCGGTATTCATATCCCAATTCGCTATTGATTCCAATGCCTTGCATCAGATAGTTGTGGTAAAAATAACACACATTGGCAGTCTGAAACAGTTGAGAACGTTCTTTTGATGAGTAAACAAATTCCGTTCCTACTTGCAGCCCCAAATGAATGGGAATAGTAAGAAAGCGGGTAAAAGGAATTGCTGTGGATTCGTTGTACAACGACAAATTTATGGGAATAACCTTTTCTTGTCCCATCAAAACGATGGGAGTAATGAAAATTAAAAACAGTAGTTTCTTCATTATAAGAGAATAAGCGAAATTAATTTTATTTGAAATTTTTTTAATATTCCATTGCAAATGGATATTTTTCTGAAAAAAAACGCTGTACAGACGCGCCTCGTCCCGTCTCTGCAATACTTCCAAACACCTGCTGCGAAGGTAAAGGATTTTTTGCAGAAAAGCAAACCATTTTTCAGTAGCCGCCGACTTCTTAGCATTCTATAACATTTTCATTTTTAGTGAAATGTCAGAGTTATCAATCTATCGTTTCTCGTTATTTTTGATAAGCCCACAGGGCAGCTTACGCCCCCGAAGAACCGTACCAAGCGGCTTTCACTCTTTTTTTCAAGCAAAATTATACATTTCTAATGAGTAATCAATACTTTTTTTTGTTTTTCTTTGCGCTATTGATACAGGTGCTCGCAATATTGATACGATGACTCCAAGCCACCTGTATCAATTAGCTCACAGTTGAGTACAAAAAAAAAGCGAACTAAAATTAGTCCGCTTTTTTGCTTTGGTTATGATTCTGAGGTGGCACTGCTGCCTTCTACAGAACTCGGAGCTGAGGGTTGCGCACTTTTAGATGCG
>JAIFNL010000079.1 GCA_020047755.1 Bacteroidota bacterium
AATAGAATATTTGCCACTTTGAGCAGCATACAGTCTATTATACATATCCATTTCTTGTTTCAAAATGCTTTCGTCGAGCTTAGCTTTTTCAGCAAAAAGTTTCTTTTTGGCTCTTTTTGCAGTTTCTCTTTCGGCTTGTTTGAGCAATTTTGCCGAATTTGCCTTTTGTTGCTTTATTTGCTCAAAAGTTACCACACTTATATCAATGGTTTTGTCCATTTCAGACAGCTCTTTTCTTTCTCCGTCGTCAAAAATAGTTGCGTAGTATGATTTGTCTGAAAACTTTTGTGTTTTGCCTGTTTTCTTTGCTTGTGCATAAAGATTCACTTGTCCTAATCCGATAACGAACAAAAGAACAAAACTATATTTTATTATATTTTTTATTGTTTTCATTTTCTAAAATTTTTAAAATTTACAATACAATTTAAGTGTTTGTTATTAATTTTCTTTTGTTTCTAAATCACCAAAATCATATACTTTTTTAGTATTCGGGTCGGTTATTTTCACATCACTTATTTTTGACTTACCATCGGTAGTTGTTTTTATTGCAGTAACAACTATTTTGCTTTGATTTTTCTTAAAATTTGGAGCATCTGACAAAGGAATTGCGATTTCTCGTTCAGTTCCTTCTATTTTGATAGCAAATATTTCTTTGTCGGGATTGTAAGTTCCAATGCTTTCTATTTTCAAATTAATTTTCTTTTCGTTTGTTTTTACTGTATTTTCTTCAAAATCAAGCGAAATATCAGAAAATTTCAACATATATTCTCTGTCTAGTTTTTCGAGAAAAATATCGCCGGTTGCCACTCTTTTTTCATAATCTTCGGTTTTTTCAAATTCGTCTTGAGGTAAAAACAAACCCGATTTTTTCTTTTGTTCAGCATATTGTTGATGCTCTTTATTTCGCCAGCTTCGTTTGCTACAAGTAACTGAATATTACCGGTATTAGTAACAGGTGAAAATGCAATTTTTGTAATTTTTTCAAAATCAAAAACTACCGTTTTTCCTATTGGTGTCAATTTTCCGTTATTGTTTACAATCGAAAGCATAACCCCCGATTCTTCAGCAATCGCTAAAAACTTACCATCGGGCGAAAAAGCAACACCGTATATATTTTTATCACGCTCTGCCAAAGCCCCACAAATTTCTTTCCCATCTAACGACCAGATACGTAACGAGTTATCTTTGCTAACACTTGCAAGATATTTTCCGTTGGGCGACAAAACCACGCGTGTTACACTTCGCGAATGTCCCTTGAATGTATTTTCTAATCGTATCGAGCTAACGCTCCATTTTTTGATATAATTATCGTCAGAAGCTGAAAAAATAGACCGCATGTCGTTAGAAAAACAAATATCATTCACGTCCCAAGCGTGCATTTCCGAAGGCGAAGCCATAAACGTTTGCATCTTTCCGTAGTCGCTTTTTGCGTCCCAAATTTTGATGGTATTATCGGCGTGAGCCGTGTAAATATCCCCTTTGTCGGCTATTACTTTGTAAATAACACTTGGAAAATCACCAACTTCATCTTTTTCAAATTTTGAATTTGTTTTCTCCTTTGTATTTCCTCGCGAGCTGTTCGAATTTCTCGATTCCCACTGTCTTTTATCTATTTCGCGCTTTTCGCTGGTATTTTTTATTGCATCAACCTCTTCCTGGGTGTAACGAATTTTAAATGTTTTCTTTTTTACAGCACTTTCCACGTCCCAAAAATTTACACTTTGGGTCTCGCCTACAGTGATTAACGTTTTGTCGTCGTCAAAAAAACAAACACTGTTTACAATTCCTTTTTCAACAATCTTTTTTACCGAAACTGGCTCAGAATTACCCGATTTTGATAGTTTCCATAAAATAATAGTCGAATCGCTTATGGTTGCCATCATGCTTTGGTTATTGTTAAAAACAATGTCTTTTATAGGCGATTTGTGCTCTCTAAGAGTGAAAAATTCAAAATCACTTCCCGTTTGCGAAAATATTGGATTTATGCTTAATATTAAAATCCAAAAAATAAGTATCTTTCTAATATTCATAATTTTATATTTTAAAAAGCTATGTTAAACTAATTTTGTTTTTGTTTTTTTTAAAATTTTAACAAATCATATTCTTTTAGTTACGAAAAATTGAATCAGCTAGGAGTAGTTGTTTTTCAGTTTATTTACTAAGGTACAAATATAAGGACTATAAATTAATTTTTAAATATTTTTTCAAAAAAAAAATTGTATTTTTTTATTTTATTTACACTATTTTTTTGATTTCTAAAAATTTAGTTCTAAAATGATTGTAAAAACAGAGTATATTGTTCAAAAATTTATTTTCAGAAAAACCAAAAAACAAATTATTTTTAAATATCTTTGTACAAATTTTGTTACTAAAACTGACAAAATGATGTGTTTTTTATAATTTTTTTGAATTTAAAATAAGCTATGACGCATTTAAAAATAGGCGATAACGCCCCAAATTTTGATTATACAACCAGCAATGGACAGCAATTTTCGTTAGAAAATTTCAAAGGGAAAAAAGTCATTTTATACTTTTATCCAAAAGATAACACGCCCGGCTGTACTGATGAAGCTTGCAATTTGCGCGACAATTACAATTTACTCAAGCAAAAAGGCTACGAAGTAATAGGAGTTAGCCCTGATTCGGAAAAATCGCACGCTAATTTCTCGCAAAAATTTCAACTGCCCTTTGATTTAGTTCCCGACACAGACAAAAAGCTCTTAGAAAGCTATGGCGTTTGGGGCGAAAAAAAGATGTACGGTAAAACTTACATGGGAGTAAACCGAACAACTTTTGTTATTGATGAAACTGGGAAAATAGACAAGATTTTTGAAAAAGTAAAGGTAAAAGACCATACAAACCAGATTTTAGAATAGTAGATTCAGTGTAGTCCAAGTTAAGCCTGCCAAGGGTTTTAATCCCTTTGCTGGTTGTTTTACAAATAACTTTAACTTAACGATATTGATGGAGATTTTATAATTTAGCAATTTAACAATTTAGCAATATATTAAAAACAAATGGCAAAAAAAGAAGAAAGTATTGAAAGTTTGAGGGAAGAAAAACTAAAATCCCTTCAACATACATTGGATTTGATTGACAAAAATTTTGGCAAAGGAACCATTATGCGTTTGGGCGACAAGGCAGTAGTTGATATTGCAAGTATTTCGTCGGGTTCTATTGCACTTGATGTAGCTTTGGGCGTAAATGGCTTTCCGAAAGGCAGAATTATAGAGATTTTTGGTCCCGAGTCTTCAGGTAAAACTACTTTGGCAATTCACGCAATGGCTGAAGCTCAAAAAGCTGGAGGTATTGCTGCAATTATTGACGCAGAGCACGCTTTTGACCGTTTTTATGCAGAAATGCTAGGTGTTGATACCAATAATTTACTTATTTCGCAACCCGACAACGGTGAGCAAGCTCTCGAAATTGCCGACCATTTAATTCGCTCTGGCGCCGTAGATATAATGGTAATCGACTCAGTAGCAGCACTTACCCCAAAAGCCGAAATTGAAGGCGATATGGGCGATTCGCGCATGGGTTTGCAAGCTCGTTTGATGTCGCAAGCTTTGAGGAAAATCACTGCAAGTGTAAGCAAATCGAACATTGTGGTTATTTTTATCAACCAATTGCGCGATAAAATTGGCGTTATGTTTGGTAATCCCGAAACTACAACAGGTGGTAATGCCTTGAAATTCTATTCTACTATTCGCTTGGATATTAGAAAAGTAGGTCAAATTAAAGTGGGTGAAGATGTAACTGGAAATAGAACTCGTGTAAAAGTTGTAAAAAACAAAGTAGCACCACCATTTAGAAAAGCAGAATTTGACTTAATGTTCAACGAAGGAATTTCAAAAACTGGCGAAATTCTCGATTTAGGCGTAGAAAATGGAATTGTGAAAAAAAGCGGTTCGTGGTACAGCTACGGCGACACAAAATTAGGACAAGGACGTGATGCTGTAAAAGTGCTACTAGGCGATAATGTTGAGCTAGCTCAAGAATTAGAAGCTAAAATCAGAGCTGCTTTAATGAGTGGCGAAGCAACAATAAAAGTATCGGGCGACGATTAAATTCACTATTTTTTAAATTTATAAAACGTTTAATTGTCTGCTTTTGGCTTTTAGCTGAAAACTTACAAATTAAACGTTTTATTTTTTTAATAACTTATTGCCAATAAGCACTTTAATTGCCACACCACCTGCTATTGCAATTCCCCAAACAACAAGCCGCATTTTGTTGGTTTTTAAAAACGTTGAAGCTAAATTTTTGAGTAAAGGCAACGAATTTGCAATTACCTCTTTTTTTATACTTTCTTTCAATCCTCCTTCTTTTTTTTCAGGGTTTAACAGAGCTGTTCCTATGCCAAACGGAATTTTATCAGCAATCGTTTTCTTTATTGTTTCTTCTTTGTGCAGAATTTCTTGTTCTAACTGTTGCTTAACATATTGAAATGTAGCGTAATTAGCTATTTTAATTTCTTTATTCTTATTTGCCATTTTTTTATGAATCGACTAAATTTTATTGTTTTTAATGTTAATAAAAAAGTAGTGAATTTAATGAATTAGTCTGATGTTTTCTTGTTTAAAATACTGGTTTGTAGTTAATTGTAAACTATTTCCCTATATTTATATGTGTAATTTTGTTTTTCTATTGTTCTACTTCTTCTTCGTTTTTCTTAGCATTTAGAAAATTAAATAATACTTTGTTTCTTATAGGATTAATAATCAAAAAACGTTTGAATATAACCAAAATAAGAAGTACTGCAAGATAAATAAGCCCTACAATAAAAAAACCTGTTCCAAAACTATTGTATTTTTCGCCCAAGTAAAAGCCTAAACCAAGGCTCAAAAATAAAAACATAAGCGAAAAAAGTGCAACAAAAATGATAGTTGCAGTAAAATTAGCCGAAGTTAATGCCATTCGCTCTGCAAAAGAAAAACGCGCATGTTTTAGCCGTAAATTAATATATTCTTTTATGTTCTCAAACATAGATTATTTTGCGATTTATATATTTTAAATAAATTAATGTACAAAAAAAGCGGTATTTTTTATATTTATAAAATACCGCTTTTTGTTTATGCTTTTAATAAGTTTTTGTTTTTTTTTAATGGAAACTAAATTCTGTTTTACTAAACAAAAATACGCTATTCAACAGGTTTTGTAACTTTTGCTGGAACTATTTTTTGCTCTTTTGCTTTTGAAAGTAAGCCATCTGCTTGGTCTTTCAATTTGCTCGAAAACTCTGTTAAGTAGTCAATTACTTCGTCTGTTTTTTCGCTCAATTTATCGCGTGTGTCTTTTCCACTAGTTGGAGCCAATAAAAATCCGGCTGCTACACCTGCTAAAGCACCTGCAAAAGCTGCAAGTAATACTTTTGATACATTATTCATAATTTCTGTTTTTTATATATAAGTTATTTTATTTTTAATTTGTCCGAAATTCAGACAGTTTTTTTCTTATTTTTAATTAGGTAAAAATACAAATTAAAAAGCAATTAGAAAAGTTTTAATCTATTTTTTTTATTTGTTTTTACAAAATACTGAAAGTTAATTTTAAAGGAATCTAAAATCGAATTATTTATTTGATAATAAAAAAAGCCTTGGTAAATTTATAAAATCGTTTTTTCAATCCTATAAATTCGCCAAGGCGTAGTAAACACAATATATGCGAGAGTTTATTTTAAGATATATTCTATTTCTAATTTTGGATGTTTTGCGGCATTCGCATGGTCGCTAGAAGCCAAAATTAATGCCTTACTAGCTGTTTCGAGCTGTAAACGAATATGGAAACCAAAACTTTTAGATTTGTAAAATACCATATCTTTTACTAAATTTGTAACATTAATATTTGTGAAATCTTGATTTTCGAGTGCCGATTTTTGAACTGTTGTTTGGTTTGTATTGCTCAAAAGCGGTTGGTTTCTCCAAGTGATTGATTCTTCTGTCCATTCAGAGATTATTCGTTTAATAACAAAGTAGTTGTCGCCAAAATGCTTTCCTGTAATTTTTGCATCATCATTAAAATAAAGAGAAAGAGAGGCGTTTGTTATTATCGCATTTTCTGGAATTGAAGAAATGTCAAAATTTATCAAAAAACGAGTAACAGTAAGTCCTGTGTTTGAATTAATTGCCAATAAACTGGCATCGCTTTCATTACCAAAATTAGTGGTTTCGTTTATCGATGAAATAGTAGCATCAATGCCTTCGGAAGTATTAGGCTGAAGAGTTATTTTTTCAGATAAAACCACTTCTTCTTTTTCACAAGATGCAAAACTAATTGCTAGTGCTAAGAACAAAAATGCTGTCGTAATTTTTTTCATGGCTTTAAATTTTTTTTTGAGTTTTAATTTGATACAAAGATAGGTATTTTTACTTATTAAAACAAATAAAAAAAAGTTGAAGTGTAAAAAAAAGGAGTTGAAGTTTGTTTTTTTCTTGTTGAATACATTATTTAAGTTATAAAGTATAAATTGCTTATTATTAGCAAAATTGAAGAAATAATATTTACCTAATGCACTTTAATTACTAAAATATTGCGGTTTGCATGTTTACCTTTTGTTTACCTATATCGAGTAAAAAGAGTTAAAATAACTTAATTTGTATGATATATTTTAGTATAAAACACCTAAAAATACTTTTTTTTTTGCAAGCAAATTTACATTTTTAATGAATACATCGAAAAAAAAGTATTTTTTAGGGATAATTAGGTGAAAAAACGTAGCAAATTTTGGGTAAAAAATGATTTGAGAAAATGATGAGTAAAAATACCTATTCAATTGCAAATTTTTACTATTTTGCATTTGTATTTTTCGCATTTCTCTTTTTTAATTACTTTTGCAAAACGTATTTTTAAAATTTTAAAGAAAATTATTTCACAAAGTATATGGTTTCAGTTGATAAAGTGTGTGTGCATTTTGGTGGTTTTGAACTTTTAAACGATGTTTCTTTCCTAATAAATAATCGCGATAGAATAGGGTTGGTAGGGAAAAATGGTGCAGGAAAATCGACTTTGATTAAAATTATAGCCGGAAAAGACCAAGCTACTTCGGGCAGAATTTCATTTCCTAACGATATTACTTTCGGGCACTTACCGCAGCAAATGATTTTTGGTGAAGGAAAAAACGTGTTTGATGAAACACAAACGGCTTTCAATCAGGTGTTGGATATGAAAGCCGAATTGGAGACACTAAATCAACAACTTAGCGAGCGAACGGATTACGAAACTGCTGAATATTCAAAACTTATCGACCGCCTTACTGAGCTGAATCATAGTATTGATATACATGGAGGTGCAAATATTTCGGCAAATATAGAAAAAACATTGCTCGGTTTGGGTTTTGAACGCTCCGATTTTACACGCCAAACTAGCGAATTTAGCGGTGGCTGGCGTATGCGAATCGAATTGGCTAAAATTCTACTTCAAAGTCCTGATTTACTATTACTTGACGAACCTACAAACCATCTCGACATTGAATCTATCCAATGGTTAGAAACTTTTTTGAGCGATTATCGTGGCGCATTGATTTTAATTTCGCACGATAGGCAATTTCTTGATACTGTTACTAATAGAACAATTGAAATTTCGCTTTCGCGCATCAACGATTACCGAGTTTCTTATTCAAAATATGTCGAATTGCGAAAAGAACGCTACGAACAACAATTGGCTGCTTATACCAATCAGCAAAAGATGATAGCCGAAACCGAAGAATTTATTGACCGTTTTCGCTACAAAGCAACCAAAGCTGTTCAGGTGCAATCGCGTATAAAACAGCTAGATAAGATAGATAGATTGGAGATTGAAGAAATGGACAACTCTTCGCTCAACATCAAATTTCCTCCTGCGCCAAGAAGTGGCGATATTGTATATGAGGCAAAAAAACTGAACAAAGCTTATGGAAATAACCTGGTACTTTCCGACATTAATTTGGTGATAGAGCGCGGCGAAAAAGTTGCTTTTGTTGGTAAAAATGGAACGGGGAAATCTACTTTGGTAAAAGTACTAATGAATGAAATAGATTTTGATGGTTTATCGAAAATAGGACATAATGTGAAAATTGGCTATTTTGCTCAAAATCAAGCACAAATGCTCAATAAAGACCAAACGGTTTTTGATACGCTCGACCAAGTAGCCGTAGGAGATATTCGCACCAAATTGCGCGATATTCTTGGCGCATTTCTTTTTAGTGGCGAAGATGTTGATAAAAAAGTAACCGTACTTTCTGGTGGCGAACGTGCACGCTTAGCCCTAGCAAAATTATTACTTGAACCTTACAACTTATTAGTACTCGATGAGCCTACTAATCACTTAGATATGCGTTCGAAAGACGTTCTTAAAAATGCCTTGGCTCAGTTTGATGGTACATTGATTATTGTGTCGCACGACCGGTATTTTTTAAATGGACTTACCCAACGAACTTTGGAATTTAAAAACCATGAAATTCGTGAGCATTTAGGTGATATTCAAGATTTTTTGAGACGTAAACGACTCGACAATTTGCACGAAATAGAACGACAAGAAACGGAAAAAAATCCCGAAAAATCTGAAAAAAACCTTCAAAGCAAGCAAGAATACCAAGATAGAAAAGAAATTAATAAAAAAATTAAAAAAATAGAGCGGCAAATTGTAACTTCCGAAGAAAACATTGATAAACTAGAACGTTTAATCGAAGAATCGGAATCGCAACTAGCTGAAGGAAAAGCTTTTGATGCCGATTTTTATACAAAATACGAACAATACAAAAAAGAACTTAGCCAAGAAATGGACATTTGGGAAAAGGCGCAAGAAGAACTTGATGCTTTTGCCGAATTGAATGAAAAATAATTGAATAGTAAAAAAATAGTCTATTTTAGCAAAAAAAACAAACTATGAGCATACATTTTAAACAAGCGAGAGATTTAAGTTTTCTGGTACAAGATACCTTTCTTTTTGTAAAAGAAAATATTAAACCGTTGGGTATTTTTTTACTGAACTATGCAGGACCCTTTTTATTGTTAGCGGCTGGCGCAAGTGCCTATTTACAAAGAGATTTAACCGAATTTATAGTTGCCAATCCATCTGCAAAAATAGATATTTTGATGCAATACAGAGCCGTTTCATCGTCGCCTTTTTATTGGTTTGTACTTATTTTAAATATTTTGGCAAGCACCGTGATGATGGCTGTAATTTACTCATACATAAAACATTATATTTCAGTTGGGAGAGAGTCCATTTTTCCTGAAATGATTATTGAAGATACAAAACAAACATTTTCGATAATACTGATTGCCAACTTAGTAGTTGGAATAGCTACTTTTGCAGGAATGTTTTTATTGCTAGTAGGAGCTGTTTATTTATTTGTGGCTCTTATGTTTACAGCATTTATACAGATTCATGAAAACAAAACACTTAGCGAAGCCTTGAAGCAAAGCTTATTTTTAACAAAGAACAATTGGTGGATTACTTTTGGAAGTTTGCTTGTTTTTTACGGAATTATTATTCTTTTGGGGTATGGAGTTGCTATTCCCGAAACCGTTTTTAGTGCTGTGCTTAATGTAAAAATAAACTCGATGCTTGGTCTTATTTTATCCGCATTTACTACTTTTGCAAGTAGCTTTTTGCTCTCAATTTTATATATTGCGCAAGTTTTTATTTATTTCAATTTAGTGGAAAAAAAGAAATCGAACTAACGAACCAATGAGAATATGAAAAAAATAATACTCTTAATTGTTTTTCTTTGTTTCAATTTAGTGCCTACTTTTGCTTGGCAAGAAATTAAGGTAGATACTTTGTCGGCTATAAATGAGAGAGTTGTAGAAAAAAAGGCTATTGAAAAATATCTCAACGACAAAGAATTTGACTACACTACCGAATTTTTGCAAGAGCCAGAGTCGCTTTGGGATAAATTTGTGCATTGGCTTCAATATATAATACTCGATATTTTTGATATTGGCATAAATAACAAAATGATTCGGACTATAATTATAATTGGAGTGCTTAGTTTGATTGTTTTTTTGCTGCTCAAAACCGAAATAAGTAGTTTATTTTTCAACAACCGAAAAAGGGCTAAAATTAACTATGAAGCAGAAAATGAAGATATTCGAAAAATTAATTTAGACCAAATCATCGAAGATGCCATTAAGCAAAATGATTTTAGAAAAGCAGTGAGGTATTTGTATTTGAAATTATTAAAAGAGCTTGACAGCAAAGGCTTTATAGCTTGGCGAATAAATAAAACCAACAGAGATTACTCCTCTGAATTGACAAAAAAAGAACTAAAACCAGATTTTAAATACCTTTCGATGGTTTATGAATACGTTTGGTATGGCGATTTTGCTATTCAACAAATAGGTTTTGAAACAATTCATTCTAATTATAAAAATTATTTTGAATTAATAAATAAAAAGTAATTTTTCGGAAATTTTAATACTAAATAAATAATATTTTAAAGACTGAAAGCAATGAATTTTTATAAAAACAATAAATATTATATCATTCTTTTTGCCGTTTTTTCGCTTTTAGTTTATGTGGAATACTCTAAACCTAAGCCAATTGACTGGAGTGTTAGCTATTCATCAAAAGATAAGATTCCCTACGGAGCTTATATTTTGCGACACGAATTGAAATCTGTTTTTCCCGAAAAGCAAATCATCGACAACAAAGAATCTTACTTTCAATTTTTTAAAAAGAAGAAAATAGAAGCTTCTATATTATTTATAACCAATAGTTTCGACCCCAATAAAATAGATTTACAGCTTATTTTGAATCATGCCAAAGAAGGAAATTCCGTTTTTGTAGCTGCTGATTATTTTAATAAATCTTTTTCGGATAGTTTAGGCTTTAAAAACGAAATTAATTTCGATTTTTTAAATACCGATAGTGTTTCTGAAATGAGTTTTACCAATTCTATGCTCTCTAAAAAAGGTTATTTTTACAAAAAAGCCTTTTCTAATGCAATTTTTAACCATTTAGATTCGAGTAAAACGACCATTCTTGGAAAGAATAGACATGGAGTTAACTTTGTAAAAATTGAATACGGAAAAGGAACTGTTTTTGTACACCTTAATCCATTGGTTTTTAGTAATTTTAATATGTTTGTAAGTTCCAATTTCGAATATCCATTTAAGGCACTTTCTTATTTACCCTACAATAAAATAGTTTGGGACGAATATTACAAGCCCAACAATACAATTTATGCAAAAACTACACCTCTTTATTTTATTCTCGAAACCGAAAGTTTGCGTTATGCTTGGTATATTTTAATTCTTGCGTTGGTTTTGTTTTTATTATTTGAAGGCAAACGAAGACAACGAATTATACCAGTAATAGAACCACCACGAAATACCAGTTTAGAATTTATCGAAACTGTTGGAAAACTTTATTACCATAAAGCTTCGCACAAAGATTTAGCCGAAAAGAAATTCAAATATTTCGCGGAGTTTTTGCGTAGCAATTATTATCTTGCTGCCGATAAATTTTCGACAGAGCACTACATGCGAATAGCTGAAAAAACAGGAGTAAATAAGGTTGTTGTTGAAAATATTTTCAATTATTTTAGAGCTATTTCTCAAAAAGCAAGCATAACTGAAACCGAGCTTTTTGGCTTAAACAATGAGATAGAGAAATTTTATAAAAAATGCAGATAAAAGTCTCATTTTAAGAACTTTGATTGTGTATAATAATTCGCTTTTGTAAAAAAATAGTAATTCGGAAAATTCTTTTAATTTCTACCGAATTACTATTTTTTTTAAGACTACTTTATTTTAATGATTGATAATCACTTTTTGGGTTTTAACAAGTTCGTTGTTTTCAAAAATATTCAAAAAATAAATACCATTTTCGATAGAACTTACATCTATTTTATTTTGGGTAAGTTTGTTTCTTTGAATACTTTTTCCGGTCAAATCTATAATTTCTAAAGTATAGGATTCATAATTTTCGACATCGATTGTAATCGTATTTACTGCTGGATTTGGATATACCGATATTAAATCAGCTGTCAAATTATTTTCTATTTGCGAGGTAAGGCTGTTTTTTATAGTAAAATTGTAATCAAAAGCAGTAGTAGTAGTTACGCTTCCGTCAAATCGCACAACAATGGGTACGTATTTAGTCCAATTTTCTGTATCGTTTACTGTTATACTTGCGTTTTGGTCTGCTTGCGCTATTGCAAAAGAAGTTGGAGATATTTTTAGCAATAAAAATAAAACTTCGGTATTTGAAGGCGAAAATGTTATGGTAAAATCTTTGGTAGCAGTAAGCAAAAAATAATCGGTACTAAAACGCATCAATCGGTTGTTGCCATTGGTTTTACTACTCCACGAAATATCCGAACCTGTAAAATTGAAAGGAGCTGTTCCGTTTTCGTAAAAGTAAGTTGGTTTTATAAGAGGTGCATAATCATTGGCTCTATTGTAGGTATAAGGATTTGCTCCGGCATTGCTTGTCATTAAAACATTGGCAATAGAAAAGTTTGTAAATGTTTGTTTTAGAGACGATTGCCAATTGGCTTTTAGTTCTAAATCAATTGCGTCGAGGGCATAGTATTGAATACACCTTTCGTAGATTTTTTTCATAATGTTTGGATTTGTTTTTTCTGTAAGGTATTGAGCAAAAATCCAAGCGCTGTACCAATGTCCGTCAAAAACTTCAACCTCGCCGTCTTCTAAATTCAAAGCTACATCGGGGCTATCAAAAACACCCGAAAGGTATTGAAAATTATCATCGTAGCCAGAGTAAACATGCTCTTCCGACCAGGTTGCGCCTACTTCCATAAACCAAGATTCCATTGTTCCAGAATATCCGAACTGCACGGCGTGCATATACTCGTGCGCAGCTGTAACGCTTAGTGCAATGTTTTGGTCGCCAAAGCCCTCGTAGTTGTTGCGCAACACCATGTAACTATCATAAGCTTCTGTTTCTGTGATTGTTGCAGAATTTTCATTGTCGCCTAATTTTCTATCGGGGCTTACCCAGCCGTAAACGCCATCGCCTGCTTCGTAGCCGCTAATGTAAATGTCGTATTTTGCATTTCCACCATTGGTTCCGTCGCTTGGTGGTACAGTTAAACCCATAGTAGTGTGGTATTTGGTGTTGATTGTTGTAAATTTACTGATTAAATTGTCGATGTAATCAGGAATACTGTTTGAATTGGCATCTGTGGCATTAACATCTTCATCTGCGAAGCCACTGTTGGTGGTATAATGGAAAACAAAATTACCACTTTCTGTTTTTTTAACAGTACCCGAAATTACAGGACGTGCAGTATATTTTTTGAATACAGCCTTGGCTTCGTTCGTTAATTCGTTCCAATTCAATATTACTTCTTTTAAAATAGGAGTAAGCCACAATTTGTGTTGAATGCTGGCATCTTTTTTAAGAGCATTGGATTGTCCCTCTTTGTATTGCTTTATTAAGCGGTTCGATAATTCCACGTTTTGTGCCCAAAGAGAAGCACTTACAAATAAAAAAAAGAAAATTGTAAATAATTTCTTCATGTTTTTAAATAATTAAATATTAATAAATCAAAAGTAAAATATAATAATTTGATAGCTTAACTTGCTAGCAACCTAAATTCTAAAAAAGGGAGAATTATTCAACTTCTTCTAAATTTTAATAACAAATTGATAGCGTAACTTGATAGTAACCGAAATTCTAAGAAAAGTAAAGTTACGCAATTTCCCCCAAATTCTAATAACAAATTGTTACATTGTTAAATTGTTCAATTGTTATTTTGTTACGAAAAATTGGAAAATTTACAATTTTAGCTAACTTCTTCAAAAAGGCACCATTTTTTTACACTACCAACAAATTGTTAACTTGTTATTTTATTCAGAAAAATTGTTCTTTTTGTATTTTATATAACTTCTTTAAAGTCATGTATTTGCGAAATTATCAACAATTTAGCTATTTCGCAATAAAATAGAATTACATTTTCATGCGAGCCATTGGTGAAATGCTCAATGGTGCAAATTCGCCATTGAGAAACTTGTAATAACCCGAAATGGCAATCATTGCAGCATTGTCGGTTGTGAATTTGAACTCGGGAATGTGCACAGTCCAGTTGTGTTTTTTACCTAGCTCGGTAAGTGTGTTGCGTAGCTCCGAGTTTGCCGAAACTCCACCGCCAATGGCTATTTCTGTTATGCCCGTTAATTTTACCGCATTTTTTAATTTTTCCATCAAAATATCAACAATTGTAAATTGGATAGAAGCACACAAATCGTTTATATTCGATTCGATAAACAAACTATTTTCTTTCATTTTTTCTTTCAAAAAATAAAGAAAAGAGGTTTTGAGTCCCGAAAAACTAAAATCGGTGTCGCCTACTTTTGGTTTGCTGAAAGTGAAGGCTTTAGGGTTGCCTTGCTTTGCCAAACGGTCGATTACGGGTCCCGAAGGATAGGGCAAATTCATTACTTTTCCGCATTTATCGAACGCTTCGCCGGCGGCATCATCTATCGTTTGCCCAATTACTTCCATGTCGAAATAGTTTCGAACTACCACTATTTGTGAGTGTCCGCCCGAAACGAGTAAGCAAAGAAAAGGAAATTGTGGTAATTTTTTTTCAACATTCAATTCTTGCACAAAATGCGCCAAAACGTGTCCGTGTAAGTGGTTTACTTCTACCATGGGAATGTTTTGCGCAAAAGCAAAGCCTTTGGCAAAGGAAGTACCTACCAACAACGAGCCCAAAAGTCCGGGTCCGCGTGTAAAAGCCACCGCGCTAATGTCGTTTTTAGAAAGACCTGCTTTTTTTATTGCTTGGTCGATAACCGGTACAATGTTTTGCTGGTGCGCACGCGAAGCCAATTCGGGTACTACACCACCAAACTCCTCATGAACCTTTTGGTTTGCAATAATATTTGAAAGCAAGAAACCGTTTTGAATCACTGCTGCCGAAGTATCGTCGCACGAAGATTCGATTCCTAATATATTTATGTTCATCTAAATCATTGATTATTAATTGTTAATTCTTAACTCTTAATTCTTAATTAACTAAGAGATTACTTTAATTAATTCAGCCAAAAGCGTTTTCTTTTCGCTGCTGGCGGTTGCTATATTTTGGTTAATGAGTTTTACGAATTGTTCTTTTTGTTCAGCAGAGTAGTTTGTTTGATTTTCTTCTACTACCGTAAAAGCCTCAATAGCAGTTTCATACTCTTGGTCGATAACCAATTTTACAAACACATCGCCGTGTGCTGATAAGTCGAAGCCACTTTCCCAACAGAATTGCAATAAATTATTTAAAACCCTACTATTATTTGATTTATTTATTGCTTCTACATAATATTTAGTTATATCTTTATCTTTAATAGCATGTAGGAACTCTAAAATTTGGTTTTGAATATCAATGTCTTCTGTGCTATTGAGTTTATCTATCAAATGAGGAATATAAAAAATATTTCCGGTGGCTTTGATGCTTTCAAGTGCAACAGCAAATTGATGAGGTTTTTCTGTTTTTAGCGTTTCTAAAAACGTTAATTTATTGTCTTTCTGTTGTTCCATTTTTATATCTGCTTTTTATTCTCTAAATCTGACTTTTTTTATTTTTCTATTTTAAATAATGCAGCTTTTTATTTTTTTCAAAGCTTCAATTCTTGTTTTATGTATTGAATGCAAGCTTTGAGCCTGTCTTCGCCTTTTCCGGTAATGATACGATAATTAAAACCGTAATTTTCGAGCTCTTGCATGTAGCGTTCAAAAAGTTTTACTCGTTTTTTGCCACCATTCACACGCAAGGGGTCGGGAATCCAATCTATATCAGGCGCACAAAGCAAATACAAATCGGCTTCTTCAAACAGAATTTGCGTTTCGAGCCATTTGGGTACTTTGTGAAAAACCGTATCGAGCCACACTTTGGTAATAATGAGCGAAGTGTCAAAAAAAACGATTTTGTTTATATCGTCTTCTATTTCAATTTCTTGAATCAATTGTATTCTGGCTACTTCAAGCACATCGTTGTACGTAAAATTGTTGTTTATTTCTTTGGCATACTCGCGTGCAAATTCGGGAATCCAAAGGGTGTTAAACTCTTCAGCTAGTTGCCGAGCCAAAGTGGTTTTCCCAGTCGATTCGGGACCTGTTAAAACAACACGTTTATAATTTACCTCTAGTTTTGAAGCCATAGTACTTTAAAAAAGCAGGTTTTTTTCTAAACCTGTAAAAATAACAAAGCAAAAAGTTTTGAACTATTTTTTACTTTTGAACTGCAATTAGCACGCTTTTTTTCCATTCGATATAACCAACAATAGCCATAGCTGTATAAATTACAAAAAGCACACTTGTAATGTAAAGCCCTTTGTAAATGTACATTACCAACGAAATTAAATCAACTATTACCCAAATCAGCCAGTGCTCGATGTATTTTCGAGCCAACATCCATGTGGCTGTAATGCCGCCGGCAGTTGTGAGCGCGTCCCAGTATGGCAAACTTGCGTCTGTAAATGTATTTAGAATATACGAAATGGCAAAAAATAAAACCGTTGTAATCCAAATTAATTGAATAGCCAGAGCTTTATTTGTAAATTTAATTTCTATCGGTTTGTCGTTTTGTTGTTTGCCCACTTTCCAATAAATCCAACCGTAGATGCTGATAATCACGTAATAAACCTGCAATCCCATGTCGGCATACAATTTTACGCTGTGATAAATGTAAACATAAAGCAATGAGCCAATTAGCCCAAAAAACCAAAGCAAACTATTTTGTTTTATCGAAAAATAAAGATAAGCCAGTAAAGTAAGCACTCCAAAAATCTCAATTTTGTTTTCAATAACCCAGCCCAATACTTTATTGAACATATTTACTATTTCCATTTCTGCAATAATTTACTTTTTCGCTACTTTATAAATATTTTGTTATGTTGTCTCGAGTTTTAAAATCCTGATTTACTGTACTAAATAGAATTTTTTTAATTATGTAAACTTATGAAATGTCTAATTTTTAGAACTTACCATAAGTTTTAAAAAAAAGCAAAGTAAATTAAAATAAGCATTAAAGCAAAATTAATTTTCATGTTAAAAAATAGACTGTTTTTGAAATAAACACACATTTTTTATTTTTTATTTGTCAATTATCAATTATTCTATATATTTGCATGAAATAAAATCGGTCGAAAATATATACACATATAAAATTGATTTAAATTGTTAAATATGAATAAGTTATATTCATAACAAATTGAAATTATAAACCATTTTTGAAAAACGGTCGAAAAAAAATTGATGTTTTTATTGAATTAAGAAATTTTTTTGTCTTATTTTTAAATAAAAAAAAACATAAAGATTTATTTAAACTTTATTTTTTTCTTTATATAAATAGTTCATAAAAGGTATTTTTAATTTTTATAGATAGAAAAACAAAATCTGTAAGTATTAATTTATTAAAATATAAGTAAATGGAAGTAACCAGAATTTTTGATATTCTTACTAATTTTAAAGAAATTTATCCACGCCAAGATGCATTGGCGTCAAAAGTAAATAAAGACTGGGTTAAAATCAGCTCCGAAAAATATTATGAGCTTGCTCATCTATTTAGCTATGGCTTAATGGCTTTGGGTTTTAAGAAAGAGGACAAAATCATTACTATTTCAAACAATCGTCCAGAGTGGAACGTAATGGATATGGGAATGTCGCACTTAGGCGTGGTGCACGTACCTATTTATGCTACTTTGGGCGAACACGAATTTGCTTATATTTTTAAGCATTCCGAAGCCAAAGCAATTGTTGTTTCTGATAAATCTATCTATAAAACGGTAGCCAAAATAATAAAAGAATCATCTAACCTAAAGCATGTTTTTATCATTGACCCTTTAGATGACCTCAAAACTTGGCAAAGTATTATAGACTTGGGAAAAGAAAATGCCGAAAAATATGCCGAAAAACTTACTAAAATTAAAGAATCGATTAAACCCGATGATTTAACTTCTTTAATCTACACTTCTGGCACTACCGGCGTATCGAAAGGCGTGATGCTTTCGCATCGCAATTTGCTTACTAACCTCAACGGAGCTGATTTTTTACCGTTAGGCTATGGCGAAAAAGCCTTGAGTTTCTTGCCTTTGTGCCATGTTTACGAGCGTGGGCTAAACTATGTTATGCAATCGAAAGGGGCAGGCATTTATTATGCTCAAAACATGGGAACTATTGTAAACGACCTCAAAGAAATTCAGCCCGAAGGCTTTGATACTGTGCCGCGTTTGCTCGAAAAAGTGTACGACAAAATAATGCAAAAAGGAAAAGACCTCAAAGGAGTTAAAAAACAATTATTTAATTGGGCGGTCGATTTAGGTTTGAAATATGAATTTAATGGAGCAAACGGTTGGCTTTACGAGCAACAGCTTGCTATTGCTAATAAGCTCATTTTCACCAAATGGCGCGAAGCTTTGGGTGGCAACATCAAATTTATTGGCTGCGGCGGTGCTGCTTTGCAACCTCGACTGATGCGTATTTTTTCGGCTGCCAAAATTCCAATTCAAGAAGGTTATGGACTTACCGAAACCTCGCCGCTTATTTCGTTCAATCAACCTGAGTGGCCCAACAAAATGATTGGAACTGTGGGACCGGTTTTGCCTGGCGTACAAGTTAAAATAGCCGAAGATGGTGAAATTTTATCAAAAGGACCTAACTTGATGCTTGGCTATTACAAAGAACCTGAGCTAACTAAGGAAGTTATCGACGAAGAAGGTTGGTTTCATACTGGCGACATAGGCGAATTTGTAAACGGCAAATTTTTGAAAATAACCGACCGCAAAAAAGAAATGTTCAAAACGGCTGCTGGAAAATATATTGCCCCACAAGCTATTGAAAATAAGCTAAAAGAGTCGTTTTTTATAGAACAAGCCATGGTAGTAGGTCAAGACGAGAAATTTGCGAGTGCTTTGCTTACTCCAAACTTCGATTTTTTGCACTCATGGGCTGCCGAAAAGCAAATCCACTTTAGAGACAACGAGGAGCTGGTTAAAAATAAAGAGGTAATAAAACGCGTACAACAAGAAGTGAATCAAGTAAATAATACGCTTGGCGAATTTGAAAAAATAAAGCGTTTCAAAATGGTGTGCGATGAATGGTCGCCAGAATCGGGTGAGCTTTCGGCTAAAATGAGCTTAAAGCGAAGAAATATTTACGAAAAATACGCTGCTATTCTCGAAGATATTTACGGACACGAACTCAAGTCGATAACTATTCAGCGCGAAAAAGATGCTGCTACTAAGAAAAAGAAATAAATTTGTATTTTAATACAAGTTTTATGAATTATTTTTCGGGTAAAGTACAATTTTAAATTTTACCAAACAAAAGTAGTTGAAAATAAAAAATCCGCAAATTGAAAAAATTGCGGATTTTTTTTATTTTCTTTGTTATCAAATAGTGTTTTCTTTCAAACACTAAATACCATATTTGTTTGCAAAATGAATACAGGCTGCGAGCGTTTTTTCTTTTTCTTCCCAAAAACCACAATGCCCAGAGTTTTCTAAAACTAAAACTTCGGCATTTTGCGGAAAGTTGATGCGCTCAAAAGTTTCTTTGCTTACAAATTTATCTTCTTTGCCCCAAATGTAAAGCATTGGAATTGAGGTTTTTGAAAGTAAATTGCTTCGGTCGGGTCTAAGGCGCATTCCTAGCAGTGCAGCCACAATGCCTTCGTTGGCAACAGATAAGGCTTTTTGCGTGGTTGCTTCAATCTCTTGACTATAAAGTAGTTTGCTTTTTTCGGCAAACATATTGGGAATACTTTGCTTAATGAGTAATTCTTTTTTTCCGTCGTTTATTAATTCTACTTCGCGTAAACGATTGGCTTTTACCATTTCAGAATCGGCGAAAGGGTGGGAGTGGAACAAACAAAAAGCAGAAAGTTTTTCGGGATATTTTTCTAAAAAAGCAAGCGTTGAATAGCCGCCCATCGAATGTCCAAAAACGACAGCTTTTTCAAAACCGAGCGTTTCCATCACAAAATTGAGCATTTCGGCTTGCAAATCGACAGTAGAAATATCCGAAACTAGTCCACTTTGACCTTGACCAAGCAAATCGACGCGCAAAACCTCAAAATGCTTTTCCAGCTCGTAAGTAAAATCATTCCAAACACTCAAATCTTCTAAGTATCCATGCAAAAGTACTATCTTTTTACCTTTTCCAGACAGTTTGTAATGTATTTTTGTATTTCTAAGCTCTAAAAACATAATCTCAATTTGTAAATAAGTAACTTGAACTAATTTTCATTTTTTTTGCTAGCTTCGTATAATTTTAATTTCGCCGCCTACTCCCAGTTTTATGATGCTTGAAGGTTTCGATTTCGTTTTGTCGTTTTGTCGCCAATTAACTACATAATCTACGGCTTGCTTTATTTCGTCAGCTATTTCGCTAAATGTGAGTGCATTAGCTTTGCCCGAAATATTGGCAGAAGTAGAAACAATGGGCTTGCCAAATTTGCTAATTAGCTTTTTGCAAAATTCATCGCTTGTAATTCTAATGCCAATAGAGCCATCAGAATCAATTAAATTTGAAGCCAATCGTTGGGCATTGTCATATATTATTGTAGTTGGTTTGTCCGAAACTTCTATTAATGTATAAGCTATTTCGGGCACTTCTTTCATGTAGCCTGGCAAATATTGAGCATCATCGAGCAAAACAAGCATTGCTTTTGAGTCTTCGCGCTGCTTTATTTTGTATATTTTAGCAACTGCTTCTTCATTTGTAGCATCGCAACCGATGCCCCAAATTGTGTCGGTTGGATAAAGAATTATACCTCCTTTTTGGAGAATTTGTAAGGCTTTTTTTAGTTCTTCGTTCATTCTTTTAAAAAATTATATTGTGTTTCAAATTAAAAAAACAGGTATTTAAATAGTTTCAAATTGCTTGTTTTTTTTATTAGAAAAGAGATTTGTAAACTTTCATAATGTTGTTGGCTATGTCTTTGTCGTGAAATAACAAAACTCGCTTAGAGCCTTTTTCGATAAGCTGTTGGCGTATTTCGGAATTATAAAGAGCTGTTTTTATTTGCGCCGCTAATTCTTCAAAATCTTCGTGAAATGCGTAAAGTGCAGCATCGCCGCCCGTTTCGGGAAAACAGCTTCCTTTGCTTGTAACCACCGGAATTCCTGAGTTCATCGCTTCCAGAATAGGAATGCCAAAGCCCTCAAAAATAGATGGATACACAAAAACACTTGCCATTTGGTAAATAGCAGGCAAATCGGCAAAATGGACGTTGTTTATAAAAATAACTTGGTTTTTTACTTTTTGCTCTTCTATAAATTCTTCTAGTTCATCTTGGTAATCCGTGCGCTTGCCAATAAATACAATTGGTATTTCAATTTTCTCAAAATGAGCAGCTTTGAGTATTTGTAGTGCATTTTTTCGCGCTTCGATGGTTCCTACATTGAGGATAAACTGTTGAGGCAAATTGTATTTTTGCCTTGTTTTTTGTAATTCGAGCTCCGTTTTTTTGATTGAAAATATTTCGTTGCAACCTTGATACACTACTTCTATTTTTTTCTCGTCAGCCGCCAAAAAATTGATAATATCACTTTTTGTTTGCTGGCTTATAGCTATAATTTTATCGGCTTTGTGAACCGATGCTTTAAATTTTTTGTAATAAATTTCTCGGTCTATTGGTTTGTATAAATCGGGGTAACGAATGAAAATCAAATCGTGAATACTTACAATGGTGCGCGTGCGCAAAAAATGAGAATTGATAGGAACTTCGTTGCTAAGTCCATGAAATACATCGAGTTTGAGTTTTTTAAAATTGGTAGTCATACCATAGCTACGCCAAAAACTTTTAAAAAATTTATAAAAATCCGTTTCTGGTTGAATAATTTTTGCTCTTCCAGTATCAAAAGTAACCGCGTTTTCTATTTCGGGGGTGAAAAGAAAATGGTTGTCTTCAGGGAAATATTTTGCCAGAAGATTTATTGTACTTCTACTGTAATTTCCCAGTCCACTAGTGTTGTAAAAAGCCCTTTTGGCATCAAAACCTATGTTCATTTCCTTTTCTTTTTTTAGATTTATCGAATTGTTTTTTATATTTTAAATTTTTTCTCTGAAAAAATTAATTTTCAGAAGGTTTCTTTCGTTAGTTCATTCAAATTTTGCATTTATGTTGTTCTTAATACTTTTATAATTGTTGTTATGCTCTATTGTGTTTTCATAGATATTTATTTCGTTTGTTTTTCCGAAATTGTGAGGATATACAAGCAAAAAATTTGAATCATTGAAATATTTTTTTAAATAATTCCCTATTTTATCCATAGAAGGTTGAAAAGAAATTCCTGTTTTTCGAGCAAGTCCCACTATAAGCATTGTATCTTTTATTACATCGCGGGCAATAACTAGAAAATCTTCAAAATCATCGAATTGCGAAAATTCGATACTGCTTTTTTTGTGCCGTAGTTTATTCAAATAGTCGATAGTAGCAAGGTTGGCAAATATTTTCATGTGGTTGCCTGTATTTATTGCAACCTGCGTAATACGTTGATACCATTCAATAAAGAGGGGCTGAGTTGATTTGTAAATATAAATTGCGCTGTCGTTTTTGCTCAATAAATCGCGCGTGAGGTTTCCAAAAAAGGTGTCCATGAGCGAAGATTTGTCGTGCAAACCAATGTAAAAATGCCTGATATTTTTCTCTTTTACTGTATTTATTATACCCGATGAGATATTCAAATCGTAACGAATTACGGGGTGAAATTTAAAATCGGCTGAGGCTGCAAATTTATGGGCACTATCTACTAATTTTTGAGCTCTATTGATGGTTTCGGGGCTTTCTTTTTCCGCAGTAATAATGTGTAAGCCATAGAGTTCGTTGTTTTTCTTTTTATCTACCGAGCTCATTGCCAATTGCATAAGGCAACCAATGGTCGATTCTTTTGCCAGTCCTATCAATGTGTTGTCGATAATAAGCGTATTAGAATCGGTTGATTTTAACAAATCGCTTTTGGCTATCACAATGGCAGCTTTTTGAGTTGCAAACGAAGATATAGTACAGGTTATCAATATCATAACAATTGTACCGTTTAAAATTTCGGCTCCAAGTAAGCGAATATCCTCACCATTTGCATCTTGTCCTAAAATAATTTTGTAACCAATTAAAACGGCTGCCAAAGTTGCTGCTGCTTGCGAATTGCTAAGCCCAAAAATTAAAAGGCGGTCGTGTTTGCTATGACTGTCATTGCAAAAGCTATAATTAAAGAATTTAAACCACCAAATAGAACTTTATAATCAATTAACATGCCTACTCCAATTAGAAAAAAAGGAATAAACAGCGCATTTCCTACAAATTCTAAACGATTCATTAGCGGACTTGTGCGTGGAATGAGCCGATTGAGTGCCAAACCTGCCAAGAATGCTCCTATAATTCCTTCAATACCTGCTAATTGAGCCAAAAAAGCTGCACTAAAAAGCAAAGCTAATACGAAAATATATTGCAATATGCTGTCGTGTATTTTTTTAAAAAACCAACGCGCAATCATTGGAAAAAGAAATAAGACAATACTTGCAAAAATTAATATTGAGACAATGAGCTGTATCCAGTAAAAAGTAGTCAGTTTTCCGGTAACACTTCCTGCTATTACTGCTAAAATTAGCAATGCGGCAGTGTCGGTAATTACAGTTCCACCTACGGTAATATTTACCATTAAATTTTTTGTAATACCAAATTTACTTATTATAGGATATGTTAATAAAGTATGAGAAGCAAACATGCTTGCTATAAGAGTTGATGAGATAAGTGAATAATCAAGAATAAAATAAAAAATGGTTGTTCCTAAAATCATGGGTATAAAAAAAGTATAAGCTCCAAAAACCGCACTTTTGTATTTATTTTTTTTAAATTCGTTCAAATCAATTTCTAAGCCCGAAAGAAACATAATGTAAAGCAAACC
>JAIFNL010000283.1 GCA_020047755.1 Bacteroidota bacterium
TAAGTGTTTTAGAGCCATTTTATTCGCATATAATTCCTATTACTCAGTTGTTTATTATTTTCACATCGCTTTTTTTTCATCATAAAATGACGGGTGCATTAACCAAATCGAACATACAATTTAACACTGCTTTTTTGAGTACTACTGCGCTAAAATTGCTTTTTAACATTTTGTTTATTTCATTCTATATAGGCTTTATCAAAGAAAATGTTAAGGCATTTGTTGTTTATTTCTTATTAATTTACTTTATATATCTTATTTTTGATGTGAAATCTATTTTATTTGAGATGAAAATAAAAAAAAGTGAATAATATTATTTTTATCTTAAATAATTATTTATATATTTGTGAAATCTTAACGTTTTTAAACATGTTGTAACAAAAGATTGCATAAGAGTTTAGAAAACAGATAAATAAACTATGAAGTTATGTAATGAATTGCTTATTGAATTTTTTGGAAAAATATTCTAATAGCTTGATTAATAAATAATAGACATGAATAAATTTACTTTAGCAAAATACATCGCAATTATCCTTTTTTTTGTATTGAGCGTAAACAATAATTTGTTTGCCGAAGAAGAAAAGAACGAACACGAAGCAAAAAAGAAACTCGATGTAGGCGCACTGATAATGGACCACGTACTTGATTCGCACGAATGGCATATTTTATCTTACAACGATTTCCATTTATCAGTACCACTTCCTATAATTGTTTATAGCCAAGCAAGTGGGCTTAATGTATTCATGTCCAGTAAATTTCATCATGGGCACGAAGCGTACAAAGGTTTTGCTCTTGCCACAGAAGGCGCATTGAAAGGAAAAATTTATGAAGTAAATGAAGATGGTACACCCAAAACAGTTACCATCGAAAAAAAAGGTGAGCAGATAGAAGAAACTGTTCTTCCTCTTGATTTTTCGATTACCAAAAACGTAGTTGCTTTATTTTTTAGTTTGGCATTAATTCTTTGGATATTTATTTCAATAGCCAACAAATACAAAGGAGTACAAAAAGCTCCAACCGGTTTGCAAAATGCCATAGAACCCCTTATTTTGTTTATACGCGACGACATAGCAAAGCCAGCCATAGGTGCAAAAAAATATGAAAAATATATGCCTTATTTATTAACGGTATTTATGTTTATATTTTTCAATAACTTGCTGGGGTTAATTCCAATATTTCCGGGCGGAGCAAATTTGACCGGTAATATTTCCATAACTTTTGTTTTAGCTATTTTTACATTCATTATAACAACTCGTAACGCCAACAAAAATTATTGGGTTCATATTTTCAATGCGCCAGGAGTACCTTGGTGGCTCAAATATCCTATTCCATTGATGCCTTTGGTAGAGGTTATTGGAGTATTTACTAAGCCTTTTGTACTTATGGTTCGTTTGTTTGCAAACATTACCGCCGGACACATTATTGTTTTGGGATTTTTTAGTTTGATATTTATTTTTGGCGAAATGAGTGTAGGCGTAGGATACGGAATTTCAATTGTTTCGATAGCTTTTACTATTTTTATGAGCGTATTGGAATTGTTGGTAGCGTTTATTCAGGCTTATGTTTTCACTTTGCTTTCAGCTCTTTATTTTGGAATGGCAACCGAAGAGCATCATTAATGCTAAAAATAGGTAAAAATGAGCGACAAAAAACTAATTCGGTTTGATTGGGCAATGAAAACATTGCTTCGAGATAAAGCGAACTTTGATGTATTGGAGGGTTTTTTGAGTGCATTGTTTGAAGACGATTCGATAAAAATATTAAAAATATTAGAAAGCGAAACAAATTCACAAGACGAAAACGACAAATTTAATAGAGTAGATTTATTGGTAGAAGATAGCGAAAACCGAAGAATTTACATCGAAATACAAAATACACGCGAAACCGATTATTTAGAAAGTTTGCTTTATGCAACGTCCAAAATAATTGTTGAACACCAAGATTTAGGTGATGATTTTAAAAATATAAGTAAGGTTGTTTCAATCAGCATCTTATATTTCAATTTGGGATTTGGCGACGACTATATTTATTACGGTACCAACGAATTTAGAGGTTTGAATACAGGCAATAAATTTGTGGTAAAAAAACGAATAGATATTTCAAAAACCATAGAGCCCAAATACAAATTTGTGGAGAAGAAAATTTTTCCAGAGTATTATTTGATAACGGTAGAACGCTATCAAAACGTAGTGAAAAAGCGGATAGATGAATGGATTTATATGATAAAAAACAGCGAAGTTGCCGACGGTTCAAGTTCTAAAAACATAGAAAAAGCTAGGCAAAAGCTCGCAAAAATGAATATGACAGAAGAAGAGCGAAAACGTTACGAAAAGTTTTTAATCAATTCAGCCAAAGACAGAGATGCCATAAATACAGCCAAAGAAGAAGGATTTACAGAGGGCGAGAATAAAGGCAAACTGCAAGGTAAAATTGAAGGTAAAATTGAAGTTGTAAAAAAAATGAAAAACAAAGGATTTTCGATAGAAGATATTGCAGAAGTAACAGGCTTAACAAGCTCGGAAGTTGAAAATATAAACATAGAATAATTTTAATTAACTAAATACAAATAACATGCTATTATCAATTTTTTTACAAGCAGCCGCAGGAGCCGGTTTTGCTAAAATGGGTGCCGGTATCGGTGCAGGAATTGCAGCAATAGGTGCTGGCTTGGGTATTGGAAAAATTGGCGAAGGAGCTATGAGTGCTATTGCACGCCAGCCCGAAGCTGTAGGCGATGTCCGTTCTAATATGATTGTAGCTGCTGCATTGGTTGAAGGTGCTGCCTTCTTTGCTATTGTAGTTTGCTTGCTTATCCTTTTCTTCTAGTAAAAAGGTAAGGCACAAAACAAAGTTCTCACCAACTTAGCGGTTGGCTAACAAGGTGAGAGCTATTTATTTTGTAAATAATTAAAATACAAATGGTTTAAGGAAAATAGCTATATTTTTTTAGAATATAAACGATAAAAACAGTATAAATTATGCAATTAGTAACGCCCGGAATAGGTCTGATTTTTTGGATGACATTATCTTTTCTGATAGTGCTTTTCTTATTGAAGAAATTTGCATGGAAACCTATTTTAGAATCTCTCAAAGAAAGAGAAAATTCCATTGAAGAGGCTTTAAATTCAGCCGAAAAAGCAAAACAAGAAATGCAAAATATTAAGTTAGAAAACGACAAAATATTAGCACAAGCCAAAATAGAAAGAGATGGGATTTTGAAAGAAGCCAAAGAAGTAAGAGCACAAATTATAAACGAAGCAAAAAAAGCCGCCGAACTTGAAGCTCATAAACTCAAAGAAGATGCTTTATCTGAAATTAAAGGAGAAAAAGAAAAAGCAATTAATCAGATAAGACAGCAAATGGCAATTCTTTCGGTAGAAATAGCCGAAAAAATTATCAAAAAAGAACTTTCTTCAGAAAACAAACAAGAAGAAATTATTCAATCTTATGTGCAAGATGTAAAGTTGAATTAAAAACTTACATTTTGTAAAAGTAACAACGAATTGATTTCTAAACAAAAAGAACCAAAATGAACGAAAGTAAAATATCGGTACGTTATGCAAAAGCTTTTTTTAGTTTGGCTGAGGAGAAAAATTTACTTAGCCAAGTAAGCGAAGATGTAAAGCTTTTGAACGAATTGCACAAAGATGCTAATTTCCGTATATTATTGACTGATCCGGTTATAAGCACAAAACAAAAGAAAGATATTTTTAAGAATGTATTTGAAGGCAAAATAAACGAATTGACTTTGAGATTTTTGTATTTGATGACAGAAAACGGCAGAGAAGATTACTTACCCATTACATTTTTAAATTTCTTAACCCTTTATAGCAAGCACAGCGCCATAGAGCAAGCTACAATTACAAGCACTTACCAGCTAAGTGCCGAACTAAGAGCTACAATGAAGCTTTTAATCGAACGATTATTTAAAACCAAAATAGAACTTACCGAAAAAATAGACGAAAGTTTGATAGGCGGTTTTGTTATAAGAGTTGGCGACAAACAGCTCGATTCTAGTATTGCACGTAAACTGGAAGATACTAAAAAAGCGTTGTTGCATACGTAAAAAATAAAGCAGCAAGTAAAAAAACGAAAATATAAACCACGATATAAGTAAGAATATGGCTGGAATAAAACCCGCAGAAGTTTCCGAAATTCTAAAAAAACAATTAGAAGGATTTAATACAGAAGCTCGGCTCGAAGAAGTAGGTACAGTTCTTCAGGTTGGCGACGGAATCGCACGAATTTACGGTCTTTCGAATGTGGAAGCAAACGAAATGATTGAATTTAGCAGTGGAGTAATGGGCATAGTAATGAACCTCGAAGAAGACAACGTAGGAGCAGCTATCCTTGGCGAAACTAAAAAAATTAAAGAAGGCGATTCGGTTAAACGAACCAAAAGAATTGCTTCGATAAAAGTAAACGAAAATCTTTTGGGTAGAGTTATCAATACTCTTGGTGAACCTATCGACGGCAAAGGTCCTATTGTAGGAGCTACTTACGAAATGCCGCTCGAACGTGTTGCGCCTAGCGTTATTTTTAGACAACCCGTAAACGAACCGCTTCAAACCGGAATTAAAGCCATTGATGCAATGATTCCGATAGGTAGAGGACAACGTGAGCTTATCATTGGCGACCGCCAAACCGGAAAAACATCTATTGCTGTTGATACCATTATCAATCAAAAAGAATTTTACGACAAAGGCGAAACCGTTTATTGCATTTATGTTGCAATAGGTCAAAAAGGTTCTACCATAGCTGGTATTGCAAAAACCTTGGAAGACAATGGTGCTTTGGCTTACACAGTAATTGTTGCTGCTACGGCTTCAGACCCCGCTGCACTTCAATATTACGCACCTTTTGCAGGAGCAGCTATTGGCGAATTTTTCCGCGATACAGGTCGCCCTGCTTTGATTATTTACGATGATTTGTCGAAACAAGCTGTTTCGTATCGCCAAGTGTCATTGTTGCTTCGTCGCCCACCAGGACGCGAGGCGTATCCTGGCGATGTATTTTATTTGCACTCTCGTTTGCTCGAAAGAGCAGCTAAAATCATCAATTCCGATGAGGTAGCTCGCAACATGAACGATGTGCCCGATTCTATCAAACATTTGATAAAAGGTGGTGGTTCATTGACCGCTCTCCCCATTATCGAAACACAAGAAGGCGACGTTTCGGCTTACATTCCTACCAACGTAATTTCGATTACCGATGGTCAGATTTTCTTGGATTCTAACCTTTTCAACTCGGGTATTCGCCCTGCCATTGACGTGGGAATTTCGGTTTCGCGTGTAGGAGGTAATGCTCAAATAAAATCGATGAAGAAAGTAGCAGGTACATTGAAGCTCGACCAAGCTCAGTTTCGCGAACTGCAGGCTTTCTCAAAGTTTGGCTCTGACCTCGATGCAGCTACCAAAGCCGTACTTACCAAAGGCGAAAGAAACGTTGAAATATTGAAACAAGGCTTGAACTCGCCTATGCGAGTAAGCCATCAAATAGCTATTATTTTTGCAGGAACAGAAGGCTTGTTGCGCGATGTTCCGGTTGGAAAAGTAAAAGAATTTGAACAAGAATTTCTGGAATTTCTCGAACTTAAGCACAAAGACGTACTCGACGAATTGGGCAAAGGTATGATAAACGACGTAATTAAAGACACGCTCAAAGCGGTAGTGAAAGATTTGAGTTTGAAATTCAAATAGTAAATTTATGCTTCATTTTGGTGCATATATAAAATATTTAAGAGAGCAAGACGGATATTCTGTTAAGCAATTTGCAGATAAAATTGAAACTGATACAGAAAACGTCTTGGCTTTTGAGAATGATTTTAAGCTGCCTCAAAAGAAGCAGTTGAAGCTTCTTTCACAAAATTTGAAGACTGATAAAAACCAACTTTTAGCATATTATTACGCCGAAAAGTGGTTTAATCAGATAAAAGACAAGGAATTAGCAAGATTGATAATTGCCGAATTTAATAAACGTTTTGATGATTTTTTGCAACCACAAAACCATGAATTAATAGGCAAAATAAAAACTTATTTGCCCAAAATGCCAATTGAAAAAGCGTGGGTTTTTGGCTCTCTGGCACGAGGTGAAATGAATTCAAACAGTGATATTGATATATTAGTTCGATTTCAACAGCCCAAAACGATAGATTTGTTTGATTATACTTCTTATGTTGTTGATTTAGAGAAATTAACAAAAAGGAGAATCGATTTGCTTGAAGAAGGGTTTGAAGCTGATTTTGCAAAAGAAAGCATTCATAAAGACAAAATATTAATCTATGAGAGAACAGATTAGAGATATTCAAAGATTAAAACATATTTTGGAAGCTATCGAAAATATACAAATTTTCACAAAGGATAGTAGCTATGAAGCTTTTTTAGAAAATAAAATACTACAATTTGCAGTTGTTAAAAATTTTGAAATTATTGGCGAAGCAGCTTATCGAATTACAAAAGATTTACAAAAGCAAAATTCTCATATTCAGTGGGAATTAATTATAAAATTTAGACATGTTTTAGTACATGACTATTATAATATTGATTTGAATACGGTTTGGAGAGCTATTCATGATAAATTACAGTTATTAAAAAAAGAAATTCAAACTTTACTAGAACGTATTAAAGCTTCCGAAGAATTGTAATATGAATAAATTAGAAATGATTTTGCTCTATTATTTTGAAAGAAAGCATTAATGAAATGTAAAAGACGAAAATGGCAAATTTAAAAGAAATACGCAACAGAATTGGCTCGGTGCAATCGACCAAGCAAGTTACAAGTGCTATGAAAATGGTTTCGGCAG
>JAIFNL010000116.1 GCA_020047755.1 Bacteroidota bacterium
CGTTTTGTTGAAGAGCAAGAAGATGCAGAAGAAGTTGTCCAAAATCTTTTTTACGACCTTTGGACAAAACGCGAAAAACTGAACATAACTACCTCATTAAGAGCCTATTTGTTTGGTTCAGTGCGAAATTTGTCGTTAAATTTCATAAAACATAAAAAGGTGGAATTCAAATACAAAGAGCATAATTTCCACTTACTCAACGAAGATAGCTCCAATGAAAACGACACAATTACGCAACAAGAATTGGCAAATAAAATTGACGAAGCCGTTGAAAAATTGCCACAAGAAAGACAAAAAGTGTTTAAAATGAGCCGTTATGATGGTTTAAAATACAAAGAAATTGCCGAAACACTCAATATTTCGATTAAAACCGTAGAAAATCAAATGGGAAAGGCTCTGAAATTTTTGCGCGACGAATTAATTGAATTTTTGCCTTTGATTTTGATTTTTTTTAGCGATTTTTTTTAAATTAATCAACATAAACGTAAAAAAAATTAAATTATTTTATTTTGAATAGGGGTAAAGCAAAACAAAATTGTCATAATATAAACAGAAAATATAGTACGTTGTATTAACTACTTTGTACACAATAAAATGACTGAAGAAAAAACAAATATTCCAAATTACGATTTGCTTGCAAAATATTTTGCAGGTGAGTGTAATAATGCTGAAAAACAAGCGGTCGAAATTTGGCGCAGCACTTCTGCACAAACAAAACGCGATTTTGACAGTTTGTATTTTCTTTGGTCTAATTCTAACCGAAATATTGTTGCACAAAATATTGATACTGATAGGTCTTGGGAAAAATTTCAAGCTAAAATAGCACAAAAAGCAAATCCAAATCGTTTGCAGATTGTTTTTTACCGGAAAACTTTTTTACGCATTGCGGCTATTTTGGTTTTAGGTATTTTGATTGCAATTCTTTATAAGTATAAATTTCAGAATGCTGAAATTCAAATGGCAGTTGCGCAAACTGAAGTAGTTGAAATTCAATTAAATGATAATTCTTCGGTAAGTTTGAACAAAAATAGTAAACTCGAATATCCGCCTATTTTAAAGTTGCTAAAAATCCTGAAAAACAATTTATTATCGAAACAAAACACGCATTGGTCAAAGTTATTGGCACCGAATTTAATGTAAAAGCTTACGACTCGTTAGAAACCACAGTAGTTTCTGTAAATCAAGGTATTGTGCAGTTTTGTTTACTTTCCGACACCACTAAAAAAGTTATACTTACCAAGGGCGAAGTTGGTATTATTGACCATAAAACAGGTAACATTCTGGAACAAGAAGCCGAAAATATTACAATTGATTTTTGGCGAACTAAAGTGCTGAAATTCAGAAATGCACGACTCGATGTGGTAACTTCAGCTTTAACCGAAGTGTATGGTGTAAATTTTATTTTTGCCAATGAAAACATCAAAAATTGCCGATTGAATTTTGAATTTCCTGACATGAAAATAGACGAAGTACTTGATATAATTGCGATGACTTTCGATTTGAAATTTACCAGAAAAGGAGAAGTTTATAGCATTGAGGGTGAAGGTTGTGCAAAATAAATTATCCGGTTTTTTCTATTTCTTTAAATACTCAAAAAAAGATTAAAATGCGTTATTTTACTTTGTTTATTTTTCTATTTTTTACTCAATTTTCCTATTCTCAGTCTATATTGAAGAAAAAAATCTCTTTAGATGTTAAAAATCAAAGTTTAGAAAAAACACTTGATTTAATATCTAAGAAAGGAGGTTTTTATTTTTCGTACAATTCAAATATTATAAATCAAGACAGCATTGTAAGTTATATTTGCTCAAAAAAAACGGTAGAGTTGATTTTGAAAGATATTTTACCCGAAAATATTGTTTTACTGGAATCGGGTAAGCATTTAATTTTAAAATCTATTGTTGTAAATAATTCCTCAATTTCTAAAAAAGAAAACACCGAAAAACAAAAATATATTATTCGTGGGTATTTGATTAATTCCATTACAGGCGAAAAAATTGAATCCGCAACTGTTTATCAAGTTGGACAAACAAATTCCGTGCTTACTGACGTAAATGGCGCATTTGAATTGTCGGTTTCTACCAAAAAAGATAGAATAAATTTGGCTTTTTCACGCAATATGTTTAAAGATACAGTAATTGTGATTGAGCCAAATGGGATTGATTTTCAAATAAATTTAGTGCCTGAGCAGGATTTTTCGGTTCCTATTCACGAAAATAGATTGAAGCCAATTCCTATTGACAATCAATTAGATAACATTAAATTTGTGAATTTTGCTGTCCCTAAAAAGCAAAAGAAATTTTTCTTTAACACTCAATTTTCGGAATATAAATTAGCGCAAGTTTCGTTTTTGCCTATTTTAGGAACGAATAGTAAAATGAGTGGTTTAGTTACTAATAAATTCTCTTTCAATGTTTTAGGTGGATATTCTTATGCCGTTTCTAAATTTGAATTTGGGGGTTTGTTTAATATTGTGCAAAAAAATGTTGAAGGCTTTCAACTAGCTGGTCTTACGAATATTACGGGTGGAAAAACCAATGCCATTCAAATTTCGGGTGTTGCCAATAATAATCGGGCTTCGGTTAAGGGGATTCAACTTGCTGGATTTTATAACATTGTGCTCGATACTCTCAATGGCTTACAAATAGCTGGTTTTGCGAATATTTTGCACGGAAAAATGCAAGGAATTCAACTTTCGGGGTTTTCTAATTTTACTACTCAAAATGTTGATGGTCTGCAACTTGCAGGTTTTAGTAATTATGCGCATGGCGACGTTCTTTTGTCGCAAGTTTCCGGTTTTGCCAATTGGGGTAAAAATGTGGGCGGAGCACAAGTTTCGAGTTTTGCAAATGTGGCGCAAGAGCAGGTAAATGGCTTACAATTAGCGGGTTTTGCTAATTATGCAAGGCAAGTAAACACTTTGCAATTGGCGGGTTTTGCAAATTTGGCTTTAGAAAGGGTTCACGGCGCACAAATTGCAGGATTTTTCAATTACGCAAAGCAAGTTGATGGTTTTCAGCTTGCTTTTATCAATATTTCCGATACGCTTTCGGGGCTTGGCATTGGTTTTTTCAACTATTCGCGCAAAGGGTTTCACAAAATTGACATTTCGGCAAGCGAAAATTTCCATGCCCGCGTTGCTTTCAAAACCGGAGTTCCTAAATTTTACAATATTTTTGCTTTCGGCTACCAATTTCAATCTCAAAATACCTTTAGTTTGGGTTATGGCTTTGGAAATCAGATTTGGAGCTCGAAGAAAAACTTTTTGAGTCTTGAATTTTTATCTTCACATATTTCGGAAAATAACGATTTTTTTACGTATTTGAATTTACTTAATGAATTGAATATCAATTATACACGCCGTTTTTTTCAAAATTCCTTACTTCTAATTGGTCCCTCATTTAATTTTTTCCTTTCTGCAAAGCAAAATGAATTGGGCGAATACAATTCTACTTTTGCTCCTTATTCGCTTTATAATTCTGAAAATGAGTATTTAAAATTTAATTTTTGGATTGGAGCACGAATTTCAATTAGTATTTAATTAAAAATTTAATGTTTTTATTCTATTTAAAATCAATTAATTAATAAAAATATTGAAAAAAAACATTTTTTTTTATAGTTAGAGTAGGGGTAAAAAAAGAGCTTGTTGTCATAAGATTAAAGAAACAAATTTTTTAATTTTAAATTTTAAAAACATGACACGAGTAAATTTGATTTTAACAGTAGGATTCCTTTTTTTGAGCAACATAATTTTTGCACAAAAAGATTCAATTTCAAGCAATTACGAAAATTTTCAGTATTCATTTATTTATCCTTTGAGCACTTCGGGAGGTGAATCAATCAATAAATCGTACCACACATCGTTCAATATTCTTGCGGGAGCAACCGATAATGTTGATATTTTTGAACTTGCGGGCTTAGTAAACGTGAACAAAGGCGACCAAGCAGGAACGCAATTTGCCGGAATTGCAAATTTAACAAACGGCGAAAGTAAGGGTTTGAAAATAGCTGGAATTCATAATCAATCAACTAAAGGCGGAACGGGTTTTTTTGTCGCCGGAATTACCAATTTCATGCTCGATTCGGTAGATGCTTTTCTTGTTGCAGGAATTGCTAACTCGGTGAAAGGCAATTCAAAACAATGCCAACTTGCCGGAATTTCAAACCTTGCAACCGGAAAAATGACAGGCTTGCAACTTGCCGGAATTTCAAATTTTGCCGGAAAAAATAGCAGAGGATTGCAACTTGCCGGAATTGTAAATGTGGCTGGTGGTGATTATGAAGGCGCACAAATTTCCGGCATTTTGAATTACGCTAAGACCGTAAAAGGTTGTCAATTAGGCTTTATTAATTATGCCGATTCTATTTCGGGTGTTCCGATTGGCTTTTTGAGTTTTGTGAAAAATGGATATAAAGCCTTGGAAATAAGTACTTCAGAATCATTTTATGCGACTGCTTCGTTCAAAACAGGCGTGAACAAATTTTACAATATTTTTTCACTTAGCGCAAAACAAATTGGCGACAATTTCTTTTGGGGTTTTGGTTATGGACTAGGAACTAAACGCCAACTATCTGAAAAACTTGAGGTTGCTATTGAATTACATTCTAACAATGTAAACAAAGATGCTTTTGAAATAAACGAGGTAAATATTTTAAATACATTGAAAATCAATACTTTATTTGATTTAGGTAAAAAAATGCAACTTACAGCAGGTCCAAGTTTTAATGTTTTTTTATCTACAAATACTAACCAAGAAGGCGAAATTACAGGAATGGATTTTGCGCCTTGGCATCATTACAATAAAGTAAATTCCAATGTAAATACCAAAATGTATTTTGGTGTTAACGCCGGAATTATTTTTTAATAAATAGCTTTAAATATAAATTATAACAATAAAAATTCATATTAAAAACATAAAATCATGAAAAATAGTAGAAAAAGTTTTATCGTATTAAGTATTTTATTGGCAAGTATTTTAGTTTCGTGCGAAGATTTTTCGTTAACGGGTATTCGTGGACAAGGCGAAATAATTGAACAAGAGTTTGTTTTAGAGGATTTTGACGAAGTTTGTTCGAGCATTTCTGCCAATGTGCATATAACTTATGGTGCTGAAAAAAAGGTAGTTATAAAAGGACAACAAAATATTATCGACAATATAGAAACCGATGTGAGAGGCGGAAAGTGGGAAATCGAATTTAAGCACAAAGTGAGAAATTACGATGGTTTGGATATTTATATTACAACTAATAACCTGACTGACATTGAATTAAGTGGTTCTGGCGACTTGACTTCTACCAATTTATTTGAGAGCCTAAATCCAGTGGAATATTCGCTAAGCGGCTCTGGCGACATTGATTTTAGAGTGAAAGCACCGAGCGTAAAAACAAGCATAAGCGGTTCGGGCGACATTGAACTTTACACAGAAACCACTGATTTAGAAAGCATTATTTCGGGTTCTGGTGAAATGGATTTTTCGGGAATTGCTCAAAATTTGGGAGTTATCATTTCTGGTTCGGGCGATGTTTCGGCATTTGCACTTGCAACCGAAAATTGTGAAGTTAGCATCAGTGGTTCAGGTAATTGCAGTATGTTTGCCAGCAAAAAACTCGATGTCAGCATTAGCGGAAGTGGAAATGTATATTACAAAGGCACTCCGCAAGTATCAGTAAACATTAGCGGTTTGGGCAAATTGGTGAGCAGAAATTAATTTTTTTTTAATCGAAAAAATTCTATGTAAAGGTGATATTCCAAATTTTTAAAATTTGGAATATCTATAACCATTTTTTAGAATTTCCGTTCCTAGCAAGTTTTCAATCAAAAATTAATTAAAAATTCTAACAAAGTGAGGTGTTTTATGCCTTTGTATGTATTTTTTGCAGAAAAATTATCAAAAGAAATTACATATTTTGGGTAATTGTCTTCTATTTTCAACAAATTTCCAAATTCTCGTTCTATAACTTTCGCATCAGCCAATAAATAAGCAACTTGCACATAAATTGTTTCGCCATCTTTTGTTGCAACAAAATCAATTTCTCTATTTTCCGAAACACCAATTTTTACCGTAAAACCTTTGTTTTTTAGTTGTAAGAAAACGATATTTTCGATAATTTTTCCAATATCCGTAGGATTGAATCCAATTAGCGAATTTCGGAGTCCAATATCTTCAAAATAATATTTTTCGCCAACATCGAAATGTCTTTTTCCTTGAATATCAATTCGTAGAACTCTATTTATGAAAAAAGCATTTTCTATATGCGAAAGATAATCTAAAATTAGTGCTACATTTTTTGTTATTTTTTGATTTTTAAGATATTCTGAAATTTTTGTTGCTGAAAAAATATTTCCGATATTATCGGCAACGAATTTTAGTAAATCATTCAAAAAACGGATATCTCTAATTTGATTTCGATTGATAACATCGCGATATAAAATTGTGGAGTTTATATTGTTTAGGTATTCAAAACGTATGGTATCATCTTCCGGAAGATGAATTAAATAGGGCAAGCCCCCATATTTTAGGTAGTTCCACAAACTTTTCTCATTTTTTTCGCATTGATGAAATAAACAAAATTCGTTGAAGTTCAAGCTACCTATTTGAAAAGTTATTTGCCTGCCAGACAAGTAGGTAGCCAATTCGCTCGAAAAAATATTTGCATTGCTGCCCGAACAATAAATGTCGAAATTATCTTCGTCGTATAAACTTCGCAAAACTCGCTCAAAGCCTTCAATATCTTGGATTTCGTCTATTATTAGATAATTCATTCCCGCTACTTTTTGCTTTGTTATGTAAGCCATTAATTGCTCGTGAGTTCGCAGATAATCAAATTCATATTTTTCCTTATCTATGTAGATGATATTGGCTAGCGGATTTTGTATTTTAATTTGCTCAATTATCAATTTTAGCACATAGCTTTTTCCTACACGTCGCTGACCTGTAAGTACTTTGATTATTTTTTTATTAAAAAAAGGTCTAATTTTGTCTATGTAAATGCTTCGGTTGATCATTTCTTTTTTTTTGTATGTTATACCTTAAATATCGTTGCAAATATAGTTTTTTGTATGCTATATCGTATAGAAATTTGAATATTTATTTTTTTGTACGGTATATCGAATGCTTTTTTGAGCTATATCAAAATAAATTTTCAGCTATTTTTTTTAATAAAATTTCACGAATTGACTACATTTGATTTTGTTACAAATTTACCATAAATAATAAGCGCAATGCCCGAAATAAAAGCTATTGCCATAAAATAATACCAAATGTAATGCGCATTGACGGCAGCCGCTTGCCAAGCCTCGTGAGTTGGAAAAAGAGTAGGCTCGGGGCAATACTTGTCGAGCAAAAAGCCCGAAAGACCAAAACCGAAAATGGAGGAGAAAAAAGAAGTTAATTGGCTGAATCCTAAATACATCGCTTCTTCGCCTTTGGGTGCTTGCAGCGAAAAATATTCTAAAAAACGAGGAGAAATGAATGTTTCGGCAAAGCCTTGAATAGCAATGCCTAGCATCATCATTACGGCTATGGGGTGAATTTGCGTGAAGCCAAAATCGATGAGCGAGCTGTCCATCATATTGCCCGAAGCCATCACTAACGACGAAAGCGGCATGATAAACATTCCAATAGTCATCGAAAAAAGAGCAGTCCGTTTGCGCATCATTTGAGTTACAAAACCCACAAAAAACACTACAATTACTGGATTTACGTTCGCATACCACGAAGGCGATGCGCCCTCGCCGGCAAGGCGCAACACGTATTTGGGCATGGTGGCGTACAATTGCTGTTGCACCATCCAAAAGCCACTCATTATCAATATCAAAGTGATTAATTTTCCGTTGGTTAGCACTTTTAATAATGCCGCCCAAATTTCTGCTAAATTCTTGCTTTTGCCTTCGGATTTGCTTGCTTTGTAGAAAAAGAAAATGATAAGAAATGCAACAAAAGTCATGGCTGCCGAGAAAAAATTTAGTTGAATAAGTCCTAAATTGCCCATGCTTAGGCGTAAAGGTTCTACTAAAGTTCTGCCGGAAAATGCGCCAATGTTTACCATCATGTAAAAAACAGAAAAGCCTTTGGCTCGGTTTTCTTGCGTTGTTTCTTTTGCAACTGTACCTGAAATTACGGATTTAATAAACGAGCCTCCAACCATGATTATCAGCATGATAGGGAGTATATTGAATTTTACATTCGATTCACGCAATCCGGTAAAATTTGTTTCCCTTCCGTATTCAACTAATCCATTGTTTTCCAAAATTTTTGGGAAAATTCCCAAACTAAAATATCCAATAGTAAGCAAGACAAAAGCCAGTAAAAGCGCATTTTTAAACCCAATTCTATCCGCCAATGCGCCACTAAAAGTTGGTAATAAGTACATTCCGGCTGAAAAAATTCCGGCAATGAGAGCGGCTTGAACATCGGAAAAGGCTAAAATTCGTGATAAATAAAGCGTTATGACAATAAAAACGCCATAGTAAGCGGCTCTTTCGAGCAATTCCACAGCGTTGGCTATCCAAAAGGCAGTTGTAAATTTGACTTTTTTGTTTGCGTTCATGTTTTTGTTTTGAAGGGGAATTTTATTGAAAAAATAAGCTTAAATTGTTGATTATTTGTTAATAAATTATTTTTTTTATTTTTTAATTATCTAAATATCGGGGGCAAAAGTAGAAAAAAATACTTTAAAAAAACTTTTACCTTAATTATTAGTTATTCTTCCAAATATTTTTTTTGAAAATAAATGGAAATTATTTAAAATAGTTGAGAAACCTGAAAAGAAACTGTAATTTAATGCAGCTTTTCTTAAAAATTTTCGTCTTTTAAATCATTCATTGTGAATATTTTTAGCATAGATTCTACTAAAAAGAATAATTTAACAATTAAATTAGATATGCAAATTTTATAATATATTTTATTATCGTTTTTTATTAATAATTTCCTAATTAATTATCTAAAATGGAACAATTTTTAAAATTTTTTTTAGGCATTTTTTTTGCCTTGTTTGTTTTGAACCCTTTTACTTTGAAATCTCAAAATGAATATGTTAGTGGATTTTCAACATCAAATTTATCGTTTGATTTTTCCTCAGTTGAAACGATTGTGCTTTCACCCAATAAAATTGTAGAAAATGCAACTGTATTTTGGGAAAATGATTCGGCTTATATTTTGGCAAAACATTGGCATAATGCCACAAAAGTGCCAATTTCGATGAAAAAATGGACAAAAAAAATACAGAAACTATCGAATAAAACTGACCAAGAAAGAAGGCAAAGTGCTACTATGCAGATAGTTGATGTTTTAAAAAAGGAAGAACAAAATTTTGTGCAACAAGCAATTCCTCATATTGCTTCATTTTTACCACCACAAACGCCTCCCGTAAATACCAAAATATTTATTACTGCATATACAAATCCTTGGGCATTTGCTGTCAAAGGTTTTAGTGTTATTTCCATCACCGACAAACATTATCACCAAAATGCCGAATTTATTTTAAATTTAATGATTCATGAATTTTTTCATGTCGGATATGCAAAAAATGCGCAATTGTGGAAGGAAACCGCATTGAAAGATGACGATAAAAGTCGCTTAATCATACAGTTGCACAATGAAGGAATAGCAACTTATGTTGCCTATACAGCTCAAAATCTTTACTCGGCTAAAGGATTTGAGCCAGATTTTAAGATGTTTGAAAATCAAGAGATTATAGCTAAAAAAATACAAAATGTGAACGATATTTTTAAGAAAGCGAATGAAAATTCAAATGCTATTTCCGATTTATCGTGGAAAGTTGGAATTATGCAACGTGCTTATTATGTGGCAGGTGCATTTATGGCAAAAACAATAGATGAAAAATTGGGAAGAAAAAAATTAGCCGAAACCATCGAAAATGGTCCTCGTTCGTTTGTTGCAACTTACAACTTAATAGCCGAAAATGATAAAAAAATAATTGAATTGGTGGATTAAAATTGCATAAAACGCAAAAAGCCTGCAAATTTCTTTGCAAGCTTTTTTGCGGTCTGGACGAGACTCGAACTCGCGACCCCATGCGTGACAGGCATGTATTCTAACCAACTGAACTACCAAACCATTTTTTTGAAATTTCCTTTTATTTTAGCGCATTGAGCACAAAATTTGCGGTCTGGACGAGACTCGAACTCGCGACCCCATGCGTGACAGGCATGTATTCTAACCAACTGAACTACCAAACCAAATTTTGAAAATTTCTTATTTTTAAGAGCGTATTTGCTTTAAGTTGCGGTCTGGACGAGACTCGAACTCGCGACCCCATGCGTGACAGGCATGTATTCTAACCAACTGAACTACCAAACCGTTTTTGTTTTTTAAAGCAGTGCAAAAGTAATTCTTATTTTCTATTTGCAAAAAAAATGAAGCTATTTTTTGCATTTTTTTTGAACTTTTTTTGTTTATTTTTTTAATAATTTGATTTTTAAAGAAATAAAAATATTTCTTTTTTTGAAAATTTAAATTACTTCTGTTTCTTGTTTCTTGTTTTTTCTAAATAATTGCTTTTTTTTGCTATTTATTTGTTCTTTGCTTTAAAATTTTTGTTTTTTTTATTTCAAATTTACACAAAAAAAGCTTGCAGTTTCAAAGTGCAAGCTTCTTGTAAATTGTAGTTTTTTTTAATGAATTTAATTTTAAAAGACACGTCTGGTTTCATGAAAAGCTTTAAAAGCGCAGCGATAAACCAAAACTGGGAATATTTTTGGTTTTAATATCTTGGTAACCATTATTATAATTAACGGCATTGAGTTTTAAAGCAAATTGATACCGTATTTTTTCTTGCTTATTTGTAAGACAGTAAGAACCTCTAATCCAGTCGAATAAGTAAGTTGAGGTTGCCAAAATGAAAGCAGAAGCATAAATTGCTTTGTACCGGTTGATATTTTCATTTTCGGAATTGTTGGAAAGTACCAATTTCAAATTACTTACTTCGATATTATCGTTGAAGTAAATTGCTGAAAAAGCAGCGTAAGATACTAATCTCAAGCCAACTAACGTGTAAGCAACTTTTTTTTCTTTTGCTTTGAAATGCACATAACCCGGCACTATGGCTGCATTTATCATGTCTATCATTCGTAAATTTTCCGACAAAAGTTTAAATTCTTCAAAAGTCATTGAAGTATCTATCTTGGGCATAATGTAATTGTCGTTTTTGTATTTGTGGTATAAATCAATGTCTTGCGCTAAACCTAAATTGCTTAATGCTACAAATAGGAAAAAAAGTAGTTTTTTTTGCATGTTAAATTTTATGGTTAAATTTTTTTATAAAATATTTTTAATTTTTAATTTTTAATTCCTAATTAATTAGTAGTTTTTACTTGAAATAATACTTTTGGTAATCATTAAAAATATTCCGATAACTCCCACAAAATAAACAATATCTCTACTATCTAAAACACCTCGGCTCATGGATTTGTAGTGTTCGTTGATTCCAATTTTCATAACTACCGAGTTTATTTCGGTAAAAATACTCAAAGAGGCAATAAAATCGAAGCCTATGTAAAAAATGAACGAAAGAAAAACCGAAATTAAAAAGGCAATTACTTGGTTGCTGGTTATTGCCGACGACATGATGCCGATGGAAACATAAATGGCTGCCAAGAAAAATAAGCCGATATACGAACCCCAAGTTCCGCCAGTGTCAATGTTTCCTTGTGTTTCGCCCAAATAATAAACCGAAATGAAATAAATAAAACTGGGAATAAGCGAAAATAATACCAATGTAAGCCCAGCCAAATATTTTGCAAATACAATATTGAACTCTGTAAGTGGTTTAGTATAAAGAAGTTCTATGGTTCCTGAGTTTTTTTCTTCGGCAAAGAGGCGCATACTTACGGCAGGAACCAAAAATAGAAAAACCCATGGCGAAAGGAAAAATAAGCTATCCAAACTGGCATAACCATTGTCGAGAATGTTAAATTCGCTTGGGAAAACCCAAATAAATAAGCTATTGATAAGTAGAAAAACGATAATTACTACATAGCCCGTGATGGAACTAAAAAAACTACTTAATTCTTTTTTATATAATTCAAACATTTTTTTGTATTTTAATTTGTTAAAAAGTATAAAAAAATATAAATTTTAAGGATTATTTTCTTCATTTATTTTTTGCTCAATACTTACTTTTTTTTTGAAAAGCGATTTTATTTTGCTTAATGTTACCGAATGCTCGTCAGTTCCTTTATTTCCAAGTAGATACGCGTAAGGGCGCATATTGGGAATATTTTCGAAAATAATTCTCAAAACCGCCATAAACGGCACTATCACAAGCATTCCTGGAATTCCCCAAATGGTGGCACCAACAATAAGGCTCAAAATGATGACAAAGGCATTGAGCTGTACGTTTCCGCCTACAATATTGGGCATAAGTATGTTGTTTTCAGTGAAGTGCATTATAAAAAATAAAGTAATTACACCTAAAATTAGGTGCGGATCGCCTTGTGTGAAAATGGCAAAAGCCAGTGGAATTGAATAGCCTAAAATATTTCCAAAATAAGGGATAAAGCTAAAAAGTGCGGCAATAGAACCTAACATTATGGCGTATTTTAGACCAATAATGTACAAACCAAGCGAGTTTAAAATGCTCAAAACCACCACTACTACGAAAACTCCACCCATGTAGTGCTGCGTAATATTCGAAACGTCTTTGATGATATTGGCAACCGGAATTCGATTTCGGCGAGGGGTTACTTGCATGATAAAATTTTTGAACTTGTTGCGGTTGAACAACATAAAGAACATGAAAACAGGCAGCAGAACTATTTTGACAATTGTTTCGGTAGTTTGAGAAAATACAGAGCCTAAGTTTGAATTGCCTCCTTTGGATAAATTAGAAATAAAATTTTTTGACCATACTTTTTGCTCTGAAGTTGAAATTCCAAAATTGTTTTCGATTAAGGCATACACTTTATCAATATTTTCGAGGGTTTGATGCTGAATGGTAGGTAAATCGCTTAGCATTTGCGAGAGTTGCTTGTACAAAAAGCCAACAGCAAAGGCTATTGCCAAAATTAATAATATGATTGCCACTAAAGTAGCTAAAATACGAGGAAATCTTAACTTCGTTTCAAAAAATAAAACGGCAGGATATATTAAATACGAAAATAGAGTCGCAAGTGCAATAGGCCATAAAAACTCCTTGGCTTCAATAAGTGCATAAACTAGCAATATGCCGAAAAGTAAATAAAATGTGCCTTTAACAACAAATGGGTAATGCTGTGCTTCTGGAGTTTTCATTAGTAAATAGATAAAATTAACAACTGATTTTTTTTTATTTTTATTTAAAAATAACTATCAATCAATAAATTATAGTTATGTAATGCTTTTAATTTTTTTTTGGTTTTGTCGGTTTTCTTATTTTTAATTATAAGTTTTACTTCTGTTTGTTTGTTCTAAAATCGTTCTCTTTTTTTTGAAATTGAAATTAACAGCGCAAATTACGTAAAAAAAATAAGAAAATTAGCATTAATAAATGTTAAATTTTATTTTTTGTTTTATTTTTTTGCCTCTTTTTTTTTCATAAGTTATTGTTTATTTTCATAGTATTGTCATTTTTTTGTAACTAATTTAAAAATAGATTTTTAGTATTTATTATTATTATTATTTGCGTTATTAGCTTATTGTTTTTTTTATGAAATGAAATAAAATGTATCGAAGTTTTTACTTTCTTCAAAAATACTCAAAAAAAATTTTTTTTTTGGTTAAAAATATTCTAAATTTGATTTAATTTAATAGACCAAAAAAGTAAGAATTAAGCTAAAATATTTATTATGTCTGAAAAAATAAAAGTACTGATTATTGACGATTCGGCAGTGGTAAGGCAAACTTTATCTGCAATATTGAGCACCGACAAAGGCATTGAAGTTATTGGTACAGCGGGCGACCCGTATATTGCAGCAAAAAAAATGAGAAAAGAAGCACCTGATGTAATAACGCTTGATATTGAAATGCCTAGAATGGACGGCTTGACTTTTTTGAAAAAATTAATGTCGCAATATCCAATTCCGGTTGTTATTATTTCGAGTTTGACCGATAGAGGCAGCGAAACTGCTTTGAAAGCTTTGGAATATGGTGCCGTTGAAATCATTACAAAGCCCAATATGAATACCAAACAATTTATCGAAGAATCGAAGATTAAATTGATTGATGTTGTAAAAGCGGCTGCACTTACTAAACCTATGCGCAAATCGTTTTCTAGTTTTAATAGTACGCCTCCTAATACAATTGAACACAATGCAAATATAGCAAATAATCATTTGAATGCTGTAAATCAAAATATTAATTCAAGTATTTCTAACACTCCTTTTAATAAGGTAGCTCCAAAATTAAGTGCCGATGTAGTTATCTCAAAGGCAACTTCTTACAGTATGATTAAAACCACAGAGTCGGTTATTGCTGTAGGGGCTTCTACCGGTGGTACTGAGGCTCTTAAAGTGTTTTTGGAACAAATGCCACTCGATTGTCCTGGAATTTTAATTGTACAACACATGCCTGAGGTTTTCACTCGTTCTTTTGCCAATAGACTTAATGAAATTTGCCGAATTGCTGTAAAGGAAGCAGCTGATGGCGACAGCGTTCTGAAGGGACAAGCTCTCATTGCACCCGGAAATAAACACATGCTTTTGAGACGAAGTGGCGCGCGCTATTACGTGGAAGTAAAAGATGGACCTTTGGTTAATCGACACCGCCCGTCGGTTGATGTTCTTTTTCGCTCTACAGCTAAGTTTGCTGGTAAAAATGCTGTGGGAGTGATTATGACTGGAATGGGCGACGACGGAGCTAAAGGCTTGCTCGAAATGAAAGAAGCCGGAGCTAGAACAATTGCTCAAGACGAGTATTCGTGCATTGTGTTTGGAATGCCCAAAGAGGCTATAAAATTAGGGGCTGCCGATAAAGTTGTGAGTTTAGAAAAAATAGCACAAACTGCTTTAATGCTGGCTTAGTTTTTTTTTACTAATATTTTGAGAACGTAACTTGAAGAAATTAAAAATCTAGTAACGAATTGTTTTGTTGTTATTTTGGAACGAAATCCAGAAAGTATGAATTTTAAATGTTTTTTAAGACACCTATATTTTTATTTATAAGCAAAAAAATGTGTTAGTATTTTTTTTGTATTTATTCTTAATTTTGCACCGTTTATTAGCATCAAATAAGTTGACTTTTTTTTTTATTTAAAACCAATAAAATTCTTTACAATAGATTAATTGTTCATAAGTAAAATGACTGATAAGAAAATAAATATTTTGATAGTTGAAGACAATCGTTCGCAAGCTGAATATATTGCCACAACTTTGGAAAATAAAAACTATAAAATATTTTTTGCCGAAAATGGTAAGAAAGCATTTAATTTTTTGGTTTCTAATGTAAACGATATAAATGTAGTTTTGGTAGATTACAATTTGCCAGATGTAAATGGCATACAACTTATTGAAAAAGTAAAAAAAACAGGTAAAATATTTGGATATATTTTTGTAACCGCCGACTCGAAAATTGAAACTGCCGTAAAAGCAATGAAAGCAGGTGCGCACGATTTTATTGTGAAAAATAACAATCTGAAAGATGAGTTGCCCACTATGATTGAAAAGGTTTATGATATTTGCGAAGCACAAATAGTAAAAAAACAATATGATAACAAACTAATATTACTTTCGGCAGGCGTGGAGCAAAGTGGTAGTGCAATTGTAATTACCGATTTGGACGGAAATATAGAATACGTAAACGCCAAATTTACGCAAGTTACTGGTTATACATTGGAAGAAGCTAAAGGTCAAAACCCTAGAATACTCAAAAGCGGCGATAAACCGAATGAATATTACCAAGAGCTTTGGAATAAATTAAAACTAGGACAAGTTTGGAAAGGTGAATTTATAAATAAAACAAAAAGCGGAGACCTTTTTCACGAAGAAGCAATTATTTCGCCAATAAAAAACGAAAAAGGCGAAGTAATTAAGTACATGGCTGTAAAAGATGATATTACAGTTCGTAAAAAAATAGAACTACAATTAAGCAAAAAAACCGAAGAACTTATTGAGACAAATAAAAAATTGAGGCAAAGCCAACAAAATTACAAAAAACTTTTTGATGCCAACTCTGATAGTATTTCTATTTTTCGTGTGGACGAAAACGGCATGCCATCGGAAATATTAATTAAAAATAAAAATTCGGCAAAAATGTTGGGCTATACAAATGAAGAAATGCTTAATACGAACCCCAATAATTACGAAAAAAACATAACACAGCAAAAAATTCAAGTACGCATTGACGAGTTAAAAACCAAAGGATTTACAAATTTTGAAACCGTTTTTATGCACAAAAGCGGGCACGAAATCATAGTTGATGTCAAAGCACTTTGGGTAATTTTTGATAATCAGCCTGCTATTATGAACATTTCCAGAGATATAACAGAGCGCAAAAAGCAAGAATTTCGATTGAAGCGTAGCAAAAAAAGCTTGCAGGAAGCTCAAAAAATAGGCAACGTAGGGCATTGGGATTATGATGTTTTGAATAATAATTTGTATATCTCCAAACAAATGTATCGTATTTACGAGCTTGAAAAAGACAGTTTTAAACCGACAATTGAAAATATCGTAGCATTCATACACCCCGACGACAGAGAATCCGTTGTATCTATGTATAAGCAAACACTTCCTGAAAATTCCTTTTTTGAAATAACTCATAGAATAATTACAAACAAAGGAAATTTAAAATATATACGCGACAGAGCAGAAACAAAATTTGACGAAGCCGGAAATCCTATCCGAATTTTAGGTAATGTATTGGATATTACCGATTTGAAAGAAAAAGAATTGGCTTTGATTGAAACCCAACAAATAATAAATGAATATGCACAAGAGCTCAAAAAACTAAACGATGACAAAGACCGTTTTATTAGAATATTGGCACACGACTTAAAAAATCCATTCAGTTCTCTTCTTGGTTTTGCTGACTTGCTTGTAAAAAATGTGTATAACTACGAAAAAGAAAAAATAGAAGTTCAATTAAAAGTAATTCAAAAAGCATCGCGGCAAGCTTATAATTTATTAGACGATTTGCTTTTGTGGTCGAAAGCACAATCGGGAAAATTACCTTTTGACCCCGAAAAAATATCTTTTGATGAAGTTTGTCAGCTAGTGCTTGATAATGTGTATATTAATGCAACTGCAAAGCAAATTAAAATCAATTATTTTGAAGCTGAACGCACGACAATTGTTGCCGACTTAAATATGTTCAAAACCGTTTTACGAAATTTAGTATCAAATGCCATTAAATTTACACCCGAAAATGGGAATGTAAATATTTACTCGCAAAAACTTGATAAAGATGTAATTATAACAATTTCGGATAGTGGAGTAGGTATTCCAAAAGAAAATCAAGCAAAGCTTTGGAATTTAGCACAACCATTTACTACCGAAGGAACTGCGCAAGAGCGCGGAACTGGCTTAGGCTTATTGCTTTGCAAAGAGTTGGTTGAAAAACATGGTGGCAAAATTTGGGTAGAAAGTGAAGTAGGCAAAGGAAGTAATTTTAAATTTACAATTCCTACGTTCGATTAAATAACCCTTGAAACAAAAGTATAAAAGTCTGTATTCTAATTAGTTAACTTTATTTATAAAGAGAATATCTCTGAGCTTGCTTTATTAACATTATTAGGTTCGAATAAAAAAAAACTGCCGTTTTGCGGCAGTTTTTTTTTGATTGCACCTTCAAAATGAAAGGCAGTTTTATGAAAAAATGGCTTTCGATTATTTTGCGTAACTTATTGCCCTTGTTTCTCTAATAACGGTTATTTTTACTTGCCCTGGATACGTCATATCGGTTTGAATTTTCTTAGCAATGTCGTAAGATAAAGCTTCTGCGTCTTTGTCGCTAACAGTCTCACTACCAACAATTACACGCAATTCTCTACCCGCTTGAATAGCATAAGTCTTCAAAACACCTTCATACGAAAGAGCTAATTCCTCTAAATCTTTCAAACGTTTCATGTACGACTCGGCAATTTCGCGGCGAGCACCTGGTCGTGAACCCGAAATGGCATCGCAAACCTGCACAATAGGCGAAATCATAGCAGTCATTTCCACTTCGTCGTGGTGTGCGCCAATGGCATTGCAAACGTCAGGTTTTTCTTTGTAACGCTCAGCCAATTTCATACCCAAAATAGCGTGTGGAAGTTCCGGTTGGTCATCGGGCACTTTTCCAATATCGTGAAGCAATCCGGCACGTTTGGCAAGTTTCACGTTCAAGCCAAGCTCGGCTGCCATCACTGCGCACAAGTTTGCAACTTCGCGCGAGTGTTGCAACAAGTTTTGTCCGTATGACGAACGATATTTCATTTTTCCGATAAGCCTAATCAGTTCAGGGTGAAGACCATGAATACCTAAATCTATCGCAGTACGTTTTCCGGTTTCTATAATTTCTTCCTCTAATTGCTTTTTGGTTTTATTCACAACCTCCTCAATTCTTGCAGGGTGAATTCGTCCGTCGGTAACTAATTGGTGAATTGAAAGGCGAGCAATTTCGCGGCGTACAGGGTCAAAACCTGAAAGTACAATCGCTTCGGGAGTATCATCTACAATAATTTCGATGCCCGTTGCAGCTTCGATGGCACGAATATTTCTGCCTTCTCTGCCAATAATTCTACCTTTTACCTCGTCGCTTTCGATGTGGAAAACTGTAACTGCATTTTCAATGGCGGCTTCGGTTGCAATACGCTGAATTGCCTGTAAAACAACACGTTTAGCTTCTTTGTTGGCGGTAAGTTTAGCTTCTTCCACTATATCGGAAATGTACGACATAGCGTTGGTTTTAGCTTCATCTTTCATCGATTCCATCAGTTGCAATTTTGCCTCTTCTGCCGAAAGTGCTGCAATGCGTTCAAGCTGTTCTACTTGTTTTTTGTGCGATTTGTCAAGCTCTGCATTCTTTTTTTCAATCAATTCTAACTGACTACCAATGTTATCCTTAATAATATCAATTTCTTTTTTCCTAATTTCTACTTCCTTTATTTTCTTTTGAAGTTCTTCTTTGCGTTGATTGAACGTATTTTCTCTTTGCTTTAATTTATTGTCGGCTTGCTGAATTTTGTTATTTTTATCGGCAATAAACTTTTCATGTTCAGTTTTAAGTTGCAAAAATTTTTCTTTCGCTTTTAAAATTTTATCGGCTCTAATAGCTTCTGCTTTTATTTCGGCTTCACTGATAATATTTTGCCCTTTCTCGCGTAGCACTTTTATTTTCAGATAGTAACCTAAGGCACCACCTGCAAACAGCGATAATACTCCAATGGTTATATTTATGATAATATCCATATTGTTATTTTATTTTTTTTTGTTTATGAGTTTGAAACTCTGTGAATTAATTAACCTCAAGCTTAATTTTTAGTTGTTAAGAAATTGGTTGTTTGTATATGTCAATTAAATGAAACTTTAACCCGATTTTTTCAAAAAAAAAATTATTGATTTGTAAGGTTTCTAATAATTTAAAAAATTATTTTGAGTTTTAATTTTAATTTTTTTTAGAAAACCTCTTTAGATTTTAGCAAATCTATTTTAAATAAATTTAATTTTGAGAAATCTTTTTAGGAAAACATCTAAAATGAGCTCTTTTTAAAATTTAAAGAAAAACGAAAATGGTTTTGTACTGTACAAATTTATAAACCACTAAAATAGGTAATTTGTAAAATTAATGCTTTGATAATTAATTATTTAGCCTAGTATTTTTACATTGAAAAATATATAAAAAAGCCCACAGTTCTTATGGTTTCGAAAAACCCCAATGAAATACGCTAGAGCCGCCATTATATTTCAAACGTCCAATGTCCTCATTAAGAAGAATCCCCGAAAGGTTAAGGCCTGTTCTACATAATCCGAGCTGAACTCTAAATTTGTAAGTGTTGAGTTTTCAAACATATTTATAAGAATCTGCGGGCAAATCTTAAATCAAAAAAACAAGCAATTTGTTTGCTTTATTTTCTGAAAATGTTTTTATATTAAAGAACGATGTCTAAATATTCTTTTAGTTCATTATCAAGGCTTTCCAAATTAGCCATTAACAAAGATGTATCTGTACTCATATCTTTTTCTACCACTTTGGTTGCAAATTGCAAAGCTACCATGGCTAGAAAATCTTGATCATCTTTATCTGTGTATCTTTTTTTATACAATACTATTTTTTCATTAATTTCTTTTGCAGCTTTTCTAATTTTTTCTTCATCTAACTTGTCAACTTTTAGAGGATAAAATCGTTCTGCAATATTGACTTTTATTGATAATTTGTCTGAAGCCTCCATATATTTATCTCTATTCTCGCTTTTATTTCTAAAAATCCAACGTTGTTATTATCAAGATGCTGAGCAAAATTAGTGTAAGCAGCTTAAAAATTTAACGAATACTTAATTACTTGCTTGCCAATGCAATACATTTATCAATTTCCCGCACCATTCTATTGATTTTGATTTTTGCATCGTGTGCACCTCCATCGCCACCAGCGAAAGATTTTGCAAGTTTAAGCAATTCATATTTTTTGAGAAGACTTTTGTATTCTTCCTCTCTTTCAATCAATTGGGTTACTAATTCTTCTTTTTCGCTAATCAATTTGTTATTCTCCTCTTTTTCACTTTCGTAAACCGAAATGATTTTTTTTATCTTCTCTCTTAGCGAATCAAATATTTTTTGCTGTTCTGCGTTCATCTTTTTTCGTTTAAGCAATCAATATTTTAATTTTAACTTTTCTTGATTGTTTTAAATTTTAATGCTTTTCTTTAATAACAAAATTATAGTTTTTTTTTCTATTTTGAAAATTTTTTTTCATTTTTTTTTTTTTTTTTTTCTATTATTCAGATTTACAAACTGCTAAAGAAAATAATTTTACTTTTTCTTCGTGTTCTTTTATTTTTTTTCACTCTTTTTTTGTTTCTTGCAAACCTTATTTTTTCTGATTTTGCTTTTCTTTTTTATTTTTAAGAAGCCTTCTTATTTTTTTGCAGCAAAAAATGAATTTTCTTATTCTATTTTGAAAATCAGCATATTATTTGAAGTTATTGATGTAAAAGTTTAGTTTAAAATGTAAATCTTTTAAAATTATGAATTATTCTAAAATAATACTTACTATTTATTTTTTTTCTTTTTTCAATGTCATTTTCGCTCAAAATCAATTTGTTACCGAATATTTTCGTTCGCCTATTGATTACTCACTTGTGCTTTCCGGTAATTTTGCACAGCTTAGAGCCAATCATTATCATTCGGGCATTGATTTTAAGACAGATAACAAAGTTGGAAAGCCTCTTTTTGCTGTTGCCGATGGGTATGTTGCGCGCATCAATGTTTCGCCTTTTGGCTATGGCTCAGCTATTTATCTTGAGCACCCCAACGGATATACTAGTGTGTATGGGCACTTAAACGCATTTTACGATAAAGTGGCTGAATATGTTCAAAATGAGCATTATAAACAACAAAAAAACGAATTAACTTTATATCCCAATCCTGACCAATTTGTTTTAAAAAAAGGAGAACTTGTTGCTATTTCGGGCAATACAGGGCACTCTTTCGGACCTCATTTGCATTTTGAATTTCGGCATACTCAAAGCGAAAATCCCATGAATACCTTGCTTTTCGGCTTGCCTTATATCGACAACCTAAAACCGCGTTTTTTTCATCTTGCCGTTTATCCTTTAACCGCACAAAACCGATTTTTGCCAGAAACTTCTAAAACTATTTATCCTGCCAAACTGCAAAATTTAGATTATTTATTATCAGTTAATCAGGTAGTTAGAGTAGGAGAGAAGACCGGATTTGGAGTTAGAGTGCACGATTTTATGAATCAATCGCCCGACAGATTAGGAGTGTATAATTTGAAGATGTTTTTGGACGATAATTTGATGTATGAGCATCAAATTGACCAATTTAGCTTCGACCAAACGCGCTATTTGAACTCGCACGTAGATTACGAGCTGAAAAAAAATACCAACAAATGGACTTACAAATGCTTTGTAGAACCCAACAACAAACTGCCTATTTTTAAGACGCTAAAAAATAATGGAATTGTAGAATTGGTTGATTATGAAATACATACATTGAAATTCGTAGCCACTGACGAAAAAGGAAATACCTCAAAATTTGAAGTAAAAATTCAGCGTGATGCCAATTTAAAACCGGCAAATTTTGATTTTTCCGATAGAACAGTGATGCCTTTCGACCAAGAAAATAAATTTGAGCGCGAAGGTATAAAACTTTTATTTCCGGCAGCTATTTTTTACGATACTATTTTTTTCAAATTTGC
>JAIFNL010000171.1 GCA_020047755.1 Bacteroidota bacterium
AACAGGCAATTGTAGAAAATAATTATCCAACCAAAGTGGAAGTTGGTTTAATTGGCTCATGCACAAACTCTTCGTATGAAGATTTGACTCGTGCGGCTTCTGTTGCCAAGCAAGCGGCTGAAAAACACTTGAAAGCAAAAGCTAATTTTACGGTAACTCCTGGCTCTGAACAAGTTCGTTACACTGCCGAGCGTGATGGTTTGCTTGACTTTTTTGCTCAAATAAATGGTTCGGTGCTTGCCAATGCTTGCGGTCCTTGTATAGGTCAGTGGGATAGGGAAGGTGCTGATAAAAAAGAACTTAACACTATCGTTCACTCATTTAACCGCAACTTTGCTAAGCGTGCCGACGGAAATCCAAATACTTACGCTTTTGTGGCATCGCCCGAAATTGTTACTGCTTTGGCTATTGCTGGCGATTTGGGTTTTAATCCGATGACCGATTATTTGGTAAACGAAAATGGCGAAAAAGTGAAACTCGATGAGCCACAAGGAATTGACCTTCCGCCACAAGGTTTTGCTGTGGAAGACAATAAATTTCAAGCTCCTGTAGCCGATGGCTCAAAGGTAGAAGTGCTCGTTTCGCCTACTTCTGACCGCTTGCAACTGCTCGAACCTTTCAATGCTTGGGACGGTAAAGACTTCAATAACATGAAGTTACTAATCAAAGCCAAAGGAAAATGTACTACCGACCACATTTCGATGGCGGGTCCTTGGTTGAAATATCGTGGACATTTGGACAATATTTCAAACAATATGCTCATTGGTGCAGTGAATTTCTTCAACGACGAAACCAACAAAATCAAAAATCAATTGACTGGCGAGTACGATGCCGTTCCTGCAACTGCACGTTATTACAAAGCGCAAGGCGTTGGTTCAGTGGTAGTTGGTGACGAAAATTACGGTGAAGGTTCTTCCAGAGAACATGCAGCTATGGAGCCGCGCCACTTGGGTGTGCAAGTAGTTTTGGTGCGTTCGTTTGCTCGCATTCACGAAACAAACTTAAAGAAACAAGGTGTTTTGGGACTTACTTTTGCCAACAAAGCAGACTATGATAAGATTCGCGAAAATGACAACATCGACGTAAAAGTTGCCGGAATAGCTCCTGACAAACAAATCGAAATTGTGTTGAAACACGACGACGGAACTACAGAAACCATTTTGGCAAATCATACCTACAATCAAAACCAAATCGACTGGTTTACAGAAGGTTCGGCATTGAATTTGATTAAAAAAGAAAATGCAAAATAGATTTTGAGTTTTAAACTTTAATTTCTCAATTCTTTTTTCTTAAAAAATAAGCTCGTAAAATTTTTATAAATTTTACGGGCTTTTTATTTTTTTTCTTGCTCAATTTTGTTTGTGTTTTTTAAAACGAAAAAAGAAACAATTCGTGTGCATGATTGAATATTATTTTGTATTTTTGTAAAAAAAATTTCGTTAATAGTAAGCAAAGCATGGAGAAAATAGAATTTAGAATCTTGGGCGAAAATGCTGTTAATATTTAGCCGTTAAAAAGAAATTAGAATATGAACATTCATACATTTATACGTACTGAAAACGAAATAGAAACGAGTGTTTTTTTTACATCAAGTACAACAAGTAAGCAAGGAAAACCCAACAAACCGCAACGTTTTTTTGTGTTACTTATTTTGTTGCTAGCTTTTGGTATAGGAACGCCATACATGATTAAGAATTTATCGCAACCCAAACAAATTGTAGTACTTAGCGATGAAGAAAAGTTAGAAAAATTAATTGAAAAAGTATTAGATGGAGATTTTTTGTCCGAATCTGAATGGAACGAATTATGTCGCTTGATTAGGGTAGTAAAAGGAATTGATGTTAAGGCTTGTGATGAATGTAGAAATTATTTGAAAGCTCTTTTGGGAGGAAAACACTACAAACATCTTGAACAATACAAAAATCATGACGAGAAACAGATTAAAAAAGGGATTAAAAGCTATGAAAACCAAATTCAGCTTCATAAAAATAAAATTAAAAAGCCTGAAAACTTTATCACAAATTGGAACGATTTAGATTTCAGGCGAAGAGAAGCATTGGTAAATAAAAAATGGAACGAAGATATTAAACGCTTGCAAGAGCAAAAAGAAATATTGGAATGTATCTTAAAAAACAGAATACCATGAACAATGAGGAAAAATATATTGCTTATTTGGTTGATTTAATTCCGATTATTCAAGAAAAACGATTGGAACAAATGAACCAAAACACTACGGATAGATACGAAACCGGACAATTACAAGCTTACAGTAGTTTGCTCGATTACATGAAAAAGCTTGCACAAGACAATGAACTACCGGTTCAGGTTTTAGGGCTTGATGTGTTGATGCGCAATAGAATAAATGACAAAGACTTACAGAACCAAAATGACCTAAAATATAAAAAAATAATATCGCAAATAGTTGCTTATTGTATGCAACAAGTTATTAAAACGAAACAAAAAAAGGATTTACTATCACAAGGGCAATTGTTAGCGTACTACGATATTTTAACCATTATGAAGGAACAAGCCGAACTAGCTTTTGATATAAATATCAACGAATTGGGAATAAAAGACACCAATTTAGAAGAACTTGCTTTTGCATAAATAAAAGACTTCGTATTTTCCGTTTTTTTTTATTTTTGTAAAAAAAACGAAAAATAACTTTTTTAAATAAAACCGGCTATGGAAAAAATAGAATTTAGAATTTTGGGCGAGAATGCCGACAAACAAGTGATTTTGTTTCAAAATTACATTCAAAAATCGGGAATAGAACAACTCGAAAGCATTGAAATAGTGAGAGTTGAAAGCCATGAAGGCGAAATGGGCGCAGGCAAATTTGTTAATGCACTCAATGCTTTTGTAGGCGAAATTAAAACATCAATTGTGCAAGTTTTGAAATCGTCGTTTAGCTTTTCGCTCAAGTTTAGAAGCGATATGTTGTTAATTTTCAACGAAGTAGAATTAAAAATAGAATATTCGCCCAAGAACGAAGCCTCCGATGAAATGTTCAAACGCTTAGAAGCTCTTATACTCGAAACGATGGCAAAACAAGTAAACACAACCATTGTTTGCGGCAACGGAAACATTGTGTTGCAAGATGTAAACGGCTCTACGGTAAGCATCAAAAAGGAATAAGCTAAAAATAACGTTTCGTGTGTTTTTTTTGAAATAAGTTTTATAATTTTGAAAAAAATTAAATTGCAGTTGTAAAGAAGAAAAAATATTTTAAATGTAAAAAGTATGCAAGCAGTATCCATTATTGAAAAACCGTCAATAAATTTAAAAGCATTCTTAAAATATCTATTATTTTTGATGTTTTTAGGCTTTATTACTATTGAAATTAGTCAATTTTTTGATGAATTTTCTCGTTATAAAGACAATAATAAAAAAGAAAATACTAATAATAAAGACGGCTGGAAAGATAAAAAACACAATGGCAAAAATGAACCACACAAAAATCAGACTGAAAAAAAATCGGTAAAAGAGCAATATGAAAATGCTCAAAATGAATTTAAAGAGCTTACTAACAAGCCCAATAAATCGAATATTGATGCAAAACGTATGACTAAACTCAAAAAAGTGATACAGAATTTACAAAAAGAACTTAATAAAACCGGTGAAACTCATTGGCGTAAAGGAAAATAATTTTTGTTATAACTTATAAAAAAGTATAAAATGGATTATGTTTTTGAAATAGGAAAACGCTTTGGTAATTTGCCTTTTTACATAAACGAAGAGGAGATAAAAGGGTATTTGGGAGCACCTGATTTTTTTAAAAAAGAAGTGGGAGTCGATTGTTATACTTCTGATTATAAGTATATTGAATTTGGTATAGATATATCCTATTTACATTTTGACGAATTTGATGATGCAATTCAAATTCAGACAAATAAAATTTTTCTAAATGATAATGATTTATATGTTTTACCCAAAAATGAAGTGTTAGAACTTATAAAAAACGAATATGCAAGCCGAAAAATAAAATTTAACTACGAATATGAAAGTTATGAATTTGAAGATGCTGAAAATCAAGAGGAATACGATTTTGAAGACATTGGTTTAACGCTTTGGTTTAGAAACCAAAAATTAATAAATGCGAGTGTTTCTAAGCCCATTAGCGAATAGTTTTAATTTCGTTTTTTTATTTCAAAAATCCCAAAAATAGCTGGCACAAATAGCAATAAATGAAAAATATTGACCATCAAAATACAATAGCTTTACTGATAGGTGCTGCGGAATTTCCTCACGATGAAAACAATCGTTTAGAACCAATTCCCAATGTAGAAATAAATCTTCATAAATTGAAAGATTTGTTGATGGACCCTAATATTATGGGTGTACCTGAAGGAAATATTATCTTTTCGCTCAACGAAAGTAAAGCCGATGTTGAAAAACATCTGGCTGCTTTGAAAGACAAAACAAAACAAACGAAAACCAATTTGTTCGTTTACTATGCAGGGCATGGTTATAGTGATGTTTTTGCACAAAAATACAATGTATTTTTAACAACCTATTCGACTAATACCAACATGACCAAGCAAGGTGCTATTAGTACCACCGATTTTGCCGATTATATAAAAGATTGTAACTCGTTGCGGAAGCTTATTATTTTAGATGCTTGTTACAGCGGCGAAATCATTGAAGGAGATACCATGGGCGATGCCGATAGTCAAATTATTGCCGAACTAAATAATTTTCAGGGTACTTATGTGATGACTTCTGCGTCGAAAGACAACCCAGCTCGCTTTCCCAAAGAAAACACCCAAGTACCTACTTATTTTACCGGAGAGCTGATAGAGGTATTGGAAAATGGTTTGGACATAAACAACCATTTTTTAAACACCAAGGAGATTTTTACAAGTATAAAAAACAATTTACTCAAAAAACAACTGCCCGAACCCAAAGCATTGAATAAAGAACAAGCCGATGATTTGCTCTGGGCTAAAAATGTGCGGTTTGATAGATTTGCTCAAAAAAGAATTGAAATAGATAGCGACATAGAATTTGCCGAAGAACTTATTCAAAAAGAAGAATACCGAAGGGCAAAAAAATATTTAGAAACATCGCTTAGGGAAGCTAAGGAGATTGAAAATTCAACTCACCTTGTGCAACAAATTCAATCCAAAATAGACGATTGTGTGTATTTGCCACGTTACAAAGAGCGTTTTGAGCTGTTTTATTCTAAACTATTGAAACAACACGAAGAAAATATAAAACAAGTTAAAAATGAGTTATTTGCAAAAAATAACGAGCTTTCAAAATTTTCGATTGAGCTAAATGAATACATAAAAAAAGCCGAAAAATCGAATCAACTTGCAATTGAAACAGAAAAATTGAAAAATGAAAAAGCAGAATTGGAAAAACAATTGACTGCTGAAAAGCAACAATTCAGCCACTCAAAAAGCGAAATAAACAATTTAAACACTCAATTAAAACAAACCGATACGCAATTAGCCGATTTGCAAAAGCAAAATGCCAATTACAAAAGCGAAACGGCAAAACTTTATACCTTAAAAAAGGAGTTGGAAACGGCTTTGAATGCCGAAAAACAAAAATTGGCACAAGCAAAAGCACAAATAGAGCAGTTGGAAGCCGATTTGAAAGGAAAAACAAATTTTAACATAGGCATAATAGAAGAAGTACAATTTTTTGTGCTCGACAAAAAAGCAAAATGGAATCATCAAGATTTTGTGAAATTTCTTAGCAAAATGACAACACAATTTGGGCTAAGCGATGAAAAATTAGTGGGCAGCCTTTTGGAAATAGAAAAACAGAACTATTTAGGACAAAAGGCTTTGGAACAAAAATTGGAAAAGTTAAATGCCGAAAAAACAGCCCTTTTAATAGAACTTAATTTATTAAAAAATCCACCAAAGCCCATAGAGCCGTTAATTGTAAAACCCCAAAACCAAAACTTTACCGAAAAAATAGGAAATCTTAATTTCGACCTTATTTTTGTAAAAGGCGGTAAATTTATGATGGGTGCGGAAGATATAAGTGATAGAGAAAAACCCATTCACGAAGTAGAAGTTTCCGATTTTTATATTGGAAAATATCAAGTTACCAACGCCGAGTTTGCGGCATTCTTGAACGATTACGGCTCTGACAAAGTAAAACAGGGCGAGCACAAAGACCAAACCATGATTTACGAAAGTGAAAAAGAAAATAAAGATAGAAATTGGGGTTTGAATAAAGTAAACGGAAAATGGACACCTATAAGCGGAAAAGAAAAACACCCCGTTATTTATGTTACATGGTACGGGGCAAATGAATATTGCACTTGGCTAAGCCAAAAAACCGAAAAAAAATATCAATTACCATCGGAAGCACAATGGGAATACGCCGCAGGAGGTGGAGCAAACAACCGCACGAAATATGCCGGAACAAATAATGAAAATGACTTGAAAGATTTTGCGTGGTATGATAAAAATTCAAATAGCACAACCCATGAAGTAGGCATAACCCCAAAAGCAAATTCACTGGGCATTTACGACATGAGTGGCAATGTGTGGGAATGGTGCATGGATTGGTATGATGAGAATTATTACAAAAATAGTCCGAAAAAAGACCCTGTGAATTTGACTGCAAGCTCTAACCGCGTCTATCGTGGCGGTAGTTGGCGCAACGGCGCTACCCGCTGCCGTGTTGCGGATCGCAACGGTTGGATTCCCGATAGCAGGGGCTACGATTTGGGGTTGCGCGTGGTGATTATGCCTTAGTTAAACTTACGAAAAATAAAAACAAAAAGAATACTTTTGCTGTTAGGGCGTGCGCCAAGCCGCCCGTACATGCAAAATAGTCTTTTTGTTTTTATTTTTCGAAGCCGTGTGTGTTCTTTTTATCGGTTAAGCCCTTCAAGGGTTTTAAACCCTTGAAGGGCTGGTAGTTTGCAATATTGATACGATGACTCAAAGCCACCTGTATCAATTAGCTAAATTTTTTTTCTTTTGGGCGTTGATAACGCTTTCGTTGAGGTCGAAACCCAGCAAAATGAGCCACGCATTGAGGTAAATCCAGAGCAAAAGCACCATTATAGTACCTATCGAACCGTAAAGTTTGTTGTATTGCCCAAAGTTGTCGATATAAAAAGAGAAAATAACCGAAGCCAGAATGCTCATAATGGAAGCGAAAGTGCTTCCAACGGAGAAAAAACGGAAAGTTAAACGCTCGCTAGGAGCTAAATAGTACATAAATGAGATTGAAAAATAGAAAAGTGCAATAATTATTATCCATTTGGTAACCACAATGAGATAAAGTATGTAATTGTCTTCAAAAACATTGAGCTGGGTTAGATAATTCATAATCACACCCCAAAAAACAATGCTGACAATTGCAAAAAGCAACAAAATGGAAAAAATAATGACCAGCACAAAGGCAATGAGCCGCTGAGCAATCCACGAGCGAGTTTCTTTCAAATGAATGGACGAATTGAACGCCGAAATAAAGGCAGCAATTCCGTTGGTAGAAAAAAATAAAGCGGCAAAAAAGCTAAACGAAAGCAAATCGCCTCTTTGTTGCGTGATGATGTCTTCAAGTGTTTGGTTGATGGAACTGAATGCGTTGTGTGGCAGTAGGTTGTTTACTAAGCTAAGTAGCTCTATTTGAAAGTTTTCGATTGGCAAGTAGGGAATGAGTGTAAATAGAAAAATGATAGTAGGCGGAGTAGCCAGAAAAAAATTAAAGGCAATGGAAGCGGCTTGCGTATTAATGTCGCCGTTGATAATTCCTTTGTAAAAAATGCGCACCACATTGTAAATAGGTACGGATTGAAATCCGGGCAAACTTATATTTTTGGAAAGAAAAAGAATTTTTCTCAAAAACCGAATAGTATAGTTCTTCATTTTTGAAAATATCATATTTTTTTCTGTTCGATTTACAAAATTAGATTGAAATACAGATGTTTACATACAATTATGAAGGTGTAAAGTTAATTAAATATTTGAAATTTGAAAAATAAAAGCAAAGAATTTTTAGTTTTGGTTTTGGTTTTCGTTTATTTTTTTGCGCAGCAGATACATCAAAAAAGCAACTCCTGCAATGATAAAAAGCGGATAACTTTCTGAAAAACCGGACTTTTTGGTAATAATTGCGGCTAATCCTAAAGCAAAAAGCGATGTGGCAAACCAAACGAATTTTAGTAGATTTTTCAAAACTTAGTTGTTGTTAAAATTATATTTTCCACTTACATCAACAAAACGGTACTCGGTAAAGCCCAAATTGGATTCAAATCCGCCTTTTCCAGTTATTTTAGAGCCGTTTGCATTCAAAATCATGACAAATTCTTTTGTGTATAAAATTTCTTTGTCTTCTTGAAAAAATAAATGTTCGGTTGTGAGCGTTTCGCCGTTTATGTTTTTAACAACCACATTATTTTTGAGTTCCCACAAATTTTCGTTTATCAAATAAATAGCATATTTAGCTGACATTTCGGAAGTTACTTTTTGAAAACGGTCGTAAGAAACCGTTTTGATGCCTTGCTTAAATTCCGAGTAAGGTTTTTCTTTTTGAGTGTAACTTTCAAGCAAAGGAGTAAACGTTTTTAGCTTTACAAAACCCGAATCGCTGTAAATAATTTCCATATTTTCGGCTTTTAGCTGTGGTAAATTGTTGTCGGCAGTAAGTTTATTTACTACTTCAATATCATTTTTGCAAGCCAAAAGCGAAAAAACGAATAAAATAAGAATAAATTTGTGTGAGTTTGTCATTTGATTAAATTTCAGAATCTTCGTTTGCGTTCTTTTATAACTATTTAGAAATCAACTGCTTTAAGACTCAAATCGAGGCTTTTGATTTGGTGAGTAAGTGCACCAATGGAGATATAATCGACGCCACATTTTGCATATTCGGCAATATTTTCGATTGTAATACCACCCGAGGATTCTGTTTTGTACTTACCATCAATCATTTGAACGGCTTTAAGGGTTTCTTCGGGCGTAAAGTTATCAATCATAATAATGTCCACCATTCCTATTTTCAGAATTTCAGCAATTTCATCAAAGCATCGAGCTTCAATTTCTATTTTAACGTTTAAGTTGTTGTCTTTCTTGTATTTATTGGCAGCCAAAATCGCTTTTTGTACGCCTCCAGCAAAGTCGATGTGGTTGTCTTTAATCATCATCATGTCGTACAATCCCATGCGGTGATTCGTTCCGCCTCCAAGTCGCACGGCTTCTTTTTCGAGCAAGCGCAAGCCTGGTGAGGTTTTGCGAGTGTCGAGTACCTGAGTTTTGAAATCAGTTAGCTTGTTGGCATATCGGCGAGTTTCAGTAGCTATTCCGCTCATTCTCTGCATAATATTAAGAACTAATCTCTCCGAAGTAAGCAAAGAAATAACGTTGCCTTCGATGTAAAACGCAACATCGCCTGCTTTTACTGGCGTTCCATCTTTTATCAAAATTTCTATCGAAAGGTTTTGGTCTATTTTATTGAAAACAGCTTTGGCAATTTCTACTCCCGCCAAAATTCCGTCTTGTTTTACCAGTAATTTCATTTTCCCTTTTGCATTATGAGGAATGCAGGCGAGCGAAGTAATGTCGCCAGTTTTTATATCTTCAAATATAGCAAATTCTATAATTTGTTCTAATATTTTATCATCCATAATCTTTTTCAATTCTTAATTGATGTATTTTATATTGATTTCCGCTTCCTTTTCCGAGTATGTAAACCTTAAATTTGCCTCTATTTGTGTTTAATCGACCAATAGCAAAGCTTACTTTTCCGTTTATTCCTTGTTGTAGTACCAAAAAATTGGAAGGTTCGTTTTCTCTGAAAAAATTTTTGAGAATAATTTGAGCTTGGTATTTGCTGTACACATCTGATTGCCCCACCACCACGAGCTCCAAATGGGGGTTGAAAAAGGAAGCTAATTGCTCTGCATTTCCATTTTTTAAGGCAGTAATTACCGATTGTGGGATATTAATGTTGGTTGCTATAAAAGAGGACAAACTTATTGTTGTAACAACAAAAATAAGATAAAAAAAAATTTGTCTTACTCGTTTCATAGTTTAACTTTACCTCTTTTGTAACTGATGAGTTTTTGAATGCTGAATTTTTGCTCCGGTTAAAAACGCACCGTAGTTTAATTATTAATTAAAATACTGGTATTCAGATGTTTATTAAACAAAGTTGTGAATCAGATTTTTTTATAAAAATATACAAATTGATAGTGTAACCTACTAGCGATCATAGTTCTAAAAAAAGAAGTAAAATTGTGCAACTTTTTTAGAATTTTAATAATAAATTGTTAAGTTATGCTATTATTCTATTGTTATTTTATCACAAAAAGATTGATTTTTTTGAATTTTAAATAACTTTTTGAAAAAGCCACTTGTTTGTTACATTATCTAATAATTAAGGCAAAAGTAAAAAAAATTTCTTATATTGACTATATTTTCAAAAAAATAATCATTCTACTTTTTTCTCTAGTTTTCATTTATTCCCGCAAAAATTAAGCCATTAACAGTTAGCCTGTGTATTTCGTTTTATTTATTGGGCAAAGTTTTTCATTTTTTTTTAAAGTTCGTTGAAAGATAAATAGTTGGTCATTTTTTTCTAAAAAAACAAACCCCAGAAAGAAATTTTTATTTTCTGGGGTTTGTTTTGTTTTGTGTTTTTTTAGAACTGTCGCATCATTTTTGTCCTAGATTGCTCTATTTGTATAGTCGAATTTTTGGGATATTTTATAGCAAATTGCAAATCAATTACTTTATTTTCGCCGGATTTTAAATTGTATTCCCAAGTTAATTTTCCGGTATTCAAATCTTGTTTTGCATTTGAAGTTTGCAATACTTCTATTTCTATTTCGCTGTTGCCCGAAATTGGATATTGGTCTTGTAATTCGATAGTTATGGGCGTATTTCGATTGTTTTTGATTATCATTTGGTAGGCTAGAGTTTCTTTGCGTTTTCCGCCCATCATTTTCACGCTACTATATTCCTTTAATTTAGAGCGAGTTACTAATATTTTTTTGTCTCTACCCAGCGACAGGTCGAGTGTATCGCGTACATTACGCGTATAGATATACGATTTTCCTACGTAAGTGCCTGCAAAATAGACATGTGCTGTTCCTTCTACCAAGTTCAAATCTTGCCAGCCTGTGATTCGAGCCAACAAAAACACATCTTTGTCTATTTTTGGAACGCAAAAATGCTTGTAAGTTGCTGGTAATTTGTATTTTGCAACATCTACAAAATAGGGTTTGTTGTCGGTAGGAATGCTGTATGTTTCGGCAATGTCAAATTCTATGCTTAGCTCCGAAACTTCCACTTCCATGTATTCTCCACCTCCGGGCATACCTGTTAGAGTAGTATAATCACCTAATTGCGAGACATTTGGCGAAATATTTTGCATATAACCTTCGCTGCGTTGAAACTCATTATTGCCTTTAAAGGATTGCACATAATTCATATTCCAAGGTTTCAGTGTAGGGTTTTGTGCCGAAATTGAGGGGTCGCCCGATGAGAGTTTTAGCTTTGCGTTGTTCCAATCTATTCCGG
>JAIFNL010000129.1 GCA_020047755.1 Bacteroidota bacterium
ATGATTGAGGGCAATAGAATTGATTTTGATAGTTATTTGAAATACTCATCATCGGGCATGAACAACAGCGGAAAATCATTTACAGAAATAGAAGATTTGAAGCAAGCCTACAATTTTGCGCATACGCACAAACTTACTTTGTCCAATTTGCTCAAAGCACACAAATTACTATCAAAAACAATCATTAGCGAAAAAAAATACAAAGGAACAATAAGAGACAAAGAGGTTTACATTTTTAGCGAGGGTAAAAAAATATTTACTGGAGCCTCCAAAGACATTGTAAACCAAGAAATGGAAAAACTTTTTGAAGACATTGAAATACTGTTAAAAAGAGATTTAACCACAAGCGAAATATTTTATTTTGCCTCAATGCTACATCTTATTTTTGTGCAAATACACCCTTTTGCCGATGGCAACGGAAGAACTTCGAGACTTATCGAAAAATGGTTTTTAGCTCAAAAATTAGGCGTTAATGCTTGGTTTGTGCAATCGGAAAGGCTTTATCAAAAAAGAATAAAATCATATTACAAAAATGTACACATTGGCAATGATTACCAAAACATTAACTATGATTATTGTATTCCTTTTTTGCTTATGTTACCAATGGCATTGCGATTAAAATAATTTTCTATCTAAACTTTTAACAAATTCAAAAACCACGAAAAACCTGTTTTTTCGTGGTTTTTTTTGTTTTGTAACAACCTAGTGTTTAAAAGAAAACTAAGTAAAATCGGTTCGACCGGCTTGTCCGGTCTGTCCGATGATTTACTAACAGCCTAACCGACAGACCGACAAGTCGGTCGAACGGTTTTTGTTAAGGTTGAAAAATAAAAAAGCCAGATGTTAGTTTTAATTCTAACTATCTGACTTTCAAAGTCGGGGTGAGAAGATTTGAACTTCCGACCCCACGCCCCCCAGACGCGTACTCTAAACCAAGCTGAGCTACACCCCGTACTTTTGTGGGTGCAAAACTAAAAAAGCTTTTTCAGTTTTGCAAGCATATTATTGTTTTTTTGTTCTTTTTTTATTAACCTACTGATTTAGAAGCAGTGAATAATGAACCGTGAATAGTAAATTTTGAATATTGTTAGTGTTTTCGCTAGTTTTATTGGAAAAAATACGGTGTTTAATTATTTTTAGCATTTTTAGTGCAAAATTTGTATCAAATTTGTCTTTTCTCTGTTATGTTCTTTGGTAGTATAAAAAAATGGTGACTTTTTGAAAAAGTAAGCTAAAATTGCAAATTTTTCATGATAAAATAATAATTGAACAATGTAGCAATTTGTTATTAGAATTTTGAAAAAAATGCTCAATTTCGCTTTTTTTAAAATTTCGGTTACTATTAAGTTACGCTGTCTAAAATTTAAGAATAAAACGACTTTGACTTATAAGAAAACAAGGTAAAAGAATACTTTTTTAAAAATAGTTTATTGGTTTTAAGTTTTTTTAATGAAACTCATCAGCATTGAAAACGTATTAGGTGCAGAACTAACAAAAAGACATAACAAATATGAAAAATTACTTATCTACAATTTTAATAATCGTAACTAGCTTATTGTTTTGTAATAAATTAATAGCAGGCACAACTCGCTACACTGTACAAGATGGTGCATGGACTAGTGCTGCTACTTGGGGAGGGACGCTTCCGCAGTGGGACGATATTATTGTGGTACGCCATAACGTTACGGGCGCAGACGTGTCGATTGATTGGAATCAAAGCATAAATGTTGATTTAGGCGCAACGCTTTCAGTAACTAACATTACTTTTGGCAATGGTGTAAGGCAAAATAATATTTACGGTACTATAATAGCTACTCAAGATGTAACCAACAGTGCTTCAGAGCTAATAATAGAATCGACCGGAAAAATAATGGTGGGCGATGACTATGAAAATAGAGGCGGAAGCGGTTCTATTCTTACAGTGAATGGCTTGCTAGAAGTAACCGACGATTTTAATAATACAGGTTCAGCTATCATTAACATAAACACTGGTGGCGAAATTATTGTACATAGTAATTTTGATAATGGTTCGGCTGCTGATTTTTATATTGATGGTGGAACTTTAACGATTGATGATAGTTTTAACAATCAAGGCGATGGGTATTTTTCAATCACTAATGGTGGAAGTATCAGTATTGGAAAAGATATGCAAAATATTGGTGGTTCGGAGTTTGATATTCAAAACGGTTCCATAACAGTAGCAGGTGATTTTGTTAATCAAGGAGGAAGTGCCGTAGATATTGACCCCGCAGGCTCGATGAATATTAGTGGTGATTTTACCAATACCGGTGGCGGGCAAGTTGCTCTTGATGGCGAAATGAATGTAGATGGAACGCTTACAAATGGCGGCGGTGCAGCAGTAACAGGTAATGGAACTCTTTCGGTAGGCGTATTGGACGATAAAAATGGAGGTGTTAGCTCTAGTCTTTTAATTGTTTCGCGCCTTTATGCTATTGCCAATGGCAACTGGAGTGATGGTAGCATTTGGGCTAAAAAAGCAACCGGTTCAACCTGCAACTGTGTTCCTTCTTTGGCTAATTCAGCTGATTTTGTTATTGCTTCGTTGGTGGTTTCAGCCAATACCACGCTAAACATTAAGCCTACCGCATCGCTTACCGTAAACAATACCATACAGCTCGATGGCGAATTGTATCTTCGCTCCGATGCAAGTAATTCGGGAGCTTTGCTCAACAAAGGAGCAATTAACTATGGTGCAAATGCTAAATTTATTTCGCGCGTTTTGCTTAGAGCAGGAGAGTTTAACTACATAGCATCAAATTTTAGCAATTCGTCGAGTGGTGCGATAAAATATTACAACGGTGCGTTGAATCCTAACGTTTATAATTACGACCAAAGCGCAGCAGACCACTGGGGAACAGGCGCAAACAGCGACGGAGACATTACAAACGACCAAATAGGTTGGGTTCCGGCAAGTGCTACTATGGGCTTAGCTCAAGGATTTGCAGTATATGTGCCTAACAATTACTATGTTAATATTACAGGTACAGAGTCTTTTACTGGAAATCAAAGTGCTACTATTTATAAAACGCTTCACACTGAGTTGCCCAACAATACGCTCTACGATGGTTGGAACTTAATTGGTAATCCATACCCATCGGGGCTTAACTTAACAAGTTTTATTAACGGCAACACAGGCAATTCAGACGGAAATGTGTATCTTTGGGACGATGACCTGTCGTCGGGAAATGATTACGAATCGACCGACTATGTGCAAGTAAATCTTTCTGGCGCAATAACAAACAGCAAAGGAAGTTCTTTTTCGGGTAGTTTAAAAGCAAATCAAGGCTTTTTTATTCAAGCAACTGCTGCAACAAATACCATTTATTTTACCAATGCTATGCGTAGCACCGAAAACAGTACATTTATTTCGACTGCCAAAAGTGCATCAAAAATAGCCCAAAACAGCGAAAGTTTTAAATTTTACATTGAAAACCAAGAAGCAACGCTGTACAACGAAAGCTTAATTTCGTTCAACGAAGCGGCTAGCTCTGATGTTGATTTTGGATACGATGGTTTGAAAAGAAAAGGCGACAGCAAAATAGCATTGTATTCGCTCATCAACGACTTGCCTTATGGCATTCAAACATTGCCTTTGATTTATTCCGAAACCCAAGTAGCTATTGGTTTTGATTTAGCCAAAGCAGGTACTTTTTATTTTGGTGTAAAAGAAAATACCCTAACCAACGGTGTTCGTGTATTTTTGCTCGATAAAGAAACAAACAAGGAATTTGAATTGTTAGAAAATCAAAGTTATAAGTTTCAAGCAACAAGTGGAATAAACACAAACCGCTTTGTTCTTATTTTTAGAGGCAAAACTACCGAGATACAAAAAGACTTAACGCAAAATTCAGAATATAAAGTGTTTGCTCAAAATAACGAATTGCATATTCAATCGGCACAAGCAAACGAACCTATCGAGGTTTTAGTTAGCGACATGCTCGGCAGAACGGCTACTTACTTTTTGAACAACACAAACGAAACAATTCAATTAGCTGGCTCAAACCAGATTTATTTGGTTAGAATTAAGAACCAAAACAACCAACTATCTACTTACAAAGTGTTTGCTCGATAAGAAACAAACAAAATAGGCTACAAAAAAAAGCTACTTAAAAAGGAAATGTATCGTTTCCTTATTAAGTAGCTTTCTTTTATAATTGATAATTTAACAATTTAATTTTATTTTCTAAGTAAAGTTACATCACCTACCATTTCAAAGCTTTCTTGGTTTTGATATTTTCCACTAACTTTCCAAATGTAAACTCCTTGCGACATTAATTGGTATTTGTAATAGCCGTCCCAGCCCTGATTAATGTCGATAGTTTGAAACAACATCAATCCATTGCGGTTGTAAATTTCTAATTTGTAATCCAAAATGCCTTTGTGTACCGGATAAAAAATATCGGTAGAATAATTGCTAAGAGTATAATAGCCATTATTAGAGCCACTTTCGGAAGGAATAAAGGCAGTAGGAAATACCACAAAATTTTCGGCTACCGATTTGAATGGACTTTCGATAAAAATACTGTCGGCACACATTTTTTCTGACCAAACAGTTAGTTTTATTCTTTTTCTATCGCTTTGGGTATAAATATGTACAGGGTCTTTGAGCTTAGAAAAATTTTCGTCGCCAAAATCCCACAAATATTTGTTTGCGTCATTTGAATAATTGTAAAAATAAACTACACAATTTTCGGTACATTGCGAGTCGGCATCTACAATGGCTATGGGCTTAGGAGTTTCAAATACCGTAACGGTATCTAAAATTGTTTTTTGTTTGCCTTCGTGGTCAGTTGCAGAAATAGTAATAATGTAAATGCCCGATTTTGTATAAAGAGTAGTGGTATTGTTTTGAGAAACAACACCATTGCCAAAATCAACCACTAGCTCTTTTATGTTTTTGCTTTTTATCAAACACTGAACCGCTAAGGGCGCACAGCCTTCGTTTTGCGACAAAGCCAACTCGACCGATGAGCTTGTGCTAATTTTTGAAAAATCAGATGTAGTTTCGGGTATAATAGGAATATCAAGAGAAGCAATCACTGCGTTAGGGTCAGAAAGAAGAGTAAACGATGGCAATGTTTTTTTGTCTTGTTTTTTGTTTGAAATAGTTTTGCTTTTTTCTTTTTCTGCAATAGGCTCGGTAGCTACAATGCTTTCAGCGGTTGCAGTTTCGTTTTGAATAGTCGTAATTGTTTGTTTTTGCGATGGAAGTGAAGAGTAGTTTGTTTCGTTTTCAAAATTTACAAATTGCAGCATTAAAATTCCCAACAAGCCAAGTGTTGCAGATAAATAATATACGTTGAAATGTTTTGGCGTAAATTGAAGAAACTGCTTAAATGCAAGCTGTTTCTCTATTTTATTCCAAACAGAAGGCTCAGGAGTAATACGATAATCCTGAAAACTTTCCTTAAAAAGGTCTTCTATGTTATTTACGTCCCAATTCATAAATTAATTGATTATAATATTCAGATTTTATAGCAAAATTTACGAAACAATGCGAGCTTCCATTTCTTTGTCTATTCCGATTATTTTTTTTTGAATAATTTTTCTTGCTCTCGAATATTGCGACTTCGAGGTATTTTCATCTATACTCATTAGTTCGGCTATTTCTTTGTGTTTCAGCCCTTCTATTGCAAAAAGGTTGAAAACCATTCGGTAGCCATCGGGCAGAGAATTGATTATTTTTAATAATTCTTCTTGTGTTAAAGTATTGGTTTCGCGCTCGGTAGTGGGCATCAAGTAGTCTTGAGCCTCATCTATGTCGATATGAAATCGATACTTCCGGTTTTTGTGGTAAACGGTAATGGCAGTGTTGATAAAAATTCGTTTCAACCAACTCTCAAACATTCCCTTCTCCTCATAAGCATTGATGTTTGCAAATACTTTCATGAAGCCTTCTTGTAAAATATCTTCTGCCTCTACTTTTGATGAGGCATAACGCATACAAATAGCAAACATTGCGGCAGCATATTGCTTATAAAGCTGTTTCTGTGCCCTTTTGTTGCCTTGCTTGCAACGCTCGATAATTTCTAAATCCGTATTCATGCTTTGTATTACTTCTTATAACTTCACCATCACTTAAAAGGTTGCACTTGTTTTAAACTTTTTTGTTAAATTATTCTATGGTTTTTAACAATTTAACCATAGAGCAAAGTTAAATGTTTTTTTGCGAAAAATTGTAATCTAATTTTTAAATCTTACCTCTACCTACTTATTTTTGAACAAAATGATGTATTTCTTATTGGTTGGAAATACCTATTTCTTGGGTTTTTAGCAAAAATGAAACACTCCTTTGGTGCATTGAATCTTTTGAAAAACAAAAAATTAAGCAATTATCTGAAAAAAATTTTAAATAATTGAAAAATCATTTACTTTTGTAGCTTAAAATCAATAAGCAAGCTTTGCTATTCGCCCCTCCTTAGCACTCTGAAAGTATTGTATTATATAGCTTTTAAAAAAATAAGTTCTCATGTTTTTAGAACCTAATTTTTAAGAAAACATTAAAGCTTATAATGTTTGGTGTTTTTAGGAGAGAAAGAATGGTTGCTTTTTAATAAAAATTTATTCAAAAAAAAAAAAATCATAACAGATAAATAAAAAATTGAGCAATGATAGAAATTTCAGTAGGTATTGACATTGGTGGCACTAATACTTTGATAGGTTTAGTAAACAGAAAAGGCGAAAGTTTGATAGAAACGAACATTTCTACTAACAAACACGAAGACATAAACCTTTATTTTGCCGAAATAGCCGACGAGATAAACAAGGCGATGGACGTACTTGGCGAAGGTTACCACATTGTGGGCATAGGCATAGGTGCACCGAATGGCAATTATTATACAGGAACCATAGAATATGCTCCTAACTTGAACTGGCGAGGCGTGGTAAATGTAGTAGATTTGATGAAAAAATATATCAACACGCCGGTAATCTTAACCAACGATGCCAATGCTGCGGCTTTGGGCGAAATGATTTACGGTGGTGCAAAAGGTATGAAAAACTTCATTGTCATTACTTTAGGGACTGGTTTGGGCAGCGGCTTGGTTGTAAATGGCGATGTGGTTTACGGACACGATGGCTTTGCTGGCGAACTAGGACACACCATAGTAAACTACAACGGCAGACAGTGTGCCTGCGGTTTGCAAGGCTGCATGGAAACTTACGTTTCGGCTACCGGATTGAAACGCACATACTTAGAAATGCTGGCTTATTTCCCTTTCAGAGGCGCGCTTAGCAATGTTGCACCCGACGACCTTACAGCCAAAGCCATTAGCGAAGCGGCTATTGCAGGCGACAAAGTTGCCATTGCCACATTTGAATATACCGGAAAAATTCTTGGACAGAAAATAGCCGAAGCTACTGCTTATACAAGTCCAGAAGCTGTATTTTTGTTTGGCGGTTTGGCTCAAGCTGGCAATTTAATCTTCGAGCCCACCCAAAAATACATGGAAGAATATATGCTCAATATATACAAAGATAAAGTAAAGTTGTTGCCATCGTCGGTTGATGGTGCTAATGCTGCGGTATTGGGCGCAAGTGCACTGGTTTGGAAAGAGTTAGAATTTCCACGCAAACGATAATTCGCGATAATTTTCATATTCGTTCAATTTCAACTTAAAAAAGAAGCTTTTTTCACAAAAAAAGCTTCTTTTTCTTTTATTCCTTTTTATTGAACTAGTTTGTTGTATCTAATAAAAAGTGATAATCTTTTTAATTGATTGATTTATAAGAGTTTTTTTCGATATAAAAAGTCGTTCATTCTTGTTTTATTCGTTCGTTAAAAAAAAGTAAGATTTTTTTCAATATTTTACCTACAAAAAAAACAAAAAAGTTAAGGTTTTCTCATCAGAATAATATATCTTTGCTAAACGAAATTAATTTTCTTACTCAAAATCTGTATTACTCAAAACAATTCTTACATAATTTCGACGATACAAACTATAAAATGGAGACCAGTAACCATCAAAAACGGGGCGACAACCGAAAAGCCAAACGAGTAGGAAACTTAAACTTGATACAAAATGAATTATTATTTAAAAGTTTTACAAAATTATGCTAATTTCGAAGGAAGAGCAAGACGTAGCGAATATTGGTATTTTGTGTTGTTCAATATGATTTTTGGTATTGCAGCAGGTGTACTCGACAGCCTTTGGGGTATGCCCGTGCTTTACGCTCTGTATATGTTAGCCATTATAGTGCCGAGCATAGCGGTAGCAGTTAGACGGTTACATGATATAGGCAAAAGTGGCTGGTTTTTATTCGTTGCTCTTATTCCTCTTGTTGGTGGAATTTGGTTGTTAATACTTTTAGTAACTGATAGTAATCCGGGCGACAATGAATTTGGCTCAAACCCAAAAGAAGTGATGGTTTAATACTAAGAAAAATTGATAGCGTAACAAATGGTTATTAAAATTCAGAAAAAATTGCGTGTTTATTTTATTTTTTTAGAATTTTTGTTACTATTGAGTTACGCTATCAATAAATTATGAAACAATTTTTAAGGGAGTTTTTAAAAAAACGATAGTTACAAATAATATAGAAACCCAGCCACAAAACAAGAGTCGATTAGACTAAAAACACGTATGCAGCAATCGTGATTATCTAGTAATCATCTACATGACTATAACTATTTCATTTATTGTTCTTGATTTTATCTTCAAGTTCTTTAATCCGTTGTTGCATTAAATCCAACTGTTTTTGTTTTTCTTCTAAATTTTCTCTCTTGTTCTTCCAAATTTTTTTTCATTTTTTTTCATTTTTATTGAAAATAATTTTATTTTTGTATGCTTATTTATTAGCTATTGTTAATAAAATAAGGTATTACAGTGAAATGTAAATTTTTTAATTTATTTATGTTTTTTTTTAAAATTTATAGAAAGAAATAGTTTAATTTAGTGTATTAAAACTATTTTTCTTCATTTTATTTTCCTATTTTATGCTTTATTTTTAGTGTATTATTGTTTATTTTTTGAGTACTAAGTTGGTTTATTTTTTGCTTTTATTATTCCGTTGGGGTGTGCATTTTTGTATTTTAGCTAGGCATTTTGGAGGTGGCGCACCA
>JAIFNL010000212.1:0-6624 GCA_020047755.1 Bacteroidota bacterium
TAACCACTTCGCACACTATCATTATGGGGCGCAAAACTTTCGAGTCCTTGCCCAATGGTGCTTTGCCCAATAGGCGCAATGTGGTAATTAGTCGCAATAAAGCGTTTAAAACACAAGGTGCTGAGCTAGTTAGCTCCATAGAAGAAGCTTTAAAACTATACAACAAACACGAAGAATGTTTTATTATAGGCGGAGGCGAAATTTACAAGCAAGCCATTCAATTTGCCGAAAAACTTTATCTCACCAAAGTACATGCGCATTTTGACGCCGATACTTTTTTTCCTGAAATAGATATAAATCAATGGAACGTAATAAAACAAGAGCATTTTGAAAGCTCTGATAAAAACCAATTTTCTTTTTCATTTTTAGAAATGGTACGCAAATAAGCACGAATGCTTATTATTTTTTTTTTAGAAAACATTGATACATAAGAGCTTATTTTAATTTGAAAATGTTTCAATTTGAAAAATCATAACATTATCAAATCACCACATTTTCAAATCATCAAATCGCCACATTATTTATTTTTGACTTTTAGAAAAACCTCTTCGGCAAGTTTTCGGTAATCAAAAGCCCCTCTACCACTTTTAGAATAGTCAAAAATGGTTTTTCCAAAGGCAGAAGCTTCCATCAAGGCTATATCTTGGCGAATATGCGTTTTAAATACTTTGTTTTTTAACTCCAAGTTGTTATTCAAATTTGAGATAATTGCTTGGCTAAATCGTGTTTTTCCTGAAAGTTTCAAAAATAAAATACCCGCAAGTTCCAATTTAGGATTCATGCGCTTTTTTACTTTCTCCGATATTTGCAAAATCTTATCTAAGCCAATAAAAGCAAAGTTTTCAGCCTGCATAGGCACAATATAATAGTCAGCCGCCACCAACGAGTTGAGCGAAAGCGTGCCCAAGCTAGGCGCGCAGTCAATGACTATGAAATCATATTTATCCTTTATAGTTTGCAAAGCTTCGTGCAGAATATACTCTCTTCCGGGTTCATTATTAATTCGTTGCTCATAATCTAGCAGCGTATCGGTAGAGGCAACTATATCGAGTTTTTCTTTTTGCACAATTACTTGTTCGATTGTATTTTCGCCCAACAAAATATTTCCCACGTGCAAAGCACTCTCACTAATACCAATGGAAGTAGATAAATTACATTGGCTATCGAGGTCAATTAATAATACTTTATGCCCTTTTTCAGCAAAAGCAGCTCCTAAATTTAAACTTGTAGTGGTTTTTCCGGTGCCACCTTTGTTATTTATTACAGAAATTACTACGCCCATAATTTTGATTTTTAGCAAATTGTAAAACAAAAAAAAATATTTTACATTTTAAGTACTATATTTTTTTGTATATATTTTTAATTTTGTATATTTACAAAAGTTTATTTATGAAATTTTTCCAACTTTAAATTTGAAACTAAAACAAAAAGTATCTTTTTAATAGATAATACTTTATGTGTTTCATTTGCGCTAAAAAACGGAAAATTTGCTTCATTAATAATTATTTCAAATTTATAAAATTAATCTGAAATAAAAAATATTTTATCAGTTATGAAAAAAACTATATTAATAGTTGATGATTTTGAAAATACTCGTTGGATTATCGAGTTCTCTTTAAAAAAATTGAATGCCGAAATCTTAAAAGCTGAAAATGGAGTAGAAGCATTAAAATTTTTTGACGGGCGAAAAATAGATTTAGTGATAACAGACTATAATATGCCAGAAATGGACGGTGCAGAATTGGTACGCAGAGTACGCGAAATGCCCAATTATGCCTTTATTCCAATGTTAATGCTTACTACCGAAACTAGCCAAAAGAAAAAAGATTTGGCAAAAGAAGTAAAAGTAACAGGCTGGATACAAAAACCATTCAAACAAGAAATGTTTTTGAAAATAGTAGAAAAATGTTTAAAATAGAATCTATTAGCTTTTAGTTTTTATTATTTTTTTGAAACTATTTTAGGAGAAGTGTGTATTATTTGCATGAAAAACGATTAACCAATGGAAGAATTTCAATACAAGTATATAGAAGATGCTAATGATTTGATAGTGAATTTGGAAACAGATTTGCTCACACTCGAACACAACCCCAAAGATAAAGAAGGCATTAATAGCGTATTTAGAGTGATGCACACTCTAAAAGGCACAGCCGCGATGTTTGGATTTGAAAAGGTAGGCAATTTAACGCACAATCTGGAAACCATTTACGATTACATCAGAAATGGTGAAATGAATTTATCTACGGAGGTTCTCTCTTTAACCTTCTCGTCAATTGATTTATTGAAATTTTTGATTAATAATGGTGAAAATTTATCGCCAAAACAACAAAAACAATACAATGACCAATTAGATTTAATTAACTCACATAAATTAGGCAGCGATAAACAAGTACATGCGGGAACAAAAAAAATAGGCAAAACGGGTGATTCTTTTATGTATTACTACATTGTGTTTATACCCGATGTGGACATCATTAACCGTGGCGTAAATCCCTTAAATATTTTTGATGAAATAAAAGAACTTGGCGCATTTATTTCGATAGCTCACCTAATTAAAACTCCCGAACTAGCCGATATAGAAGTAGATAAATCCTTTACGGCTTGGGAAATATTCCTAATTTCAAAATCGGAACCAGAAGAAATTGAAGATATGTTTATCTTCATGCTCGAAGAAGAACATTCTATTTTTCAGATAATTCCAGAAACAATAGAATCGAACAACGAATTTATGAGCAAGCATTATGAATTTGGCAAAAAATACAATTTTGCCGGAATTAATGCTTTAAAAACTATTTTCTTTGAACTAAAAGCAATAAATATTGATTCGTCTGATGATGAAAAAGAAAAAGAGGATAGTTTAAAACAAACCATAGCAATATCGGAAAAACAAGAAGTTTCAAACAGAATACGCGTGTCGTCGGAAAAACTTGACGATTTGATAAACCTTGTAAGCGAGCTAGTTACAGTTCGCTCTCAGCTCGATTTGCTTGCCACTCAAATTAAAAATAGCAGGCTTTCCAAAGTAGTAGAAGAAATTTCAAAACTTTCTAAACGCTTTAGAGACAATGCACTGAACCTTCGATTGGTTCCTATTAAAATATTGATGGTCAAATTTCAACGCTTGGTGCGCGACTTATCGCTGCAACTGAACAAGGAAGTGGAATTTGTAACCGTAGGTATGGACACTGAGCTTGACAAAAACGTTATCAATCAGCTCGAAAGCCCTTTAATGCACATCATCAGAAACAGCATAGACCACGGTATAGAAATGCCCGAAGTGCGATTGAAACAAGGAAAACCGACCAAAGGAATGATTCGCTTGATTGCATTTTACGAAGGCTCGCAAGTAGTGATTCAAGTACAAGACGATGGCGGCGGTATTGATATGGAACGCATTCGCAAAAAAGCCATTGACAATGGATACATTAAACCCGAACATACTTTAACCAAAGAAGAAGTTTACAAACTCATCTTTCAGCCTGGTTTTTCTACTGCACAAAGCCTTACTTCGGTGTCGGGGCGCGGCGTAGGAATGGACGTAGTGCGCCAAAAAATAAACGACCTAAGAGGAGATATAGAAATAGAATCGGAAAAGAACTTAGGTACAAGTTTTACGCTAAAACTTCCACTAACGCTTTCTATTATCGACACTTTGCATGTTAGAGTTGGGCATCAATCGTATTTATTGCCACTAAGCTTTATTATAAGCTGCGAACTTACTACCGATGCTATTTTGAACAAAAGTAGCAACCGACAAATTGAATACAACAACAATTTGATTCCGTATGTAGATTTGCGCGAAGAATTTGGTATTAAAGGCGAAGCAGAGAAAAAGAAGTTAGTTATTATTTCGGTAAGAGAACGTCCATTAGCATTTGTTGTGGACTCTATTCACGGCGAATATCAGGCAGTAGTGAAAAGTTTAGGGGAGTTTCACAAAAACAATCAATACTTATCGGGTGCCAGTATTTTAGGCGATGGTACGTTGGCATTGATATTAGATGTTACTAAGTTTTACAAAAAGAAAAGCATGAACCTGAAAATAGAATATTAATGTTTAACGATTAGCGATTAATGTTTAACGATTAATGTTTACTAATTAAAAAGAAACAATGGAAAAAATAAGTTCGTATTTATCATTTATACTCAACAAAGAGCTTTTTGCAATTAATGTAAAAAATGTTTTGGAAGTAATTCAAAGCCCAGAAATTACACCCATTCCTAAAACAAGCGATTACATTAAAGGCATCATCAATTTTAGAGGAGAAGTGCTCACGGTAGTAGAATCGCGCAAAAAATTCAATATGCCAGAAGCCTCCAAAGACATAGAAGAAATAATTGTAGTGCTTGAACTGGAAGTTATTGATATAATTGTAAAACTGGGGGTTACGGTAGATAAAGTAAAAGACGTAATAGAAATAAAAGCCAGCGATATAAAACCAATTCCAGATTTAGGTTTAAAATACAATCCCGAATTTGTGGTTGGTGCTGTAAAAATGAAAGAAGGTTTCTTAATGTTACTTGATGCAGAGCGTATTTTTTCGACAGAAGAAGTTGAATTGCTAAAAAATAACGACTAAAAATTGATTGAGCGATATATTACTCTTAATTGCTTAATCTGGAAAATGCTGCATTGACTTTAATGGTCAAAAGCAGCATTTTTTGTTTTCTAAACTTTTATCATAAAAAACTAAACCAATGAAACCAGTCAAATTTATTGAAGCCGAAACCATTTACTTGCGTCCTTTTGAACCTGAAGATGTTGATTTGGTTTATTTTGGAAAAAATAATGCTCAAGTAAGAGATACCTTGTTTTTGTTCGAGCCTATAAGCAAAGCAAATGTAATGAGCCAGTTGCAAGCATGGAACAACAGCAGCGAAAATATGCTTTTTACCATTTGCGAAAACGAAAGTAGCACGCCCGTGGGGCAAACCGCTTTGGTGCGAATAGATTACATTAGCCGTGCCGCTGTTTTCTACATTGCTATTTACAATCCCGAATATTGGTCGAAAGGCTATGGAAATCAAGCAACTGCTTTAGTTGTTCAGTATGCTTTCGATATTTTGAATTTGAACAGAGTGCAGCTCCACGTTTCGATTGAAAACACCAAAGGCATAGCGGCTTACGAGAAAGCGGGCTTTAAGCGCGAAGGCATTTTGCGACAAGCTATGTATCACAACAATAAGTATATAGACTTTTTAGTGATGGGTATTTTGCGACAAGAGTATTACAAAACGGAATAGCAATGACCGAAAATTATTCTTTTGAACAAAAATTCAGTTATTTGGGGAAAGAGTTAATTACCGAAATTCTCGAAACATCGGCTATTAAAACCTTTCCCGTAGGCACAGAACTTGTGCGCGAAGGGCAGTATGTAAAATTTATTCCCATTGTGCTTGAAGGACTTATAAAAGTACTTACCAACATGGAAGACAAAGAATTGCTCCTTTATTATATACAAAACGAGCAAAGTTGCATCATGTCTTTTTCGTCGTGCATAAACAATGAAAAAAGCAAAATAGTAGCAATAACGGAAGAGGAAAGCGTCATTTTGCTTATTCCGGCTGAAAAATTAAGGCTTTGGGTTGGAAAATATCCAAGCCTTAATAAATTATTTTTTCAGCAGTACAATTTGCGCTACACCGAACTTATAAGTACCATCAATCAGCTATTGTACTACAAGCTCGACAAGCGTTTGCTCGATTACTTGACCGACAAAGTGGCACTTACGGGCAAAAATCCAATTAAAATCTCGCACAAAGAAATAGCCGCAGAGCTAGGCACTGCACGCGAAGTAATAAGCCGATTGATTAAAAAACTTGAAAAACAAGATAAATTGAAGCAACACCACGATAGAATAGAATTGTTTTGAGCTTATCCGATTCTAATTTAATAGTGCCCAAGTCCTTTGTTGATACATTAGAATATAATATTCAGCTAGAAGTTGGGCAGCCCTGCGTGATGCGGAGTGTGCAATATTTTCCGCAAAGATTTCGCACCTACGGTGATAAAAAGGTGAAAAATAAAACGAAGAAAAAGAACGAATAACCGCAATTTTTGACAGCCCGCCTAAAATCGTAGAATAAGGTATAAAACCCTATTTTCTGTGGTTTTTCATTTCCCCGACCTGAGGGGTCGTGGCTAATTTTTCCTACTGAATTAAGTAACAGAACTTTGCCAAAGTTTACTTATTTTGATTATTATGCAGATAATTAACTATTTAGCAATTTACAAACTGCAGCTTTGGTAAAGTTTACGAACGATTATAAAGTAGAAATTAAAAAATAATGTTTAGATTTTGAATTTTTGATAAAGGTTGCGGCTGTGAAGCCTCAACCTTTTACTTTTTAGCAAAATGCCATCGTTTTTTTTCTGAAAACAGTGATTTTTTTCGTTCCGATTGTGATTTTTTTTCTGAAAACAGTGATTTTTTTTGTTCCGATTGTGATTTTTTTTCTGAAAACAGTGATTTTTTTTGTGCCAACTGTCATTTTTTTTCTGAAAACTGTGATTTTTTTTGTTCCGATTGTCATTTTTTTTCTGATGACATACCCTCATTTGGAGATGACAGACATTTTTTTCCGCATTACAGTGCCATCTTTCGTAACAGGAGGCATTTTTTT
>JAIFNL010000212.1:6638-7535 GCA_020047755.1 Bacteroidota bacterium
ATTACAGTGCCATCTTTCGTAGCAGGAGGCATTTTTTTCCGCATTACAGAGCCATCTTTCGTAGCAGGAGGCATTTTTTTCCGCATTACAGTGATTTTTTTCCGCATTACAGCGATTTTTTTCGGGATTACAGTCATTTTTTTGGGCATGACAACGATTTTTTTTCAGATTACAGCGATTTTTTTCGGGGTTACAGCGATTTTTTTCGGCGTTACAATGATTTTTTTTGTTGAAATGATTCAAATTTTGCAAAAAAAATGCGTTTTTTTTATTCTTTTTTTCTTAAAAATAGGAATTTATTTGTAAAAATTACGATAAAATGACTATTTTTTAATCAATATAATTTTATATTTTAAAAAAATATAGCCTAAATTTATATATTTATTAACATATTTTAACATTTTGTTTATTTATTTCAATTCTTTTGTATTACCTTATTTTATTGGTATTTTAGAAGTTTTTGAAATATATTTAACTAAATTGATAAAACTTTTTTTAATTAAAACTAAAAAAAAGTATAAAAAAATTTGGATAAAGTAAAACCATGATATATCTTTGCACCAAGTTTAATGAAAAATGAAAAATGAAAAATGAAAAATGAAAAAAAACATTAATCATTAATCGTTAAACATTAAACATTAAAAAAAAGGCAATCGGTAAAACGCCTCAAATAAGTTTTACCATATTTAATAATAAAATGAAGTTTTCTTTTTTTAAAACAAATTTGATGCGAAAAGGAAATTTCGACAAACAAAATAATATTTTATGAATACAAACAGTAATTTAACTAGAAATGGTTTGTCTGTACACCAGTTGAAAATGGAAATGAGGGTCATTTCGGATTTCGCAGAGAGAGACGCAGTAGAGCTAGGCACAGTAGGCGTAACAGCTGAAATG
>JAIFNL010000212.1:7591-8483 GCA_020047755.1 Bacteroidota bacterium
ATTAGAGAACAGGTAAGTGATGTAGTAAACGAGGAAACTGGTTTTTACAACTCGCTGTTCGACAAGCGTTTTACGAGCGCAAGCATAGGTGAGTTTATTAAAATGGCTGACAACGTGTATGCTGCATTGATAGAAAACGCTGAGTTTATAACATTGCAAGGTGTTAGCACTGGGCAAGTTGCTAATTTTAAGACTTTGATAGATAATTTGAAGTCGCTAGAAGAAAGCAAATTTAATGCCGAAAAACATTTGCAAACGATTACCTCAGATAGAAATGAGGAAATTGACGCTGCTTATAGGTTGCTAAAACGTATAGCAGGCTTAGGTAAGGCTTACTGGCGTTACCGCAACCCCGCACGTAGCGCGGAGTATAGCATCAAAGCAAAGTCGAGAGCCAAAACAGTGGCTAGCGACGAAGACAGCTAATCTGCCCAAGCCTCGATGCCGCAAGGCGTTGATGCGGAAATAATTAAAACCCTGTTCTTTTTTTTCCAAGGACAGGGTTTTTTTTTGTTTGTGTTTTTTGTAAATTACTGAAAAAAATTGTAACTTTGTAAAAATAAAACAACAGAATTATGCACATAGCCAATCCGATATATGATGTAGTTTTCAAATACTTAATGGAAGATAGCAAAATAGCTAAACTTTTGATTTCTTCCATTATAGGTCAAGATATTGAAATTATAGAATTTCGTCCGCAAGAATTTATTACCGAAATTGACAGAAACAAAGCGGTAAAAAAGACGAAAAAAAAGAAGAAAGAAGAAGGCATGACTTTCTTTACCATTTACAAATTGGATTTTTCGGCAAAAATAAAAACGCCCGAAGGGGATAAAATTGTATTGATTGAAATTCAAAAAGCCAAATTTGCAACCGATATTATGCGTTTTCG
>JAIFNL010000275.1 GCA_020047755.1 Bacteroidota bacterium
ATATTGGTTTTCAATCATTTCCTTTTCCAGAAAAAGCATAGCTTCTTTAGGAGAAATAGGCATGGTAGGCGAAAAAACATTATCAAATTTCTTTTTCAAAATTTGAGCTTTAAGGGCATTTCCAGTTGATTTAAAGCCATGAATGTATAAAATTCGTGTCATTTGGTTGCTTATTAAAGAGTTAATAAAAAATGGTTTTTTATTTCATATCAAAAAAAAATGAAATAAAAAACCATCTAACTCGAAATTAAAAAGTTTGCACATTAACCAATAAAAAGTTAATTGCTTGCAACTTAGTAAAAAAACTATCTGAAATCGCTATCTAAATCTTCTTCGTCAAAAGTTTCATCATCAAAGTCTTCGTCGTCAAAATCCTCATCGTCAAAGTCTTCATCGTCAAAGTCTTCTTCTAAGTCTTCGATACTAAAATCTTCATCACCTTGATAAGCTTCTTCGTCATCAATTTCTTCGTCTTCATCAAAGTCTTCATCTTCTTCATCAAAGTCTTCGTCGTCAAAGTCTTCATCGTCAAAGTCTTCATCGTCTTCTTCATTGTCCCAATAAGATTGCTCTACAGCCATTGTTTGCTCAAGAGCTTTGGCATACAACTCGTCGGTATCTCTTCTGTCGGCTTTAATCAAATCAGATGAAAAGAAATTGTAAACTCTATATTCTTCGAGCGAAGCTATTGCATCAATAATAAATTCATTAGGTAAATTTAGAAGGCTTTGAGCATCAAATTCAACTGAAAAAAGAGATTGTCCTTCATATTCACTTACTTCAGTTATTTTTCCATGAAAGTCAGTATAACTTCCAATAAGCGGTTCGTTTAATAACGCATTTTCTTTTATTTTCACGTAATCGTTCACTTTTAAAGTTTCCATAAATTTATATTTCTAATTTAAATTTTTGTTTTTTATCTGTAAAAAAATCCCTAATGAATTAATTTTAAATATGTTGTCATTATATTTTTCATCTAGGATATAGTCCGAAATAATTTCCAAAATTAATTAAAAGTTTCCCAATTCACAATATCTTCAAGTTTTTTTCTTTGAAAATTATGTCTTTCAGGGTTAGAATTATCCTCAGGATATGCCAAAGTTAAAATGGCAATAGGCTCAATATGAGCGGGTAAATTAAATAATTGCTTTGTTTTTTCTACATAAAAATTACAAATCCAACAAGTAGCCAAATTTAGCTCTGTGGCTTGCAAGGTTATATGGTCAATAGCAATAGCTAAATCAATATCGGCGTGATTTTTATTATCTTCGGCTCTAACCCAAGCTTTGTCCACTTCGGCACATGCCAAAATAACAACGGGTGCTTGCTTAAACCACTCACGATGATACATTTGATAGGCTTTACTCAAACTTTCGGGTTGCGTGAAAACTACAAATTTCCAAGGTTGCTTGTTAGAAGCAGAAGGTGCTACACGAGCCGCCTCAAGAACTTTGAGAATTTTCTCATTTTCAACAGGTTGCGACTTGTATTTGCGCGAAGAAAATCGTAATTTTGCTAATTCCAAAAAAGTCATTTTGTTGCAATTATTAATGCTGTAAAATAGTCAATTTGCGAAAAGAGATTGTGCTATTAAAACAAACCTCCGTTTTTGTAAATTTCTAATTGAACTTCTGAAAAAGGTTGTGCAAAAACCTTTTCATTGTTGTAAAGGCTAATAATTTCGCCTGTTTCAAAATTTACACTTATATTGTCGCCCGATTTTATATCTAATTTTGATAAATCGGAATACGTTACGATAGGAAATGCTGCATTTATGGCATTTCTTTCATAAATAGCACCAAATGATTTTGCCAAAACTGCCTGAACACCAAGTGATTTGAAGCAATCAACGGCTTGTTGGCGAGAGCTTCCACTACCAAAGTTTTTACCAACAATTACAATATCGCCTTTTTTGGCGTGTTTTGCAAAGCTTTCATGTCCGGGCAAATTATCAAATGTATATTGTCCCATCTCATTTAGCTCAGTAATAGCTAAATAGCGATTATGGAAAATCATATCAGTATCAATATTATCTTCTTCGATAACCCAAACTCTACCTTGAATAGCAGTGGGGGTAAATACCGGAGTTTTTTCTTCTGCTTTCACTCTCGATTGATTTGAGATATGTTCAAAAAGCATTGGTTCGTCGGGAATTTCGTCGGGTGTAGTAATATATCCGGCTACGGCTGAGGCTGCAACAACCGAAGGTGTTGCTAAATAAACCTTGCCTTTTCCTTGCTTTCCTGGAAAATTTCGGTTGCCGGTGCTAATGGTTACTTCTCCTACTCCATTTTGACCAACTTGTCCTGCGGCACAACCGGCACAACCAGCGTTAGAAACTAAAGCTCCGGCATCTTTAAAAATGCGGATAAGTCCTTCGTCCATAGCTTCTTGCCAAATTTCATCGGTAGTAGGCACAATTTTAAGAACCACGCCAGGTGCTACTTTCCTATTTCTAAGAATTGCTGCAACAGCACGCAAATCTTGCATACGTCCGTTGGTGCAACTTCCTACAAATGCGGAATCAATTTTTGTACCTTTTGCAGCAATAATATCAACGGTATCGTGTGGTTTTCCAGGCAAAGAAACTCTGGTTACAAATTCAGAAAAATCTAAATCAAATACCTTTTCATATTCTGCATCTACGTCAGCCACAATACGTTCGAGTTTTCGCTTGGTTCTAAATTCACAAAACTCCATAACTTCTTGGTTGGGCGTAAAAAGTAATGTAATTGCGCCCATTTCAGTTCCCATCGATGCAATAGTGATACGCTCATCGAGTGTAAATTTATCTACTTCGGGTCCGTAAATTTCAACAGAATAGCCCAAAAGGGAATTTGCACCAAATTTTGCTAATAAATTAAGTACCACATCTTTTGCACTAATATGCGCGGGTCTTTTTCCTAGAATATTAATTTTTACCGATGCCGGAACTTTAAACCAAACATTGCCTTTTGCCCAAGCGGCAGCAATGTCTTGGTCGCCCATTCCTTGCCCAAAAGCACCTATTGCGCCTAAAATATTGGCATGTGAATCGGTGGTAACAGCAGTAGAACCAGGCCAAGCCAAGCCTTTGTCCATAAATGTATGTGTTCCAATTCCAACATTTATATCATATACTTTTATTCCGTTTTCGCGAGCAAAAAACCTACAAATCTGTTGATTTGCAGCATATTTCTGGTCTGAACCAGTTGGGTTGGTATCGAAAGTAAAAAAGGTTTTTTCTGGGTCTTTTACTGTAAGTCCATTATCTTGCATATTTTTAACCACATTTGCGCCGCCAAAATCGCGAGCTGCACGTGCATCTATTTCAATATCAACTATTTCACCAGCTTTTACGCTCTCATATTTTGAGTGTTTTGCCAATATTTTTTCAATAAGAGTCATTGCCATAACTTAAATTCTAAGTATTATTTTGAGTTAATATTTTAAAAATTTATGTGCGAAAGATATATATTTTCAATTTAATTTTTCAATATTTTAATCACTTTTTTTATTTCTTGCAATTGAATAGTGAAAAATAGTTATTAATAGTTTATTATCAAATAGTTACAAATTATTTTTCTTTTAAAATTCTTTTAAATGTTGGTACAAACGCTGAATAGGCAAGCCCATTACGTTAAAATACGAGCCACTTATTTTTTTTACACCAATATGTCCTATCCATTCTTGAATTCCATAAGCTCCTGCCTTGTCGAAAGGTTTAAAATTTTTGATGTAAAACCATATTTCATCTTCCGCCAAATCAGAAAAAAATACTTTTGTAGATGAGTGAAAAACAACTTGTTTGTGCTTAGAACGAATGCAAACACCTGTAATTACCCAATGTTTTTTCCCAGAAAGACTTTTTAACATTTCATAAGCATCTTCTTCATTTTGAGGCTTTCCTAGTACTTTTCCTTTTTGCCAAACAATAGTATCGGCGGTAATTAAAATTGCATCTGTTTCTAAAATTTCGGGATAAGCTTCGGCTTTTAATATTGCCAAATGCTCGGCTATTTGTTCTTTTTTAAGCCCTTGCGGAAAAATCTCATCGATTCCTTCTTTGTTTATTACCTCAAACTCAAGACCTGCATCTTTCATAAGTTGCTGTCTTCGAGGTGATTGAGATGCTAAATATAATTTTTTCATCTATTTTCGTGCGTTTATCTTTCTTTCAATTTATTTTGCGCCGCAAATTAAAAACTTTTTTTTCAATGAAACAATTTTAAAATTCAGAAGTCGCAAAAATTATAGTCTTGCTTCTTTTTTCAAATTTTAAAACCGTCATTTACAACCGCAAATAGCTATTTTAAAATCAAAATACAGCCAGAAAAATCGAATTTTCAGAAACCTTTTTTATTTATTTCTGCCAGTTTTTCCATCTTTTTTGCATTCTCTGAAAGAATATTCATCGAGTTTTGTAAATTTTCGTAAACATTAAAATTAGCCAACGAATTATTATTTACCGATAAAACAATGTCGTTAATTTGAGAAACACTTTCTTTTTGTTGAATAATATCACTTACAATCAACTTAATAGCATCAGCAACTTCGTACATTTCCGAAATTAACGATAGTAAATATTTTTCGGATTCGTCGGTTACTGAAATTGTCTCCTTCACAAAGCTAATAATTTCAGAAGCAGCAAATTGCGAACTTTCAGCCAACTTGCGAATCTCGCTCGAAACAACCGAAAACCCTTTCCCCTTTTCGCCAGCCCTAGAAGCTTCAATGGCTGCATTAATCGCAAGAAAATCAGTACGTTTAGCAATTTCGCTAATCACTTCTATTTTTTCAAAAATCGCATGTACTTTTTGGCTAGTTATTTTAAACGATTGTTCGCTACTTTTTACGAATGAAAGAATTTTATTCACATCGGTTATTGTATGCTGAGCGTGTTCGGCACTAATTTGTATCGAGGTCAATATTTCATTTACATTTTTCGATATTTCATTCATGCCAAAAACTTGCTCATTCATAGCACTATGCAATTGCTTAGTATTCGATAGAACTTTTTTTCGCAAACTTTTTTGGAGGTTAGAACTTTCCGAAATTTTCTCCAATAAAAAAGACAAATTTTTATTCTTTTTAGTAATTTGAACTATATTATCTATCTCAATGTCCGTTGATTTTTCGGTAATACGCAAAAGTAAAAAGAAAATAATAACCATAGCTGTTAAACCGAAAATATAAAAAGTCAAAGCTCGCTGAGCTTGCAGCAAAATTTCGGGCGTATATAAATTTTTTGATGTAAAAAAAATAACAAAAACAGTAATATAAACAAATAAAGCATTCAAAAGTAATATCCATTTCGTTGAAAATAAAGCTCCTAAGCTAAGCATCACCATCATCATATAAAAACCAGACAGATAGGTAGATAAATCGGAAGTATGGTGATTGTTTAGCAAAACGCCCAAACTTTCGATAAAAATAATAGACGAGGCAAATACACTGCCTGCAATTTTGAATGATAATTTCCTGATTAAAAATAAATTAATTATAAAAAAAAGAAAAAGAATAAATGGAAGTAGTATTTTTCCAAAATCGTTTTGATCTAAATTAGACCGAACATTCAAAACAAAAAATGCAAAAACAAATACAGAACCGACTAAATTAATAACTACTAACGTTTTTGCTTTGTTCCTTATAATAAGGGATTCCTTATTATGTTTTACCAGAAAATAATCAAGTATTCTTTTCATGCTAAACTCGCTTGTAAGATGGCTTCTAAAAACTAGATTTTAAAAAGCAAATTCTAATAAAAATAGATAAAATTAGATATAAAAATAGTAGGCAACAGAAAATTATGCTATTTTCAAGAATTTCTCTAAAAAATAGAATGATAACTAAAATTTGCCGATTGCCCTCCAGTATGCCAAAATAATATATTTTTTTTACCTTGTTTCTTTATATTTTTCAAACTATCCAACATTCCCCAAAATGCACGTGCCGTATAAACTGGGTCGAGAATAATTCCTTCGGTTTGGGCTAATTCTTTTATTGCAAATAATTCATTTTCAGTAACTACGCCATAACCCGCTTCATTGTATTCTTTCAAAATTTGAATTTCTGAAATTAAAATATTTTCTTCAAAAAGAAGATTTTTTTGTGCTTTTTTTACCACATTCAAAATATATTCATCGAGAGGCAAACCGTCCATATTCGACTTATCGTTGGAAACACCAATAATTTGAGCCTTTAAGTCGAACATTCTTTTTCCTAAAACCAATCCGGCTTGCGTTCCGCCCGAACTGGTGGAAAAATAAATTTCATCGAATTCAAAACTCAATTCAATTTCCTGATTTTTAAGTTCTTGCACTGCATTTACATAACCCAAACAGCCTACTTCGTCAGAGCCGCCCATCGTTATTTCGTAAGCATTAACTCCTTCATTTTTAAGATTCTGGCTAAGAAGTTTAATTTCTTGAAACAAATCTTTATCGCCTGCAAAAATTAGATTTGCTCCCAAAATTTTATCCAACAACAAGTTTCCTTGAAAATTTTCCGGTTTTTCGCCTCGCAAAATCAAATAGCATTGCAAACCTACTTTTGCAGCAGCAGCAGCAGTTTGTCGGCAGTGGTTCGATTGCTGCCCGCCGATAGTAATCAAGGCGTTTGCGCCTAAGTCGAGTGCATTTTTTACCAAATATTCCAATTTTCGCGTTTTATTTCCACCCGTTGCCAAGCCTGTTTGGTCATCGCGCTTGATGTAAATATTTTGCTGCAATTTTGCCGAAATTCGAGGCAGAAATTCCACCGGAGTAGGAAAAAAACCTAAATTTGTTTTGTTTTTCAAATGATTCATACCTAATATATTGAATATAAGATAATTATTTTAACAGACACATTTTACTAACTATTATCATCGGTCAGTAAATTATCCACAAAATTTTTCCAATCTGCAAACCATGTATTATAGCCTACAAAACCAAGTATTTCTAAGAAATACGTGTTCTTATTTAAAACAAAATCTGGACAAAAAGTTTTAAATATTGAATCAACAATAAAAAAAACATCGTCTTTGGTCATTAAAGCATGGATTGATTTTATATCTAATATTTTTTTATACTCTTGAATATAATTTAACAATATAATATCTTCATCAACTATAATATCCGAAATAGCTAATTTTGCCAGAAGTTCCTTTCGTTTTAGAAAATAACCCACTATTTCTTTATAGCTATTTTTTTCTTGTTTTTCGATTGCTTTTTCGATTTCAGTAATTTCATTTTGCTTATTTTCAACAATTTCAAAAAGTTTCTTGTGGATATTTTGCTTTAATGCTTCTACATTTGCTTCGTAATTGCATAAATTTAAGAATGATAATTCAATCAAATTTGTACAAGTATTCAAATCCGAAAATAGAACAGCCTCGAGTGTATAAGATTTCCAGATATATGTCTTAATTCCAAGCTTTTGCCGAAAAGCTGATTCTAATTTGACTCTATCCGATTCAGAATGTTTGTCCTTATCAAATACTAGAACTGATTTTTCCCATAATGTCTTTTTATTTTTAATTTTTTTGAAGAAAATTTTAATTGCTTGAATCGTAGAAAACATTTCATCAATGCCATCGAAACTCCAATAAATAACCTTTAAAATAGGATATTTAATATTGATTAACGTTTGCAGCATCTTTGCATCATTTTTTCCTTCCACTAAAATAATCTTGTCGGCTTCAATTGCATTCAAAATATCTAACCCAGAGTTACTTCCAATAGATTCGAGTATTTTAATATTAGGACTTGGTTGAAATCCTTTTTTTATACCCCAAATATCATGTGTTGCAACAGGATAATAGTTATTTATATCACTTGCTTCTAAATGAAATAAAAATTTAGGGTGAGTACTTCTAATTAAACCTTCATTATGAGTAGATATAAAAACCTGCCTTTTTTCGTTTCCGGTAACATGGCTCATCAAAGTTTCAAATAATCTGTTTTGTATATCTCTATGAATATGAGAATCGGGTTCATCAAGTAAAACAATACTGATGTCCTCAAAATCAACATCTTCAAAAACAGACAACAAAATTTCAATAATTTGCAATGTCCCACTTCCAACTAAGGAAATATCGGAAACCCTATTTTGTATTTTAATTTCTACATCTACGCTTATATGTTTTTGCTTATCCGAATTAAAGTTAAATAGTATTTCTTCGGGTAAATGTTTTCCTAATAAAATATAACTTAAATTGCTTTTAAGTTCTTTAAATTTATCCGGTTTTAAGCGATTCATAGTATATAATCTATTCCGTAGAACCGCTACCGAATCTCTCGAATTTATAGCTTGTTTTATTTTAGGGTCAGTTTCAAAAGCCTCGTTTGTTTTCAATTTAGCAACAGGCGAAGCATAAATTATATTTATTGGCGTAAAATTTTCAATATTTTGGTTAAAATTGAAAAAAGAATTAAATTTTACATAATCAAAATCTTCATTAAAATAGAGTGAAATATGATAAACATTTCCACTTGCCCTACGTATTTCAAATGGCAAGGTTAATTTTATGTCATTTTTTTTTAGAACAGCCTCTAAAATAATCGAATTAGTTTCATCAAAATTATAAAATATACTATTGTAATTGGGATTTCTAATAGATACAATATCATCATAGGAAAAATAACGCTTGTAAGCAGGAAATATGAAATCGCCGGCAGAGTATTTGTACGTCATATTTTTTTTTGAAGCCTTAGTTATTGTCTTTGCAAAACATTCATTCCAAAGTGCTATTGCCTCTAAAACAGTTGTTTTTCCTGCATTATTGATGCCAGTAAAAACATTCAAATCTGAATTAAAATGAAATGTTGCATCTTTAAACGATTTGAAATTTTTTACCCTAAACTCTGATATATACATAATTTCCTAAATTATTTTAGTTTTAAAATTTTGTAAGTTTTCCAAAAATTATTTCATTTAACTATTTTTGTATTCATTTTAAACGATAAATAAGTATAAATAATTTGTCTCTTTTTCTGAGGAAATCAAATTTTCAGAAAACTTACATTTTAATATAATAGAAAAATAGCTAAGTAAAAGCTGCCTTTCTCAAAATTATTTCTTCACAAATTTCATTTTAAATTTAGCTGCTACTTCCACTTTTGGGCGCGAAATAAAATCGTCGTGAAATTGATTGTCGATATACATTTGTGTTTGGTCGCAATAAAAATCGCTTGCCGGAATGCCCGAAGTGCCTGACGGAATGATAGTTTGCGAAGCGTCCCAGTCGCCTGGCAAGTAAATATGGCGATGCGATGCGCCAGTGGCTGACTCAGAATATTTGCCATTGAGCGGATACGAATAGGGCGAAACCGTGTGCGACGAACCTCCAACTCGGTAAGGTCCTTTGTTTAAGCCAAATAGCCAATCGAGTATTTTTACTGAACCCATTGGGTGATTCATGGTCATTTGGTGTATATCGCCCCAAATCCAGCTTGATGCACTTGCACCGTATTCTTTTTCGAGATTTGCTACGGCTACTTTGAAACTTAATTGCACCATGTCGTCAAAATTCTCAATTTTGCCGGAAGTTGCTGTATTATCAAGCCATTCCGATTTGCTAAGCCAAACATTTTCTACAAAATTATGCGCCATTATTTTAGACGATAACAATTCAGAGGTCAATTCATCGCCAAGTTCATCTTTTGTTACATTTTTTATAAATTGAATAATAAATTCATCAAAAAGAGTTGCCGAAATTCCATTTTTGTCCATAACCTCGTTCCATGCCGACAAACTATCAAGTGCAAGCTTCTCATTCTTAGACAAATCGGTGAGCCTCGAAACAGATGCAACAATGTCTTTTCTAAATTTGCGTGCTTGATGCGATTTTTGGTCTGACAGCATTTTCTTGAAATCATCTACCGAAAGTTTTTCTTTCGATTCGAGCAATTCTTTGATTCTATCGTAACGGTAAGGTGGATAAAACCAGTAACTTATGTAATGCGGATAGTCGTCGCCAACGGTTTTGTTGTTGGCAGAAGCCACGTAACCACATTCTGGATTATAAACGTAAGGCAATTCTTCAAAAGGCACTATTCCTTTCCAATCGTAAAGGCTTGTATCGCCCGGATATATCTCAATTCCAGAGCCTTCGCGAATAGCTAAACCGGCGCAAGTTTGCAAACCAATATTGCCTTCCACATCGGCATACACCACATTTTGGCTTACCGAAATAAAAGTTTTTACGGCATCTCTAAAATCTGTCCAATTTTTTGCTCTATTCAAAAGATAAAGCGTGCGAAGTTCGTTGCTATAATCGCTTCCTAACCAACGCATTGAAAGTATATCGTCTTTTTCGTCTTTAAAGTAAGAAACCACCGGACCTCGATGTGTAAATTTCAAGGTAAATTTTTGACTTTCACCATCTTTTACCTTAATAATTTCATCTTTTATTTTAAAATTTTTCCATTGTCCATCAAGTTTATACTGATTTTCGTTTGCCGGATTTACAGTTTCCTTGTAAAAGTCTGTTTCATCGAGCATTACGTTGGTCATTCCCCATGCAACATGCTCGTTGTGCCCTGCAACTATGTGCGGCGCGCCCGGAACCGCTAAGCCCGTAACGTTGAGCTTTCCGTCAATAACTAAGTGCATTTGATACCAAATACCAGGTGTGAAAATGCCCAAGTGCATATCGTTCGACAAAATAGGCGAGCCTGTTGTGCTTTTTTTGCCCGAAACCGCCCAGTTATTGCTTCCAAAGAAAATAGTTGCACCCATTTTTTCGAGCATAGCGGTTTGATCTACAAAATCAACTGCTTTTTTTGAAGATGCTGAATCCAATTTGAATTCAGGAAAAATAGTGCTTTTTTGATTGGGCATATTGGGAATAAAGATTTTCCCTTTTTCGCCAGCTTTTTGCATCAATTGCTTGAGCAAGAACTCATTTTTCCAGCCCGATGTTAAATCCCAAGCCATGTATCCAATCAAATTAATGGAATGTATGGCTTCCCATTTTTCGGGTTTGTAGCCCAAAATAGCAAACTCGGGAGGTAAATTTCCGCTATTATTTTCAATGTACTGATTCACTCCATCGGCAAAATATTCAAGCGATTGACGCATTTCGGGCGAAAGCGAATCCATAACTATTTTCGATTTTTCGGGCATTCGCAAGGCACGCATCAACAAATCGGTTTTAATGGTTTTTTCGCCAAACATCTCTGATAATCTGCCAGTTGTAACTCGTCTAAGCAAATCCATTTGCCATAAACGATCTTGCGCCATCACATAACCCACTGCTGTATAAAGGTCTTTTTCGTTTTTAGCATAAATGTGCGGAATGCCATGCTTATCGCGCAAAACCTCAACCTCTTCGGAAAGTCCGGTAAGCTCGATATTTTCATTGTAATCGGGCAATGCTCTGGTTTTTAAATAACTAAGAAAAGCAAAAGCTGCCAATAAAATAATGCCTAAAATGGCAAAAATAATGAGTAGAAGTTTCTTAAATTTTTTCATTTTTACATTCAAATTGCTTTAAAATATTAGAAATTAATTAATTTCAATCAAATTATTGATTATGGCGTAAACCGTAAGACCCGAAGCGGTTTTGATGCCTAATTTTCGGGTTATATTTTTTCTATGAGTAACAATAGTATGTGTACTCAAAAATAATTTGTCTGCTATTTCCTTGTTTGTTAAGCCTTTGGCTATTTCGCGAACTACATCTATTTCTCTGGTGGTTAATTCATTGTCGTTTTTGCCGAAAATTTCTTTGGTTTGAGCAACAGAAAAACGCTGCAAAATGCGTAAAATATCCGCCTTTGTAGAAGTAAACCCAATAGTTTCTGACAAAAAATTAAAAACCGACAAGGCTATTGTATCAACATTGATTCCTACAAAAATAGGCTTTTCTTTGCTATTTTTGATACTCAAAAAGAAAGAATCATTTAAAAAATCTGCACTTGCAAAAACCAAAAAAGGCTTTTCCTTTTCTATTGTTCGTCTAAATTTTTCCGGATTTTCGAGTTCTTTTACTATCTGATTTTTATCTAACTCATGCAAAATATATCGAATTCCGGTTCTAGTAATATCCGATTTTTCAGCAATTAAAATAACCATTTTAGCTTGTTTTAGCAAAAATTAAATTTCTTCAACATCAAACTTACCGGTTTTCAAGGCTTTTTCCATAGCTTTTACTTGCGGAATCATAACTCTTTCTTCCATTTCGGAATGCTCTTTTATGTCTTCTTCAAGTTTAAACAATTCAGACAAAATATTATTACACAGATTGTTATTTTTTTGCATTGGAACATATTTTATCAGTATATTTTTCAAATCAAATAATTTTTCTTCGATATTGTCATGCTCTTTTTCGTACTTCCCAATAGAATAAACTTGCAACTTTTCTTGTAATTTTTTTGGTATTTTTTTGTCCAAAAAAGACTTTTCCAAATTTATTATATAAGGGTAAACCTCTTCTTCTTCGCGTTTTATATGAATTTTCAGCTCATTGACATATTCTTGAAAAAAATTTTTCAATAACAGAAACGTTTGTTTCTTTAAGTCGCTTACTTCCACTAATTTATCTATCAAACGCTCTATTTTTGGAACTTTATACTCTAAGTAAGATTTATGAGCATTTTTCAAATAATCGATGATGTATTTTAGCGAAAACGCCCTAAATTTTTTCTCTGGAAAATAATTTTTATCGTGAAAAGAATTAATAACTTCCAAAAAGAAATCAACATTTACACCATGCTTCTGGCAAATCTCTTCCACCGTTTTTTCCCCATACCCCAACGAAATTCCAAATCGGTTTATCGTAGGTAAAAGTGTGTAATCCATGTGAATTACATCTGCCATTTTCAAGTTTCGAGTTATCAACATTTATTTTAAAAATTAAAGTAAACAAGATTAGAAAAAAACGAACAATTGATTTTTATAAAAACAAAAAGCAAATATAATAAATTAATTTTTGATTGGTATAAAGATTGTAATTTATTATTTTAGCACAAATTTTCATTAACAAACTAAGCTTAAATTATCGTTTTATGAAAAAAAAAATTATACTCTATATATTTCTATCTATTAGTTTGATTATCAAATCAAATGCCCAAGAAATGCCTTTTTATAAATCCTATTTTCTCAATAATTTCTTATTGAATCCTGCCTTTTGTGGCTTAGAAGAATATACACCTATTCTATTGATAGACAAGCATCAATGGTTTGGAGATGAATACGCACCTGCCACACAGCTTTTTACCATAAGTGGCAAATTAAAAAAAGAAGGTTATGCCGTAAGTATTTTTAACGATAAAGCGGGTAGATTTTCAACCCAAAGCATGCAACTTTCTTATTCACATCACATTACACTCAGTAAAAAAAAGCACTTCAAACGAAAAACTGGAAAAATAATCAGAGAAAGACCAGAACTTGCTCTTGGCGTAACTTTTGCAGCTTACCGCTTAAATTTTGACCAACTCGGCATTACAACTATTGACTTTGACCCCGCTGTGAGCGGAAAAATGGAAACTTCAAATTTTCCTGATGCTAATTTCGGAATGTATTATCAAAAAAAAGGTGGTTTTGTAAGTCTTTCGGCACAGCAACTAATTTCGGCTCGCATAAATCTATACAACCGAGATGAAGAAAATAACCGCTTGCAACGCCAATATTTTCTATTTTTTGGTAAAGAATTTAATGTGGACAAATTGCTCAATGTAGAACCTTCGATGATGATAAAAACCAATGAAAGCAAGCAATTTGAGATAGAAATTAATCTGAAATTTATCTACTTTCGCGATTATTGGTTTGCAATAACTTATAGCCGAGATGCAAACAACCTGCTAGAACAAAATCACTTAATAAAAATGTATGCAGGCATTAAAATTTTTAATTCGTTTCATGCGGCTTATGCTTACAATCATATGTTTAATAACCTGCAAAACAATACATTAGGCACACACGAATTTATGCTTCGCTATAATCTATTTGAAGAAAAAAAAGGGCGTAATTTTTATTAAACAAAACTAGTTTTACTTATGTTTTTACTTTAAAACCAAGATTTACTCACAAAAAAACTATTTTAGTAATTCTGCCCGTTTGTTTTTTTACAAAATTTCAATTAACTTGCAATACAAAATAAGTTGGTTTTAAAATCAATATTAATTATTTAACAAATTTATTTCAACTACAAATTTATGGAAAGAAAAGAACTAGGAATTGGCTCGCGCGTAAAGCACAAAGAATATGGAAATGGAGTTATAATCCAAACAAAATTAGACTATTACATGATTGTTTTCATTGATTTTGGACAGCGAAAAATTGCAAAATCATATCAAGAACTCGAAATTATCGACGACTTAGAACCAGCCGACGATTTAATAAGCCTTGAGCAAATTGAATATCTATTGATAAACATTTTGCGTAAATTTTCTGATATTCAAGAAACTGTAACGATTGCTGACAAATGGAAAAATGGAAAAATAATTTTCGAGCCTAGCGATAAAAGCTTGAAAGGCTATGAAATGCCAATGGACACGTTTTTTCATAAAATAGTCATGGTACGTGATAGACTCAGAGTTATGGAACAGCGTATCAACAGCAGTGAAAAGTTAGATGATGCCGAAAAGATTGATTTACAACAATATATAACTAGAATTTATGGAAGCCTAACCTCATTCAATGTTTTGTTTAAAAGCAAATTAGATAATTTTATTGGAGAAAAAACAAAATAAGTAATCTGGGTTATTTCAATAATTTAGACTAAAAATATATTGCTAATTATCATAATTTAATGCTTTGCATAATAAAAAATTATCGGGTAAAATAAAAGAATAAGAATTAACGCATTTTTTTAATATACAATTTAAAAAGCATTGGTAAAAAGAGAATTATCAATGCTCTTTTTTTTGTAAATTATTATTATTCAATACTTTGAGAGAGTAAATTGATTTCTAAAGCTGGTGAAATACCTTCATAAAGGATATGGAATGCAGCTGTACAAATTGGCAAATCAATATTGTATTTATCATTAATCTCTTTAATACAACGAGTTGCATAATATCCTTCAGCCACCATATTCATTTCAAGCTGTGCCGATTTTACCGAATATCCCTTCCCTATCATATTTCCAAATGTGCGATTGCGCGAAAATTGAGAATAAGCTGTTACCAATAAATCGCCCAAATATACAGAATTATTTATATTTCTTGGCTGATTATCAACAGCTTCCAAAAAATGATTCATTTCTTGAATTGCCTTCGAAATCAAAGCTGCCTGAAAGTTATCGCCATAGCCAATTCCATGCGCAACACCTGCCATGAGTGCAAAAATATTTTTCATCACAGCTCCGTATTCAATGCCAAAAATATCGGTTGAAACACTCGTTCTAATATAACGAGTTTCGATTAAACTTGCCACAAGCTTAGCATTTTCGAGGTTTTTAGAGGCTATAGTAAGATAGCTTAGCCGCTCCAAAGCCACTTCTTCGGCATGACAAGGTCCCGAAATTACTCCCACATTTTTTGAATCTACGCCATATTTTTCTATAAAATACTCTCCTACTATCAAATTATCGTTCGGAATAATGCCTTTTATTGCCGAAACAACTAGCTTTTTAGATAAAGGTTCTGTCAATTTTTCTAGTGCTTTTTTTAAAAAAGCTGCTGGAATAGCAAAAATTAGAATTTCAGATTCTCTAACAGCATCATCGATGCAATTTGTTAGAGCTAAACGCGAAACATCTAAACCAGCCGAACTAATGTATTTTGGATTGTGTTTATGCTTCAATATATGCGCAATATTCTCAGGACTACGCATATACCAAAAAATTTTTGACTTTGCCTTTGCATTGTCAAGCAACATTTTAACAATTGCAGTTGCCCAACTACCTCCTCCAATTACAGCTACTTTGTGCCTTTTTTCAAAAAAACTACTATAAAAAGAAATATCCATAAAATTCTAGTTTCTAGCTATTTATACTCTCCCATTTTCTAAACTAATAAACAGCTAAAAGTAAAGATATTTTTCAATTTTGAAAATTTTTTTTGAAAAAAATGAGAAAACAATAACTTACTCCTAATTTATCCCAAATTAAAAGCAAATAAGTTGCACCAATTATTTCAACCTAATATTTTTAGTAATTAGCTGTTTTTAAATGCTTTATTGAATATAATACTCCATTAATCATATCCCAGCACTGAATGCTAAAAAATAAGAAAACGCTTATTTTGAAATCCGTTTACTATTTTTTTATCTCTTACAAAGCAAAAAGCTGCTAAAAGCAAATGCTGCAAAAACACTTAAAATTCTTTCACCAATTTTATAATTGGCAAGCTAATTCTTTTTTTATTAGATTTGTACAAATCCGAGTCATCGTAATCTAAATATTTGAGGCACAACAACATTATAGAATAAAAAGTTTCTAATTTATGAAATAAAGTTCTATTAAAATTAGGATTCTTTTCTTCATAAGCTAAATTCATTTTACGATAATAATTGCTCATTTCCAACAATATTTCGTAAGTTGTCTCCGAAATATGCGTTGAATCATGAAAACTCATTATCAATGAAGCCATCGAGCGGCTTGTTTTTTGATGTGTGCGTATCAAATAAAGTTTTATTTGCTCCAAAAACATTTCGAAAGTTACCTCAAATTTTCTAATTTGATATTTCACAATCTTGTCTGAATTAGTCGATTTCGACGTATAAAATTCATCAGAAAGCGAAATGTCAAAATTTTCAACTGCTATGAGCAAATCGTTGTATTTTTTCCTATAGTTCTCAAAAAATTCCATCGTTTTTCTATGATTTAGATTTTATTTAGAATGCGTACAAATAACGATTCATACTTGTTAATTATTCTTTTCTGTGTGTATTTCATACCAAAATAGTTAAAAAAAGATATTTTTTGTTTTTAAGAATTTGTTTTTTTAAAGTTTCTTTATGTTATTTTTTATCAAAAAATACATCATAAAAAAACCCGTAAAAAAAACCAAAAAACTTTGTTAATCATATTGTTACAAATACAAACATAAGGCATTTATAACTATGCAACTATACAAAACTTTAGCGTTTCTTACGGTTTTAAACCTACAAAGTATTTTCTGAATAAACAAATTTTTTGTTTACAAAATCCAATTTTTTACTTCCTCAAGTGTCGGATTTTTTAATTCCAGCTTATTTTTTTTATTGTATCCACAAATTTCTTGGTGTAATTTCGAATCTTTTGCTTCTTTTATATCTTTCACCGATTTGTAGCCCATTTTGAAAAGAACCTCAACCCATTCCTTTGAAATTCCAGCATTCACAAAATCTTCGAGAGTATCGACTTTGGCTTTTTTAATCGGTTTCATTTGCGGGAAAAAAAGCACTTCTTGTATCGAAACATTTCCGGTAAGCAACATTACAAGCCTGTCCATTCCCACACCTAAGCCCGAAGTTGGCGGCATTCCGTACTCCAAAGAGCGCACAAAGTCCATATCGATAAACATCGCTTCGTCGTCGCCTTTCTCTGAAAGCTTCAATTGCTCTTCAAAGCGTTGGAGCTGGTCAATGGGGTCATTAAGTTCAGAATAAGCGTTAGCCAATTCTTTGCCATTTACCATAAGCTCAAAGCGTTCGGTCAATTCGGGATTGTTGCGATGACGCTTGCAAAGTGGCGACATTTCGGTTGGATAATCGGTTATAAAAGTAGGCTGAATGTATTTTGCTTCGCACTTAGAACCAAAAATCTCATCAATTAGTTTTCCAACTCCCATTGTATCATTGGTTTCGATGCCCAATTTTCCACAAACCTCACGCAGTTGCGCTACATTCATTCCGGCTACGTCAAAACCCGTGTGGTCTTTAATAGCCTGAAGAATAGGCACTCTTGGAAATGGACGCTTGAAAGAAATTTCTTTTCCATCGATTACAAATTCCGTGGTTTTATTTACATCTAAAGCTATTTTTTCTAAAAATTCTTCGGTAAAGTCCATCATCCAATTGTAATCTTTGTAGGCTACGTAAATTTCCATTGCCGTAAATTCGGGATTATGGGTTTTATCCATGCCCTCGTTGCGGAAGTTTTTTGAAAACTCGTAAACTCCTTCAAAACCTCCAACTATTAAACGCTTCAAATACAATTCATTAGCTATTCTCAAATACAAGGGAATATCCAAAGCGTTGTGATGTGTTATGAATGGACGAGCTGCCGCTCCACCCGGAATTGGCTGTAAAACAGGAGTTTCTACTTCCAAATAACCACGTGAATTGAAAAATTCGCGCATGGAGTTAAATATTTGTGTGCGTTTTACAAATGTTTCTTTAACTCCTTCATTTACAATCAAATCGACATATCGCTGACGGTAACGAAGCTCGGGGTCAGTAAAAGCATCGTAAATTTGACCGTCTTTTTCTTTCACGATTGGCAAAGGACGCAATGATTTTGCCAAAACATCTAATTCTTTTGCCTTTACCGAAAGTTCTCCGGTTTGTGTAATAAACGTATTTCCTTTTATTCCCACAAAATCGCCAATATCGAGTAATTTTTTAAACACTATGTTATACAGCGTTTTATCTTCGCCTTCGCAAATTTCGTCTCTATTTATATATACTTGAATTTTCCCAAAAGAATCCTGAATTTCGATAAAAGAAGCTTTTCCCATAATGCGGCGGCTCATAATGCGACCTGCTATTACAACTTCCTGATAATTATTTAGTTCTGCGTTAAAATGCTCCTTTATTTCTACCGAAGTTGCATTTGTTTTGTATTCTGCTGCCGGATATGGATTTATTCCCAGATTTCTTAGTTCGTTGAGAGAATTTCGCCTTATTTGTTCCTGTTCGCTTAATTCTAAATTCATTTGAAATTTACTTTTAAATTAATGTTTATCTTAAATATAAAACACTATAAATGAATATTTTATATTTTTATATAAAAAAAGAAAATATGAATAATCTTTTTTTATTTTTTTTGCAAATATATATAATTATCCTGAAATATAATGTTTTTCTTTGATATTGCTTTAATTTTAGTAATTAACACAAAACCAAATTTTTACAAAATAAAAAAGCCGCACCATCGCGGTGAGGCTTTAAAAACTTTTTATTAACCTAAACTTTTACTATGAAAAAACATTTTGTCGCTTGGTTATATAAACCTCACTACTTATTTCTTTTATGCTGCAAAGATAAAGTGTTTTATTGTTAAAGGGCTTTAATATAAGTTAATAAAAGTTATATTTAATTTGAACTCCTTTAACTAAAATTAAGAAACTTGGTAAAAAATAAAAAAGCCGCACCGTCGCGGTGAGGCTTTTACTTTATTAACTTAAACCTTTTACTATGAAAAAAATCTTACGTTTTTCTTTCGAAAAATATATATGTTTTATTAAATTTCTTGATGCAAAAGTAAACCAATATAATGTTAAAGGGCTTTAATATAAGTTAATAAAAGTTATAAGTCATTTTTATTTTCTTTTTGAAAAAAAAATATACTTTTGCAATTACTTTAGTAGTACAATTTCAAAACGAAATACAATTTAATTGTTTGATTTTAAGAAAATTACAAGATTATTGATAATTTTAGAACTCAAAAAAAATAATTGTAAATTCAATACAATAATATATTGTACAAAATTTCGTTTTATCCTCACAAAAAAGCAAAATACAATGAATATTAAACGTAAACCGGATTGGTTAAAAATAAAATTGCCAGAAGGCGAAGATTACTCACGCATCAATACAATTGTAAAACAACACAAGCTGCACACCATTTGTTCGAGTGGAAACTGCCCAAACATGGGCGATTGCTGGGGACGTGGCACAGCTACTTTTATGATTTTGGGCAACATTTGCACGCGTGCCTGCAAATTTTGCAATGTTCCCACAGGAAAACCTCTTCCTGTTGATACCAACGAACCTCAAAATCTTGCCGAAACAATAAAGCTTATGAATCTGAAACACAGTGTATTAACTTCGGTAGATAGAGATGATTTACCTGACGGAGGCGCAAAAATTTGGGCAGAAAGTATAACAAAAATAAAGGAATTAAACCCGCAAACTACACTAGAAACCTTAATTCCAGATTTTGATGGAAATACAGAACTACTTGATATTGTGATAGCTGCAAAACCCGAAGTAATTTCTCACAACTTGGAAACTACGCGCCGCCTTACGCCTTTGATACGCACAAAAGCAAAATACGAAACCAGTCTAAAAGTGCTCAAACATATAGCAAATTCAGGCATTGTAGCCAAAACAGGCATCATGCTCGGACTTGGAGAAACTCGCGAAGAAATTTTACAAACCATGGACGATGCGCTTGCTGCCGGCTGCAAAGTTTTTACCATAGGGCAATATTTGCAACCAACAAGGCAACATGCAGAGGTTCAGGAATATATAAACCCAGAAATCTTTGAAGAATACAAAAAAATAGGAATCGAAAAAGGTTTTCGTGCAATAGAAAGTAGCCCATTAGTGCGCTCATCGTATAAAGCAGAAAAGCATATTTTTTAATTTTTTATTTTATTAACAAATAGCATTATTAAAATGAAATTCATTGATTTACAAAATATTGAATACAAAGAAGCTTGGGATTTACAAGTTAAGTTATTTCATCAAATTTTACAAGAAAAATCAAATACAAGTGAAAATGATGAACTAAAAAACAATAAAATTACAGAATATTTACTTTTTTGCGAACATCCGCACGTTTACACGCTCGGAAAAAGTGGCGAAAAAAACAACTTACTGATAAATAATGATTTTCTAAAAAAAATAAACGCCACTTACTTTGAAACCGACAGAGGTGGCGACATAACCTATCACGGTTATGGTCAGCTAGTTGGCTATCCTATTTTAGACTTAGAAAAGCATAACTTGCGAATACGTGCCTACATTGAAAAAATGGAAGATGCAATTATCTTAACCTTAGCTGATTATGGTATAAAATCGGAACGTTTAGAAAGCGCAACAGGTGTATGGCTCGATGCCGGAATAGAAGAAAAAGAACGCAAAATATGCGCTATTGGTGTGAAAGTAAGCAGGTTCGTAACCATGCACGGATTTGCTCTAAATGTAAATACCGATATGTCGTATTTTAACCATATAAACCCTTGTGGGCTAAGCAAAGGAGTAACTTCGATGCAAAAAGAACTTGGATATAA
>JAIFNL010000227.1 GCA_020047755.1 Bacteroidota bacterium
GCCGAGCTGAAGCCTCCACTTTGGCTTATTGCTTTTGCACCCCGATTCATGCTTGCAACCAGCGCACCTTCGAGTGTAGCGGCAGCACAATACACCAATTCGCCAGCATTGGAATCGTTGAATAGTAAAGGTCCCACGATGCCAATGGGAATTTCGGTAGAACCAATGAACGACTCAATGTTGTAGCGAATTTCATCGAGTTGCAAGGTGTGTTGCGCAATTTTAGCCAGTTGAAGGTCTTGTGCGTTTAAATACTCTAAACGCAACTCGATGGCTTTCAAGCTATTTAATCCACGACCAGGCACTATCGGAATCTCTTGCATCGTTTTTTTATTATGTAGTGTTTGAAAGAAAACTACGCAAAATCGGTTCGACCGGCTTGTCCGGTCTGTCCGATGATTTACTAACAACCTAACCGACAGACCGACAAGTCGGTCGAACGGTTTTTTTGTTTTTAAGTTTTCATAAAAATGATGAGTTTTCTTTCAAACACTATGTAGTGGTTTAAAAAAAAAAAATTAAGCAACGTCTTAAAAAAAATTGTGTAAATTTATTTTTTAGAATAAAATACAAACCGGAGTAGGAGCTTCTATTTCGTGAACGAATGTAAGTAATCCGGTATTTTCATCGCGCATAAATGAAACAATGTTGTTTGTTTTTTGATTGGCAACCAACAAAAACTTTCCGCAAGGCGAAAGCGCAAAATTGCGTGGTCCGTTGCCTTTTGTGCTTTCGTGGGCTAAAAAGCTTAAACTTCCGTCGTGCTCATTTACTTTGAAGCAAGCTATTGAGTTGTGTCCTCTGTTTGAGGCATATACAAACTTTCCGTCAGCCGAAATGTGAATATCGGCGCAGGTGTTTGCTTCTTTGAAATCGGCAGGCAAAGTAGAAATAGAATTGCGAATTTCGTAGGCGTTTGTTTCGTTTTTTTCTAAGTGTGTAATTGAGCTATTTAGCTCATTAACAACATAAATCCATTTATTATTTGGGTGAAAACACAAATGCCGAGGACCCGCAGCCTCTGCCATGGTAAGCGTGTTTTGTGTTGCAGGCACAAGTTTGTTTGTAAGCGTGTCGATGTGCGAAAACCACAGTTGGTTTGTTCCCAAATCGACTGCAATTACCTCAAGACCAGAAGCATCGAACCAAGCGGAATGGGCGTGTGGCTTTTCTTGGCGTGGGCTTGTTCCCTTGCCTTTGTGTTGTTGCAAGTAAAGTAATTCCGAAAGTTCGTTTTTTTCGTTAATTTGTAGCAAGCCTACATTTCCGCCAGTGTAGTTTGCTGTAACTACATAGTTTTGAGCATTTACACCCACAAAGCAAGGGTGAGCACCACCCGAAGATTGTTTGTTTACAAAAATTAAGCTATCACCTTGTATTTTATAGAGTTCCACAGTTCCGACATTGTTTTCGCTGATTTCGTTTACTGCTACCACAAAATTTCTATCGGCAGAGTAAGCTAAAAACGAAGGACTTATCGATTTAGTAGCCAAACCTATTTGTTTTAATGTGCCATCGGAAAGCAAAGCGTATTTGTAAATGCCTTGGCTTTTACTTTCGCCATCGGTGTAAGTTCCTAAATAAAAAGGAGTTTCTGTTACTTCTTCCTTTACTTCCTGTTTTTCGTTGGGTTGATTTGAGCAAGAAATGATTGCGAGCATCGACACCATAACATATATTTTTTTCATAATTAGTGAGTTTTGTTTTTAATTAGAAATTTTATTAAAAAACGGGTATTTTATTTTCACAAAGTTAAAAAAAATCTCTTTGTTTGAAACATTTTCAATTTATTAATTGAGTTTGCAGTTGTTTTTAGTACATTAGGCTATCAATTAAATTAGGTAATTTTAGAAAAAAACAATAAATTTGTATTTTTGAAATTTTGAGAAAAGATATTTTTTCTCAAAAAGAAATCAGATATTTTGAATCAAACAACTAATAGATGCAAGCAATAGATAGTAAAGTTATTGAATTTATAAACGAACATCATGTTTTAACATTGGCTACAAGCCGAAACAACGAGCCTTATTGTGCGAATTGTTTTTATGTTTACTTAGAAGACGAAAATGTTTTTGTATTTACTTCGGACTTAGAAACCAAGCATATACAAGACGTGGAGCTGCAAAATAAAGTAGCAGCATCTATAGTATTAGAAACCACAATGGTAGGAAAAATACAAGGAATACAACTTACCGGAATACTTTTTATGCCCGAAAATGAATTGAAGCAAAAAATTAGCAAAGCTTATTTGAAAAAATATCCTTTTGCGGTGTTGATGAAAACAACTTTGTGGGTACTTGAGCCCGATTTTTTGAAATTTACCGACAACAGGCTTGGTTTTGGTAAGAAATTGATTTGGAAAAAAGAGTAAAAAAAAATGCATAGAGCCGTGTAAGCTCTATGCAACATGAAAACTAACAAACAAGATTAACTGTTAAAGTGAGTAACTATCTATTACTAAGCAAAAAAACTTTCTTTATCGGCGAAACTAACTTATAAAATTAGTTTGCGTATATTTTGTATTGATGAAAAATCTATCGTTTTATTCAGCCCAAAAGTATGAAATTAATTTTTAATTGTCAAGTGTTTTGTTCTTTTTAACACAATTAAAAAACATTGTTTCAAATCAACTATTTGATTTTACAGCGTTTTGTAGATAAAAAAAAGATTCATTACTCTTTTTTTATTTTTACAAATCTCTCTCTTTTATCAAAAAATTGCTATTTTATGAGTTTTTTAACTAAAAGAACCTAAAAACAGTGTTTCTTTTTACATATTGTTAGTTTATCACGAAAACCCTGAAAATGATGAATTTTAAATAAAAAAAACGAAGTAAAGTCGCTTAAAAAGCAGTTATTGAAATATTCTTTTGCTTTTTGTTTTTTTTTATCTAAATTTGTATCTTCTTGTTTCATATTGTTATATCGAATAAATTTAAAAATAATGCCAAAATTTAGTAAGCCAGAAAGTTGTTTGGTTTGTCCGTACAAATCGGAGTATCTTAAAATGCTTCCCGTAAGTGATATTGATTTAATACAAAACAATTGCTTGATAGTTCAGTTCAAAAAAGGTGAAACTATTAGTAAACAATCAACTAAGGCAATACATGCCTTATATTTGGCACAAGGTTGTGTGAAAATTTATTACGAAGGCAAAGGAAAAAATACAATTTTAGGTATAAAAAAAGAAAGTGGCTACATTGCCTTGCATACACTTTGGGGCGATGAAACTCATCGCTATAGTGTTGAAGCTGTGAAAGATTGTAAAATTTGCCTTATTGATGCTACTATATTTAAAGAACTTAGTAGCCGAAACCCAGAGTTTTTGCTAGAATTAACCAAACAAATAAGCTTAACTACAAATTCTCTTTTCGATAAAGTGCTAGACATGAACGAAAAGCATCTAAAATCGAGGCTTGCCGATGTATTAATTAATCTTTCCGATGTTATTTTTGAAAGTACACGATTTGAAATGCCTTTTACGCGCAGAGAATTAGCCGAAATGGGCTCTATGTCTGCTGAAAATGCAGTTAGGACTATTAGCGAGCTCAAAAAAGATGAAGTTATTGCAGAAGATGGCAAATTTTTTGAAATTTTACAAATGGATATTCTGCGCAAATTGAGCGAAATAGGATAAAAGCAAGTGTTTTGTAGATAAAATTCATTCATTTTAATTCAAAACAAACAAAAAAACTTTGGTTAAAGCTAACCAAAGTTTTTTTGTTTGTTATGATTGATAAAAATATTCTGGTATTATTTTGTTTTCGAGAGTTTGATTATTTTGCGCAATATTTCAGCAGGTCCTTCGGGAATCCATGAGTTAGCCAACCAATCGGGAGCTTTTATTGTTGGAACTGAATAGGTTGTGGAAACGATAGACACTTTGTTGTTGGCTAATTTTTTGAGTGTGTAGCTCGAATTGCTTACTTTTACTCGTCTATATCCTTTGTCTTCAACCGATTTGGGCGAAGTAGTCATGTAAAAATAAGTTGTATTGCTTGCTTTGTCGGTCGAAAATTTCATTTTTATAACCGAATCGGAATTGGGCATAGGCCAAGGAACATCTAAAAAGTAGTAAATAATCCATTCGTTGGCATTTATTTCCTTTATTTTTACACTTTTTTCGGTGTATTCAAAAATCTGTTTGTGCAAAGGAATGTTTTTTAAAACGGCAACACACGCCTCGTAATCAGCAACTACTTCTATTTTAGAGATGTATTCAACTAATTGGCGGGTTTCGCCATCGATTAACGTATCTGAAATACAACTTTTGACAGTAATTTTGTCTTTGGTAGTTTGTGTGTGCCATTTTTTTGTTTGAGCATTCGATTGCACTTGAATCAAAAATGCTAGAAAACTTATTAGAATAATTTTTTTTGTCATGTTTTGTTATTTGTAAATTGAAACAAATTCAACACAGCAAAATTAACTACTCTGGGCTTATAAAAAAAGTTCGTTTTTCTAAAATATTCTTAAATTGTTAAATTGTTCTATTGTTCAATTGTTATTTTATCATTAAAAATTGGAAGATTTATACTTTCAGCTAACTTTTTCAAGAAGTCACCATTTTTTTACACAATCAAATTATTCGTAATATTCAAAATAATTACTTTTTTAAAGTACTCAAAGTAAATGTTTTATAATTTCAAATATTTTTATTTAATTTTATTTAAAAATAATTTTGTAGTTCAAGAGGAAATTCATATATTTATATCCTAAATTTTTAGCAATCTACGAACAATAAAACTATGGCAAAAGTACTTATCTTAGGTGCCGGAATTTCCGGACACACGGCTGCGCAAATAGCAAAGCGTAAATTAGGCGACCAACACGAAGTAATTGTAGTTAGTCCAAACAGTAACTATCAGTGGGTTCCGTCAAATATTTGGGTAGGAATAGGTTTAATGACTACCGAACAAGTAAAATTCGCATTAGCACCTGTTTACAAAAAACTAGGCATTATTTACAAACAAGCTTTAGCCCTTTCGGTTCACCCCGAAGGTGGCGGTACACACGAAAAGCCTTATGTAAGTATTCAGCACATTTCGCCCGAAAAACAAGGCGAAAAGGAAGAAGTTGAATACGATTATTTAATCAATGCTACCGGACCAAAGCTCAATTTTGCCGCTACCGAAGGACTGGGTCCCGACAAATTTACCAACTCTGTTTGCACTTACGACCATGCCGACCATTCGTGGAAAAACCTTCAAAAGGCTTTTGAAAAAATGAAAAATGGCGAAAAGCAAATTTTTGTTATTGGAACCGGACACCCAATGGCTACTTGCCAAGGTGCTGCTTTTGAGTATATTCTAAACATTAAAGCCGAAATAAGCAAGCGCAAATTGGATCACCTTGCCGAGATGTGGTGGATTTCGAACGAATACGAACTTGGCGATTTTGGAATGGGTGGTGCTTACATTCGCAAAAACGGATACGTTACGCCTACCAAAATTTTTACCGAATCCATTCTGAAAGAGAACAATATACGCTGGATAAAACGCGCAGGAGTTAAAAAAGTGGAAGAAGGTGTTATTCATTTTGAAAACCTTGAAGGCGAAACTCACCAATTGCATTTCGATTTTGCTATGCTTATTCCTGCTTTTGCTGGCTCAGGCATGAAGGCTTTTGACAAAGGAGGTGCTGAAATTACCGAAAAACTTTTTGCTCCAAATGGAATGATGAAAGTTGATGCCGACTACACGCCTAAGAAGTACGAAGATTGGAAATCATCGGATTGGCCCTCTATTTATCAAAGTCCGGCTTATGCCAATATTTATGCTTCGGGTATTGCTTTTGCTCCGCCGCATGGTATGTCTAAACCTATGATAAACAAGAACGGGCTTAGCATTACGCCTACGCCGCCGCGCACGGGAATGCCTTCGGGTGTTATTGGTAAAATTGTAGCCGAAAATGTGGCGCACCAAATAAAAACCGGCAAAAATGACCACCCTCACAAAGCTTCAATGGCTCGAATGGGTGCGGCTTGCATTGTGTCGGCGGGATATGGTATTAGAAAAGGTAAAGCTGCTGTTATGACTGTATTTCCTATTGTTCCCGATTGGGAGAAATATCCGAAGTGGGGACGAAACATAAACTACACCGTAGGTGAAGTGGGGCTTGCAGGGCATTGGCTCAAACTTATTTTGCATTATGCTTTTATGTACAAAGCCAAAGCAAAGCCTTTCTGGTGGCTTATTCCTGAATAAATTAGGAATTAAGAATTAGGAGTTAAGAATTAGGAATTAGGAATTTTTAAATGAGTAAAAAATATGAAAAAAGATAATAGTACAATTCCATATAGCGAACAATCGTTTGGTACAGAGCCACAAGGCTTAGTAAAATTTATGCGCACTTGCATTCTTTGGCAACTGTGGCGTTTTTTTATTTTGAATTTTAAAATCATGAAAATTATTATAGGTGGGCATAGTTAATTGATACAGGGCGGCTTGTGTTATGTTATTGATACGATGACTTTGGAGTCATCGTATCAATTAGCTCACTGTTGAGCACAAAAAAAAAGCGAACTACATGTAGTCCGCTTTTTTTGTTGGCTTAGCTTTCGTTGTCGAGAGCCGATTTTTTGGCTATCGAACGGCGG
>JAIFNL010000297.1 GCA_020047755.1 Bacteroidota bacterium
AATAGAAAGCATTGGAACTTACAATCCCGACAAAGAAATATTTGCTATCAAAATAGAAGGAACTGAACGAGAAATTGCAATTCCTTTGTCAGATGCTCCAAATTTTAAGAAAAATCAAAGCAAAATAGTTGTTACTGCATTAGAAATAACTACCGATGGTAAAACTAAAATAACTAATGTTAAAATAACTGACCCTAATACTAAAAAGGTATATGATTTTGGTGATTTAGATACAAAAGAAAATTAATAACAAACACTTAAATTGTATTGTAAATTTTAAAAAAACAGGAAAATGGAAACAATAAAAAATATAATAAAATATAGCTTTATCCTTTTGTTCGTTATCGGATTAGGACAAATAAATCTTTATTCTCAACCAAAGAAAACAGGCAAAACACAAAAGTTTTCGGAGAAATCATACTACGCAACTATTTTTGACGACGGAGAAAGAAAAGAGTTGTCTGAAATGGATAAAACCATCGATATAAGTGTAGTAACTTTTGAGCAAATAAAGCAACAGAAGGCAAATTCGGCAAAATTGCTCAAACAAGCCGAAAGAGAAACTGCAAAAAGAGCCAAAAAGAAACTTTTTGCCGAAAAAGCTAAGCTCGACGAAAGCATTTTGAAGCAAGAAATGGATATGTATAATAGACTGTATGCTGCTCAAAGTGGCAAATATTCTATTTATTTGTCGAATATTGAAGATGCTCGTTATGACACGAAGGTAGAAAATCCTTCAGAAGCACGAGATTACGAAAAAAAAGCCAAAGATGCGAATAGAGATGTTGAATATTACAAAAAAGCGGCGTTAGGTAAAAATTCGGCAGAAATGCTAAAAGATTACATGCGTGTAGATTCTCTTCAGAGAGTTGCCTTGGTTAATTTTGAAAATGCGTTTATGGTTTATTATGGAGAGTCGCCTAAAGGCAATATAATCAATCAATTAGATAGCGAAGACTTTAAGAAATTTCTGGAAGAAGAAGACCTAAAATACAAAGCCGAAATTAAAGCTCTTTTGGGAGATAGACAAGACGAACCGTGGATGAAACAAATAGATAGAACCTACGAGGATTACGAGAAAAATTTCAAGCGTATAACTGAAGAAGAAGCTAAAATAGTGGAGTACGAAAAAGAAAAAATAAAGCTTTCGGCAGGTGAAAAAAATGAACGCGATATCGCTTCGGTGGAAAGACAAATTGAAAATTCGGAAAAATTAATTAAAAGATATAGCGACGATGCAGCAAAAATAGAAAAACAAATTATTGCTCTCTTAGCCAACCAAATAAGCGAAGACCGACAAGAAAATAAAAAGAAATTTGAAAGCTACAACGATGGTTTTTCGCATTGCGATAGATTAAAAGCTACAAGCAAAGTTTTAGATGCTGAAAAAGAGATAGTTAAACATTTAACAACAGCCAAGGATTATCTAAATAAAGCTGAATTTTCGAATACAACTGCCAGAGCACGCTTGAAAATTTATACTTATTTGTTGCAAGCTAATTTTCACCAAGCCGAAGCTATGGACAAATTGGTGGCAATACGCAGAGATTCTAAAATCTTTTTTACGATAAATGAAACCAAATTACTGTCCGATTGCGCAGGAAACACAACTGGAGTTGCGGATTCGAAAAACAAAGGCAAAGACGAAAAAGGAACTACTGGCAAAACGACCACCGGTAAAACAAGCGGCACAAATACCGACGACGATGGCTATGTTTCTGATAATAAATGGAAAAGCCCAAACAACAAAGGGATAAAATACAAAGTACAAATTTTGGCACAAACCGAAGTGCCTAAAACAGCCGACTTTAAAGGAATGTCGCCAATTTCGAGCGAAAAGCTTGAAAATACAAGCCTTACCGCTTATTTGGTAGGCAATACGGCTAGTATGTATCAAGCCGAAAAAACCTTAGCCGATGCTAAGAAAAAAGGCTTCAAAGATGCGTACATTGTGGCTTACGACAAAGATGCGAACCGAATTGCGTTGTGGAAAGCCGAAGATATTATCAACGGTGTAAGCAACGAAACTCGCAAAAATACAAGCTATTCAAATACCTCTTCAACAACAGATAATGACTTAGCATTCAAAAATTTTAGTGGAAGTAAAGGCATTGTTTACACGGTTCAAGTGGCGTATTCAAACAAAAGACCACAAGCTTATGAGGTCAAAAATTTAACTCCTTTGTACGAGTATAAACAAAAAAATGGTTTTGCTAAATATTCTATTGGCGTGTTCAATGATTTTGAATCGGCTGATAGTGAGTGCTCTAAAATTAAAAGACTAGGCATCGACGATGCTTTTGTGGTTGCCTACGAAAATGGTAAACCTATTGATTTGCAAGAAGCTTTGAGAAAAAATAAATAAGCACCAGTGCTATTTTATTTTAAGTAATATCATTGCAAGTTATTTATTTTCAAATATTTTGCACCCAAAATATAAAATTAATTTTGGGTTCACGGCTTAATAATTATTTGATAGTGTAAAAAAATGGTGACTTTTTGAAAAAGTTAGCTAAAATTGTAAATTTTCCAATTTTTTGTGATAAAATAACAATTTAACAATTTGACAATATAACAATTTGTTATTAGAATTTGGGGGAAATTGCGTAATTTTACTTTTCTTATAATTTCGGTCACTATCAAGTTACGCTATCAACAATTTAACAATTTAACTTTTAACAATTTATATATTTTTGCTTTATGAGTGAACAAGTTATTGAAAAAACCATTGAAAAAGAAGATATTGGTAACGATAAAGCCAATTCTCATCTTTTAATTTTATTCAACGACGAATTTAATACTTTCGATTTTGTAATTAAATCGCTGATGGAAGTTTGCCGACTTGAACCTATTCAAGCCGAACAATGCACACATTTGGTGCATTACAAAGGAAAATGCGATGTAAAAAAAGGCAATTACACTACGCTCAGAGCCATGAAAGAAGCTCTGATTGAAAGAGGTTTGACTGCCGAAATTAATTAATAGTTCTATTGTTCAATTATTTGATTGTTCAATTGTTATTTTTACAAAATAGAACAACTAAAATAGCTCAAATGCTAACTAAAACAAATGTCGTGAAAAAACAAATTCAGCTTCTTTTTTTATTCTTATTTATTTTAACAAATGCGCTTTTTGCACAAGAATCGATTGATTTGCAAAAAGAAGTAGAGGTTAAAACGACTATGCTTGTAATCATAACATTAGTTTTTATTATAGGTTTAATAGTAGCTTATTACGTAAGCAAGAAATATTTGCCTAGTGATATGATGCAAAAAGCTAGAATGGCAAATGTAGATATTACCGATTTTGGCGTTTTAAAATTACGAGCAAAAGGCGAATTTGATATTGAAAAAATACTGGAAGAGTTAATTAGAGCTAAAATAGCCGATGTAGATATTAAGCTAAGCGACGTTAAAGATGTAATAAACGGAGTGGGTGGTGTGAATTTGGGTATTATTATTGATAATCTGATTATTGCAAATAAAGCGGGTTTAGATGATGTCAATATTCAAGATTTGTATCGGCATTCGTTGATTAATCACAATGTAAGCGATTTTGTAAAGGCAAAAATTAAGATACGAAATGGTAAGCTAGAAGAAATGATTACCAACGAAATACTCGAAGACCATCTTATGGCTGGAGGCGATATGATTGCTTTTGTAGATAATATTTCAAAAGCAAAAAAATCGGGCGTGAAGGTTGATATGGAAGGACTTATGAAAGCAAACCTCGACAAAGAAGGAATGGAGAAGATTGTTTCGACCCTTATCAGAGCCAAAAAAGCGAATGTTTATATTGCCAACGATGAAATAGAAAGTGATGCCGATGCTTTTCACAACAACAAGATTTCGCAAAATGGTTTACTCCAAATTTATTCAGACGATAAAAATGTAGAAAACTATTTGGAAGCCATAATAAAAGCGCATAAATTTGGAATTGATAATTTGCTTTTGAGCGATTTGTTTGAATTTGCCCTTACCAAAGATGCCAATGTGCTTGAAATTGTAAACGCACTTGTAAAAGCCAAAAGGGGCAATTTGGATATGACTTTGAACGACATTATGGTATTTAGCCTCAATCAAGGCGATGTAAATAATTTTGTAGAAGCTTATCTTATTTCAAAATCGTCGAATCTTGATTTGAGTATTTCCGACCTTGAACAACATCAGCTCTCGGGTGGAAACGTACTTAATTATGTAAAAGCCTTGAAAATTGCAAAAAATCCCGATTTTGGTATTTCAAAAAAAGAAATTGAAGAACTTTCGCTCAAAGGTGGTAATGTTTTGAGCTGTTCGCTCGCCATTTTGAGAGCTAGAGAATTGAATGTGGAGCTTGACTGGAACAATTCGAGCCAAATTACTTTGGCGGGAATCAATCCGGTGGAAGTAATTTTGGCGTGTGTAAACCCCAAAGTAATACACGTTACTCCTTTCAAAGTAGTTGGAAAAGATGGAATTGTGCTTAGAATTCATGCAAGTGTAGCCGTAAAACTCAAAATTAAAAAATATTTCAATGGTTCGGGCGACCAAACGCTTTTTGAACGCGTGAGCGAAGCAATTATTCACGAAGTAGGAAAATATCCCGACAACAAAACAATAGTCAAAAGCCTTGGCGAAATTTCGCAACACGCACTTCACCATTTGCAAGAGCAAACCGAAACGAACAACCACAGCAAATACCATTTAGAAGATATTACCATTCCTGAAATAGAAACCTTGGAAGATATTTATGCCGAATTGAAAAAAGAACACGCTCATATTGAAGCAATTGCAACAAAAACCACAGCCGAAGCCGAGCTTTTGGCAGCCGAAGCAAAAGTAGAAAATGCGTTTGCCGAAGCCATCAAAACCGGACAAGTAAACGATTATTTTAAGCATAAAATTTACAAAGAAAAGCAAAGTACGGCAGACACAACTCAGCAAGATACTCAAAAGAAAGACTCTCATGGTGATGCAAATGCAAAAAATAGCGGCGATGCTCACCATTAAGGGTGAAATGAATTTTATTGTTTGCTGAAATTCACAAAAATCAAAAAGATGAATAAAGAAGTAAACAAAATTTTTGTAACTTTGTGCATTACTAATATGATGAAACAACAATGAAAAAAGATTCTCAAAATACTGAAAATTACATAGATAGCAACGAATATTTTGTTATTCCGAATCCTATTTATGATGTTGTATTCAAATATTTGATGGAAGACAACGAAAGTGCAAAAATAATCCTTTCAACTTTAATTAACGAGAAAATAAAAAGCTTAAAATTTGAGCCTGCTTCAAAAACCGAAATCATTACTGACCCTAAAACAGAGAAAGAAATAAAGCTTTTTCATCTTGATTTTAGTGCAATAATTGAGCTTTCTGACGGAAGCGAAGAGCTGATAATGATAGAGATACAAAAAGCGAATAAGGCTAATGATATTTTCAGATTCAAACGATATATTAGCGCAAATTTTCAAAAAAAGCAGGAAAAAGAAATTGTAAATCCCAGAACACAAGCGGTTGAAAAAATAGACAAACCCATTCGATTAATTCCAATTTTTATTTTAAATTTTAGAATTGAAAATGAAATAAATGATTTGATTATTCGCACAAACCGCTTAAAAACGGGTATTTTCAAAGAACAAAATTTACAAAAACAAAACGAATTTATTGATAATTTAAGTTTTGATATTTGGGTTGTTCAATTGCCTAATTTAGTGCAAATTAAAAAATCGGAATACGAAAACGACGAGTATAAAACCCAATTGTATTTGCTGTTTAATTTATTTGACCAATCGGCACAAGTAAAAGAAAATAGCCACAGATTGTTACTTTTGCGCAAAAAATTTCCAAATTCATTCGAGCGTATCATTAATCGCTTAAAATCAGCAGATGCAAGTTATCCCGATTTGGAAGAACAAATGAATGCAGAAGACGAATATCTTGCCGAATTAATTAAACGAGATAATGAAATAAGCTGGTTTAAAGAACAACTAGAAAATACGCAAGGACAATTGGAAAATACAAAAGACCAATTGGAAAGCACACAAGGACAATTGGAAAATACAAAAGACCAACTGGAAAACGAAAAAAACAAAAATAAACAACTGCAACTTATTTTGGCAAAAGCATTGAAAGATGCTGGATTTTCAAACGATGAAATTCACGAAAAAACAGGCTTGCAGTCCAATGAAATTGAAAAATTATAAACAAACTTGTTTTGTATTTTTATAAATATAAAAAAACAACTTTTTTTTTGCAAACAAATAAACTCAATGAATAAATTATTAAAAATAAGTTTTTTAATTTTACTTAGCACTATTATAGCTTGTAGTTCAGACAGTAATGTAAGAGATAAAATACAAGAAGCCGATGCTGGAGGTGGTTTTTTATTCGGCTTTATACTTTTTGTGTTTTTTATTGCTTTTATTGCAGCAGTTTTTATATTAGGTGGCGGTATGCTTTGGACTCGTGCCATGTTTTCGCGCGTAAACATCAGCTGGTGGCATATTATGTATCTACGTTTCAAGCAAATACCTCAAGATTTGATTGTAGATACTATGATTAAAGCAAGCGAAGCTGGAATTAAACTTACCACGTCCGAAATGGA
>JAIFNL010000285.1 GCA_020047755.1 Bacteroidota bacterium
AAGGTTATCGGTCAGCAAAAAAAGGTTATCGGTCAACAAAAAAAGGTCATCGGTCAGCACAAAAAGGTCATCGGTCAGCACAAAAAGCTCATCGGATTCAACAAAAAAGCAATCGGATTCGCCAAAAATCATTCTCCCAAAGTATTATTTGCCTTAAAATCAGCCATTTTTCCTATCCAACCAACAAAAACAGCCCCCGCACTCAATAAAAATAAGCTGGTATTTTAGTTAGATGTTGTTTTAAAAAAAAATAATTAGCCCCAACCTTCAGGTCGGGAAAATGAAAACCACCGAAAAACAGGCTTTAGCCCAAAATGCCTGCGCTCCCAACTTGGGCTAAAGCCCGAAAATGGTGACTTTTTGAAAAAGTTCGCTAAAATTCTAAATTTTCCAATTTTTCGATATAAAATAACAATTGAACAATTGAACAATGTAACAATTTGTTATTAGAATTTCGGTTACTATCTAGTTACGCTATCAACAATTTAACCACTCAATACAATTTTGTAAGCACCACCAACGTTTTTTTTATTAAGAATCTAAAAGAAAATTAAAACTTTTAACAATATGATTAAAATTATAAAAAAAACCGGATTTCTATTTGTATTTCTTTTGGCAATTATAACCAATTCATGTACAAAACACGTACCGAGTGTGCCCATTTTAATAGATATGAATGGTTTTAGCAACGTAAAATCGGCGAGCGATTTTAAGGACGAATTAGAACAAAAACTACGTAAATATGGTTTTGTGATAACTAATGATATTTCTGCTCCTTACCGATTAAAAGTGCACGATTTATACAATTACTCCTATTCTTTTGTTGAAAACGCACCTTACGACGATTGCAGCAATGGCAATTACTACATGACCGGCTATGAATATGGAATTAAAGTAAGCCTAATCTACAAAGATTCAAAAATAGTAGAAGAATGGAATTCGAGCAGAAGCAAAGAAGATGAGCTGGTAGAAAAAGACGAATATGGCGATTGCAAAACCTATAAAATAAGAGAACCTTTGCTTTTAGACGGCGCATTTTTCAGACAAAGAGCTGTGGACATAGCCAAAAGAAGTGCCAATTTAGTAGCTAAAGAATATTAATTTTTAAGATGGAACAACATGGTAATGAGCTAAATATGCCGACAACGTTAAGTGCGACTAATTTAAAGTAAAAAAGTTGTAACCTATTTTTGGGTGCGAGTATCTAATGAGAAAAATTAGTTACAAACAAATTAAAAATTAAAACTATGTTACCACAAGTTATTGAATCGTTTATTCCGATAGTATTTTTTGCCTCAGTGCTTTTGGCAGTTTATTTTTTCTTACGCTTCCGCAATTCGGAACGTTTGGCATTGATTGAAAAAGCAGCCGACCCAGCTATGTTCAAAACCACACCTTTCCGTTTTCCTTGGTTCAAAATAGGAATTTTGGCAACGGGTGTTGGAATTGGAGTACTTGTAGGCGGTTTGCTTCAACATTTGCACTTGATGTTCAATGGTGCCGAAATTCCCTTTTCGATGCTTATTTTTGGAGGTTTAGCTATGGTTTTAGCTGCTAAGCTAGACAAACCCAAAACCGAAGAAAACAAGTAAGCATGGACAAGGTTTACTTGCAAAAAGTTAAAAATGGCGAGCCAAATGCCTTCAGCTACTTTGTACGAACGTACAAAGAAGCGGCTTTTGGCATTGCTTTTTCTGTTTTGAAAAACACTTTCGATGCCGAAGATGTGGTTCAAGAGGCGTTTATTAAAATTTACAAAAACATAGCTGCTTTCAAGGAAGAAGCGAAATTTTCTACTTGGCTTTACCGAATTGTAGTAAATGAGGCTTACAAAAAAATCAAATCAGACAAAAAACATTTGTACGCCGATATTTCAGATTCCGAAATTAATAGAGCCGATTTACAAACTCACGCCCTCGAAAAAGAAGAACTCACGCATTTTGTAACGCTAAGCATAGAGGCACTTTCGTCCGATTTTTCGCTAGCTTTACAGCTTTTTTATATCAAAGAACATTCGATTGACGAAATATGCGAAATTACAGCTTGGTCGCTCTCAAAAGTAAAAGTTACTTTGCATCGCGCTCGAAATCAATTCTATACTCAAATGGAAAAGCTTTTGAAAAACGAAGCTAAGACCTTACATTATTCTCACAATTAAGAATGAAGAATGAAAAATGAAGATTGAAAAATGAAGAATGAAAAATGAAAAATGAAAAATGAAAAATGAAGAATGAAGAATGAAAAATGAAAATGAATTAATAATTATCAATTATCAATTATCAATTATCAATTAACAACACTATGTTTTCAGAAAAAGACGATAAACTGAGCCAATTGCTTAAAACGTATGAAAACCCCAAATCGTCGTGGGATTTGGAAGACCGAATTATGAAGCAAATTCATGCTTACGAAAAGCAAAAAAACGCTAAAAATATTTATTTGAAGTTTGCTTGGGTTTTCTTTGGAGTAGGCTTAATTTTGGGAAGTTTAATTACATCATTTTGGTTTTCGCCCACCAAATTTGTGTTCAATATTCCAAGTGAACGATTATTTTTTCCTTTGCAAATAGTAATTGTGTTTGCACTTCTGTTGTTTTTCAACGAATTATTAAAAACCACTTTGCTGGCTAAAAAGAAAAAATAAAGTGGCGAAATTTATTTAAGAAACTGTAACTTCTTTAAGGTCTTCCATTTGGCTAGCTTCTTCTTGAATAGCTGTTATTTTTCGCACCGAAAGAGAGTCGTCGCAATTTTCTAAAATGGCATTGATGCTTTTTTTGTAAATTGGGTGAATGAAATTTCCTGCTATTTCAGCCAAAGGAAGCAATGTAAATCGGCGTTTGTGTAATTGCGAATGTGGAATAATCAAACCTTGCTCATATACAATCATGTTTTCAAAAAAAAGTATATCAATATCTATGTTGCGAGAAGTGTATTGAGTTTTTTTCCGCAGCCTGCCTAAATCTTTTTCTATTGCCTGATTTAGTTCAAGTATTTCAAAAGCTTGATAAGGAGTTTCTACCAATATCACTTGATTAATAAATGGCTTTTCGTCAGTAAAACCCCATGGTTCTGATTCATAGTACGATGACGCTTCTACAATCGCACCTATTCTATTTTCTATTTCAATTTTGGCTTGCTCTAGGCATTGAATTCTGTTTCCTATATTGCCACCCAATAGTAAATAAACCTTATGCTTCGACATGGATAATTAGGAATTAAAAATTAGGAATTACGAGTTAGGAATTAAAAATTAAGAATTAATATCGTTAAGTTAAGCCCTTCAAGGGTTTAAAACCCTTGAAGGGCTAATGCTCAAATAAACTTAACTAAACAACATTGAATTAAGAATTAAGAATAAAAAGAAAAAATTCCTAATTCCTAATTCTCAATTCCTAATTAATTATTTTACTTCCCAAGTGTTTCCACTGAAAAGCAAATCTGTCATATTTTTAATCTTCGACGATTCTTTTACCCATTCGATTTGTTTTGTAACAGCCTCGTCGTAAGTAGTTGCTTTCACCGCACGAATTACTCCCATAGCTACCGGCAAATCAGGCAGTTTCATGTTAATAAGCATACTGTGCATGGTAGGATTTTCTTCGTGAGCATCGTGTACCAAAATGTCGGCTTCGGTAATACCGTCTTCGCCAATGGTAACAGCTTTGAGTTTCCAACCATCGAGAACCAAACCTTTGTTGTTGTCTTTTCCAAAAAGCATTGGCTTTCCGTGTTCCAAATAAATCTGATGCTCTTCGCGCGTATTTTTATCGGTAATCAAATCGTGTACTCCGTCGTTGAAAATTACGCAATTTTGCAAAATTTCAATTACAGAAGTTCCTCTATGATGTTCGGCTTCGATAAATACATCGGTCATTTGCTTGAGGTTGTTGTCGGTGGTGCGAGCAAAAAATTTGCCATGTGCGCCAACCGTTAGCTCACCTACGCTAAAAGGATATTCTACCGTACCGAAAGGAGAGGTTTTGGTTATTTTACCGTATTTCGAGGTCGGAGAATATTGTCCTTTGGTTAAGCCATAAATTTCGTTGTTGAAAAGTAGAATGTTCAAATCTACGTTGCGACGAATTTCGTGAATAAAATGGTTTCCGCCAATAGCCAAGGCATCGCCGTCGCCGGTAATTTGCCATACGCTAAGATGCGGATTTGCCACCTTTACGCCCGATGCCAAAGCACCCGCACGTCCGTGAATTCCGTGGAACCCATAAGTAGCCATGTAATAAGGAAAGCGCGACGAACAGCCAATTCCCGATACTACGGCATATTCTTCTTTTTTGCGTCCCAAATCTGCCATTGCTTTTTGTACTGCATTTAAAATTGCACTATCGCCACAACCCGGACACCATCTTATTTCTTGGTCGCTTTTAAAATCTTTGAATGTATAATTATTTTGTTCTGACATTGTTTCTAAATTTTATTATAAATTCTTGTTTTATTGTTTCATTAAAAAAAAATAAAAATTCAATAATTAACAATTTAACAATTTAACAATTTAACAATTTAACAATTTAACAATTTAAAATAAAGTTTTTGCGTGTTCTATTATTTCTAAAACAGTAAAAGGCAATCCTTGAATTTTGTTGTATTGCAAATAACTAAACTGCGGGAAGTTGATAGTTAAATGTTTTTTAAATTGTCCGGAGTTAAGTTCGCATACAAGAATTTTTTTATAACGTTTCAATACCTCTGCCGTATTTTTGGGAAGCGGATTGATGTAATTGAAATGAGCATGAGCCACGCTGTATCCTTCTTCTTGCAATGTATGAGCAGCCGAAATCAAATGTCCGTAAGTTCCGCCCCAGCCAACAATAAGTAAGTCGGCTTCTGTTGCGCCTTCAACTTGAAGTTCGGGAATGAAATTAGCTACGGCATCTACTTTATCTTGGCGTTCTTTGGTCATCACCTCGTGGTTTTCGGGAACGTAAGAAACATTACCTGTTTTTGCCATTTTCTCTAAACCACCAATGCGGTGCTCTAAACCGGCAGTGCCCGGAATAGCCCAAGTGCGTACAAATTTCTCATCGCGCTCGTAAGGAAGATAAGGCGCATCGGTTTTTGCATAAGGAACGTTAATTTTTGGAAGTTCGTCCATCGAAGTTATTTTCCAAGGTTGCGAGCCATTGGCAATAAAACCATCGGTAAGCAAAATAACAGGAGTCATGTGTTCTACGGCTATTCTTGCAGCTTCAAAAGCATAAAAATAGCAATTTGAAGGAGTACTTGCAGCTATCACTGGCATTGGAGCTTCACCATTGCGACCGTAAACGGCTTGCAATAAGTCCGATTGCTCAGTTTTAGTAGGCAAACCTGTCGAAGGACCTCCACGTTGCACATCTATTACTACCAGCGGAAGTTCAGTAATAACAGCCAAGCCCAAAGCTTCTGTTTTCAACGCCAAACCTGGACCTGAAGTAGTAGTTGCAGCCAACAAGCCAGCAAAACTTGCTCCAATCGAAGTTACAATACCTGCTATTTCGTCTTCGGCTTGGAAGGTTTTAACGCCTAAATTTTTATGCTCCGAAAGTTCTTGCAAAATATCGGTAGCCGGAGTAATTGGGTACGAACCCACGAACAAAGGCAATCCTGATTTTTCGGAAGCAGCCAAAAGTCCCCAAGCAGTAGCCACGTTGCCAGTAATGTTGCGATAAACGCCTTTTTCTATTTCGGCAGCAGCCACTTTGTGCGACACCAAGGCTTCGATGGTTTCGGCAAAGTTAAAACCTGCACGCAAAACCGTTTTATTGGCTTCGGCTATTTGAGGTTTTTTGCCAAATTTGTCGTCAAAAAACTGCTCGGTATAACTCAAAGGACGGTCGAAAAGCCAATACACAATGCCTAAAGTGAACATGTTTTTGGTTTTAAGAACTGTTTTTTGGTCTAAACCAGAGCCTTCAAGCGCTTTTTTTGTAAACTCAGTTACAGGCGCTTCTATAATATTGTAATCACCTTTTTTTAGTTCAGGAAGCGGATCGTTTACATATCCGGCACGTTTCAAGTTTTTGTCGTTGAAGCTATCCACATCTAAAATGATAGTTCCGCCCGATTTTACCCAACGAAGATTTGCACGTAATGCAGCAGGATTCATTGCTACCAACACATCGGCATAATCGCCAGGTGTGTTAATTTCGGTTTGCCCAAAATGTAGTTGAAAACCCGACACTCCGCCTACGGTTCCTTGCGGTGCACGTATTTCTGCCGGATAGTCCGGAAATGTAGAAACATCGTTTCCTAATAAAGCAGATGTGTTTGAGAATTGCGTACCGGTAAGCTGCATTCCATCACCAGAGTCGCCTGAAAATCGGATTACGACTTGTTTTAATTCTGCAGTTGCTTTTTTACCCATAATGATAAGTAAATGATTGAAAATGATAAGGTTTTTGACGCCTTAATGTTAATATTAAATCTTATAATTGTTTTGTTGTTGTTGTTAAAAAGAATGCTTTTCCTTTATTTTTCAAAAGGCTTAGTTTAAATTTAGCAAACTTTGTACAAACTATTTTTTCAAACGTTTGCATTGAAAAATAAAATGCAAATTTAATTATTCTATATAAATAAATTAACATATCTACATGTTTTTTAACAGCATATCAACATTTCTCTTTGGTTTATAATTCAAATAATTGAATTATAAAATGATACAATTTTAAAAAAAACTAAGTTTATTTATTTATTTTAAATTAGAACCTAAAATTAAGCAATAAAAAGCAAATTTGGGCTCTATTTTTTCTTTTTTTGTATTTTTACTTCAATAAAAATGATGCTTTTCCTTTCAAAAACTAAATGAAAATTAATCGTTTAGAAGGAATTTCGTCCCAAACTTTGGGCGGAAAAATGTAATTTTGAAATCTATCTATCGTATCTTTTGTTTCTTTCGAGAGAAGTTGTTGCAACTCGTCGGCTGCTTCAAAGCCTATTGCCATGGGCAAACTACCATACATAACTTTGTCTTCGTAGCACATTGCAGCTATCTGATATTCTTTCAATTGCGCAACATTTTTCTTACTTATTACACATTCCGAAACCCAATCGGCGAAGTCAATTCTCTCCCTTTTGTTGAATAAAATAGTATCTCTTTCATCGAAATCGACATACAAATCGAAATACATTTTTATGCGTTCTAAGCTTTCTTTTGAAAGATCTTTTGCTATTTTTTCGTGGCAATCCATGCAAATTGCATATTCAAATAGCACGTCTTTTGTGCCATTTTGTATATTCTGATTGAAGGCTTTTTCGATAAAATAGTACGAATTTTCGCTTAATAACTCTTTTTCGCACATTACGCACTTATCAAACGGCTTTTTTGTTTTCGACGAATGGAGTACTTTGGGAATATCTGAAAATACTAAATATTTCATATATAGACTTTTATGCTGTTCTTGAATGAATATAGAAAAAATCAAATATAAATATTTTTTTTCGTAAAAAAACTTCAATTCAAATTATTTTTTGTATTTTTGAACTAAATTTTAACTCAAAAACTCAATGCAAAATCAAGACCTCGTTTTTAATAATTTACTTCAAAAAGAGCTAGACAAAACCTACCAGCAAGCCGAAGGTTTGATTTGGAAATTTACGATAGTTTCGTTTGTTTTTGGGCTTTTGTTGGGTTTTTTTTATGATAATTTTGCGCTTGCATTTTTTTTAGCAAGCACTCAATTGGGCTTGTTTTATTTAGCGAAAACGTACATTTTTTCGCAAAAAATTAAAATTTTTGTACTTGGCATTCTTTTTGGCTCTTCGGTTACTTTTTTTGTTCCTATTTCGGGTGGTGTTTTTGTAATAAATTACCTTTATTTTGCTTATTATATAACTCTTATTATATTTCAATACAAGGAGTTAATGTTTATAGGTCCTTTGATTGCTGTATTTTACAATGTATTGCAATATCTTTTTATCAATTTCAATTTCTTAAAACAATTTACCATAAACAACTACCGCAACGATGGTATTTACAGTTTACATGAATTAACTTGGGGAATTGCTATAAATATTGCAGTTGGCTTTGCGGCGTATCACCTGACCAAGCTTCTGGCTGAAAAGAATTTAGCTACAATTAAAAGTATGCAATTACAAAATAGTCAAATAGCTGTATTTGAGAGGTATAAAGAATTTGCAATAGAAATAGAGAATAATAATTTAGAACTCAAAGAAAATTTAGCCGAAAGTGATTACATTGGGAAATCGCTTAATAATATAAAGCAAAAACTTGCCGATGCTATTGTTAAAGAAGAAAGAGAGAAATTTTTGAACGAATACAATAGCAAAGGAATAACCAAAATAAGCGAAATTTTGAGAATGCAAAACCTTGATTTTAGCGAGTTAAGTTATTTTTTGGTTTCGGAAGTAGTTAAATATGTAAACGCCAATCAAGGAGCTATTTTTATTGCCAGTGAAGATGGAGCGGGCGACAAATTTCTGGAGCTAAAAGCGGCTTATGCTTACGAAAAACGCAAATATTTCGAACGCAAAATTTTACCTGGCGAAGGTGTTATCGGAACGGCTTACATTGAAAATAAGAGTGTGTATATGACCAAGTTGCCCGAAGATTATTTGCTTTTGAAATCGGGTTTGGGCAAAACGGTTCCCAAAGCTCTTATTGCTCAAACAATTAGCTACAACGACGAAATTGTGGGCATTTTGGAAATTGCATCGCTCAAAGAATTTGAGCAGTATGAATTGAATTTTATCGAAACCATTTCTGAATACATTGCTTCCACTATTATTTCGGAAAAATCAAAAACTAGAACAGCTATTTTACTCGAAAAATCGAACCAACTTACCGAAAAAATGAGAAATAGAGAGCAAGAATTAACAGAACAGCTCAACGAAGTAGAGCTTAAAAATGACGAATACAAGCTCGAAATTGAAAACCTGAAAAGAATGTTGCGAAAATTATAACTTTTTGTTAATAAATTGCGTGATAATTTTTTAATAATTCAGGATTTTCTTCTAAAATAGTTCCAATTACTACAATATCGGCTCCCGCATCAAATGTGTTGTTTATTTGCTGTATCGTTTTAATTCCTCCACCCACAATTAGCGGAACTGAAATATTACGCTTCACTTCGGCTATCATTTCTAAACTAACAGGCTTGGCAGCTCCGCTTCCTGCTTCGAGGTAAATGAGCTTATTTCCAAGCATTTCGCCAGCAATAGCGGTAGCGGTAGCAATATCTATTTTGGCGTGCGGAATGGCTTTGGTGTTGCTCATATATTCCACAGAGGTTTGAACGCCACTTTCAATTAAAATGTAGCCCGTGGATAAAATCTCTACTTGTGTTTTTTTCAAAAAAGGTGCTGCAATTACATGGCTTCCAATCAAAAACTCGGGATTTCGACCCGAAATAAGCGACAAAAAAAGCAAAGCATCGGCATTTTCCGAGATTTGAATTACGCTTCCTGGGAAAATAATTACAGGTATTGAGCTACTCTTTTTTATTTGGTTGATTAAATTAGTTATCGAATTTGAAATTAAACTTCCGCCTACAAAAAAATAATCGATTCCTATCTGTTCAGCTAGTTGTACTTTTTTTTGCAAAGCAAAGCTATCCAAACTTTTATCGGGATCTAAAAGTACGGCAAGTTGTTTTTTCTTCCTACAAAAACGGTTATATATTGTTTGTTTTTTCAATATTACTATATTTTTTTATCTAATGTTTGAAAGAAAACAGCAAATTTCAAAATAACGTGGGAAAATGTGTCTTTTTTCAGACACTACTTATTTGCTTGTCCAAACAACCAAATAACCCTTGTAATCAAAATATTGCATTTGATAGCTTTTGTTTTCGTTGTTTGAAATAATATGTCCGGTAAAATATCCTTTGTTGTCTTCAATTGGGTCAATCTTTAGATTATCAATGAAATTCAGATTTTTTTTGCCATAAACTTTATACAATGCTTCTTTTGCACACCAATGCAAATACAATTTGAGTATATCTTTTTCAATATCAATATTTTCAAGTTCGGTTTTGTGCAAAAATTTTAAAGCTACACGACCAATTTTATCTGACACCACTTCGGTATCAATTCCTATTATGCTAGTTGCCGACAAAGCTACAACAACTAACTCTTTTGTGTGTGAGATACTTATATTATAGCCATTGGTTAAAAATGGCTTTCCAAAATCATCGTAGTGAATCAGCGTTTTTTCGCAAAAAAAATCACTCGCCAGCACACGAGTTGCTAACCATTCCGATTTTCGTTGGTCGTTTTTAAATTCGGCTATTGGGTCTAACTCATCGGGCGTATAACCAAAACGAACTAAGGAATTAATTAAAGTTTCTAAGTCTTCTTTTATTTCCCAAAACAAAAGGAAACTATTTTCGGCTATTTCTTTTTTTAATGTTAATGCCATTTTTGTAATGGAAAATTGTTTAATAAATGATAACGTAACGAGTAGAAATTACTGTTTAAGCGTTAAACAGTAATCGCTACTTACTTAGTGCCTGAAAGAAAACAGTCTGAAAAAAAAATGAATATTATTGAAATTTAATCATTTCCATTCCAAAGTTTCCATTAAATGAACAACATCGGTTTTTAAAAAATCAATAACCGGAGCCAACGAATCTTTATTGGGTACGTTATTGAAATAGAGCGAACCACGCAAAAAATTCTTTGCACTATCGGTGATGTGAAATTGTAAAGGAGTAGCCGCATTTCCTTTAATTTCGTATAATATTCCGTAAGCTTTTTTCTCGTTATTTATAAAAATTTGTTCGCTAATGGCATCGGCTTTTATGCTATGTTTGTATGCCAAAGTATGCGAATCTTCTATAAATTTATACAACGAATCGGAAATACTTATCGTTTTATAGCTCAAATAGATTCGAGCATTAAAACTTTTGAAATAAATATTTTTCCAACAATAATCGGTATTTTTAGGCTCTTCGATAGATGAATAAGCCGGAAAATCAAATACATAAGGACACAACGAATCGAATCGTTGGTAATTTCTTTCAGGAAAATCAATCCTAAAATAAGCTTTGGGTTTTGGGGTAAAATCGGTACTACACGCGCCAAAACTCAAAGCCCAAAAGAGTATAAAAATAACGAATGTATTGCTTTTTAATATTTTAGCCATTTCCAAAGTTCTTTATAGGTTACTTTTTTGCCGTAAAGCAAAATACCTGTTCTATAAATTTTGGCGGCAACCCAAGTAGTGCCTATAAATGTAATGATTAGCAAGAACATAGACAATGCCATTTCCCACCAAGCTACTCCAAATCCTACTCTAATAATCATAATTATGGGCGAAGTGAACGGAATCATTGAAAACCAGAACGCTATGCTGCCATTCGGATTTTGAATAATGGCTTGTACCATAATGATAGACAAAATAAGCGGAACGGTTATTGGTAGCATAAACTGCTGGGTATCTGTCTCATTATCAACAGCTCCACCAATAGCAGCAAACAACGACGCATAAAGCAAATAACCTCCAATAAAATAAAAAATGAATGAAAATAATATCATTCCGTAAGGCAAATTGTATATTTTTTTCATAATGCCAGCCATTCCAGAGTCCGATTTTTCGAGCATCTGTTCTACATTTGCAGTTGATGTACCTTGCGATAATTCAGTAATTGTGGGCTGTTTGTCGCCCGAAGCTATTGCAAAATTTGCTCCCATTACAATGGCAAAAGTAAGTACAATCCACAACGCAAATTGTGTCAAAGCAACCAAAGCAATACCCAAAATCTTTCCCATCATCAGCTCAAACGGCTTTACCGATGAAATGATTATTTCTACAATTCTACCTGTTTTTTCTTCCATTACACCACGCATAACTTGCGCACCGTACATAAAAATAAACATGTAAATTATCATAGCCGAAATAAAACCTATTGCCATGGAAAGCTCTGTCGAACTTTCATTTTCTTCACCTTCCTCGTTCCAAGTGATGGTATTGATGCTTAAATCGGTTTTGATACTGTCGAGCATTTCTTTGTTTATACCCTTAATCGACATTCGTTTGGCTTCAATTTCGTCTTCCAAACTATTGCTTATGTACGAAAGAGTACTTAATTTTATCTGATTTTCAGAATAAATCGTTAATTTATCGGGACTCGATTCTAAATCTGAGGGAATACTCAAAATTGCATCAAATTCTTTTTTAAAGAAATCGGCTTTAAGTTGTTCTAAACTTTTATTTTTTACATACTCAAAATTAATTGCTTCCGTATTTTTAAGTTTATCTTTATACGTATCTCCTTCGTTCAGAACAGCTATTTTTAACTGCTCATCATCTTCCATAGTTGCAACCAAAACCGGAATTACAAACATGGCTGCCATAAGCAAAGGTCCTACAAATGACATGATTATGAACGATTTTTTCTTTACACGAGTCAAATACTCCCTTTGCAAAATAAAAAGAATTTTATTCATTTTAGTCTATTATTTTTTTAGTCTTTTATTAAAAGAAAAATCTATTTTTTTTTTGATAGTGCAACAAACAAACATCTTTTTGAAAAAAAGTTTAGCACCAGTGTTATTTTTTGAGTAAATTATTAATAATATATTTATTTTTAATAACTTACAAATAAAACATACAATTAATTTTGGTTTATTGCTTATTTTTTTAAAAGATTTTTTTTTGATTACTATTAAGTTACGCTGTTTGTTTTTTTCCTTGTTGGTTTACAATATCAATAAAAATATCGTTCATGCTTGGAATTATTTCGTTGAAAGACAAAATAGTTCCTGCTTTTAAACCTATTTGTATCAAATCGTTGGTTGTTGCATTCTCTTTGAGCTTTACTTTAGTCGAAATAATATCATTTTTTTGATGTTCCACGCTCAATAAATCGAAGAAACTATTCATTGCAAACTCCATTTTATTAAAAGATTTTGCAAATTGTATCTCGAAAATATTGGGCTTAAATTGGTTTTTGATATCGAAAAGCGAACCATTTAAAATTGTTTTTCCATTGCTAATCAGAGCAATTTCATCGCAAAGCTCTTCCACCGAAGACATATTGTGTGTCGAAAAAATAATAGTACTTCCGGCAGCCTTCAAATTAAGAATTTCGCTTTTGAGCAAATTTGCGTTTATTGGGTCAAAGCCACTAAAGGGCTCGTCGAAAATAAGAAGCTTAGGTTCGTGCACAATAGTTACAATAAATTGTATTTTTTGCTGCATTCCCTTCGATAGTTCTTCTACTTTTTTATTCCACCAATCTTGAATTTCAAACTTACGAAACCAGCTCTTTAGTTTTTCAACTGCCTCGTGTTTAGGCATTCCTTTTAGTTGAGCTAAATAAATGGCTTGTTCGCCTATTTTCATCTTTTTATACAAACCTCTTTCTTCTGGCAAATAGCCTATTTGGCTTATATCTTTTAGGCTTAGTACATTGCCTTTGAAGTAAACTTTGCCTTCGTCAGGTGCAGTTATTTGGTTGATTATTCGGATTAACGACGTTTTTCCGGCTCCGTTAGGACCCAGTAATCCAAAAATATGTCCCTCTTCTACGCTGATACTTACTTTATCTAGCGCAAGATGGTTGGCATATTTTTTTATAACATTTTCAGTAGAAAGCAGACTCATTTGTTGTTTTTAATATCAGAAATTAATTATTTTTTTTTAAGTGAAATTACTCAACCTTTTTTTTAGTACTTACTTTGTAACAGTATCTTTAAAAAAAAAATAGTTGAAATGAATTTTACAGACGCAAAATGAAACTCACAAAGAATTAAAAATAAACTAGTTACACACAACCTGCGCAATTGTTGGTCGTATGTTTTGCTTTTATATCAATTCCTTTATCTATTCTAACTTGCTCTGTTTTGATGCAATATATTTTCCTTTTGCGCATTTCTTCGTTGTGTCCTATGCGTGTTTCCGGAAAACTTCCTTTACGCTTTACCAATATTTTGAGGCTAAAACCAAGCATTGCAATGCTTAGCAAACCAATTGAAAGTAATAATAATTTTAAGAAAACCATAATTTTATAATTGCTAGCGAAGTTTACAATTACTTTTTCGTGCGATTTTTTTTTAGCTAAAATCTACTATTATACATTAAACTAAAAGCAAACTTCTTTGATAATTTTTTTTTACAGCGCAAAAATAGTGAATATTTTGATTAAACAAAACAAAAAAAAAGGGCTGTACATAAACAGCCCTTTTTAACTTTCATTATTAACCTAAACCTTTTTTTTGAAAAAACTACTATTAATTAATCCTCTACAAGTTACACAACTAATTTTAAAAAAGCAAATAATAATGTGTTAAAATTTACAAATAGTTTTTTTTGTCTTTTTATAAATTTTTATGTAATTGTTTTTTAATTAGATAGCATTTCCGATTTAATTTTTTTTTTTACTCGTTTAAGCAGTGTAGCAAAATTAATAGTATATTTTGGTTCACTCCTTACTATTCAACGATAAATCATTCGCTTCCCATTCGTGGAAAAAATGAGTCAAATAAAGAAGCATAAAATCATGTCTTTTTTTTGCAATTAGCTTGCCTGTTGGTGTATTCATTCGGTCTTTGAGGAGCAATAATTTTTCGTAAAAGTGATTTAGAGTTGGTGCTACACTCTTTTTATATTGTTCTTTGTTCATATTCAAAACTGGAGGAATGTTGGGATTGTAAATTTCGCGGTTTTTGAAACCTCCATAATTGAACGTTCGGGCTATTCCGATAGCTCCTATTGCATCTAATCTATCCGCATCTTGCACTATATCAAGTTCTAAGGATTTAAACGATTGTTCAAAATTTCCTCCCTTGAACGAAATATTATCAATAATAGCTACGATGTGCTCAATAGTTTTATTTTCAACATCTTGCGCAATAAGAAATTCTTTGGCTATTTCAGCCCCTAAGGTTTCGTTGCCATTATGAAATTTAGAATCGGCAATATCGTGAAGCAAAGCGGCTAACTCAACAACCAATAAATCAGCCGTTTCCGATTTTGCTATTTTTTGCGAAAGTTGCCAAACTCTATAAATATGCCACCAATCGTGCCCACCTTCGGCGTTGGCTAATTTTTGTTTAACAAAATCTACTGTGTTATTAATTAGCTTGTTATGTTCCATTTTCTTATTTTTTTTTTTTTGAATTAATTTAAAATGGCAATTCTTCAATACTTGGCTTAAACTAATTGAAATATTTTTCCTGGTAAACTTTTTACACAACCTGCAAATTCCATATTCAAGAGCAATGAAAGAACCTTATGACTTGGCATTTGGCTTTGTGAGCAAATTTCGTCGATAAATAAGTTTCCTTGTTTTAAAATATCGGCTAGTATTTGTTCCTCGGGAGTAAGTTGTGTGAATAGTTTTTGTTGTAGCGCAATTTCTTTTTTTTCCCAGCGCAAAAACGTTTCGAGGTCGGTTACATTTTCAATCAAGCTGCTTTTTTTTGCTTTAATCAAAAGATTGCAACCCTCTGAGTATTTGTCGCCTATGCGCCCGGGAAAGGCAAATACATCGCGCCCGTAGTCGGCTGCCATTTGAGCCGTAAGCAGCGAGCCGCCTTCGCTAGCCGATTCTATTACAATAGTTGCTGCACTAATGCCTGCAATTATGCGGTTGCGTTTTACAAATTGTTTGGGCGAAAGTGCTGTTTTACTGGTGTATTCGGTCATAATAGCACCATTTTCGAGCATTTGTGAGGCTGTTTTTTTATGCTCGGAAGGGTACAACGTATCTAAACCGTGCGCAACAATTCCTATTGTGGGTAAATTGTTTTTCAATGCGGCTTTGTGTGCGCAAATATCTACTCCATAAGCTAATCCGCTCACTATTATTACTTCGTGTTTGTGTTCTTTTAGTTCGTCGATGAGTCGTTCGCAATGTGTTCGACCGTAGTTTGTCATTTTGCGAGTGCCCACTATGCTGATTATTTTTTTGCTGTCTAGGTCAATTGCTGAGCCTTTCCAATACAAAATCATGGGCGCATCGTGCATGGTTTTGAGCCGCGCAGGAAATTCCTTGTCGAGGTAAAAACTCGTATTAATGTTATTTTTTTCGATAAACAAAAGTTCTTGCTCTGCTTTGTCAAAAACATCGGCATTTGCAATGCTCTGGGCAAGAACTTCGCCAATGCCGGGTATTTTAATTAAGTTTTGTTTTTTTTCTTCAAAAATTCCTTCTACACTACCTACATAAGCTATTAGGTTACGTGCCAATATATTACCAATTCCGGGAATTAAACTTAGTGCTATTTTATGCAGCATTTTATTTGTAATTTTTAGTAGAAATAATTTGCGAAAAATAGTGTTTTTTGCCGAAATTTCAATGTATGATTTTTTTTATGCCTCTTTTTTTTTTTTGAAACTTGCTAGTAACCGAAATTCATTTTTAGGTTCAAAAGGCTTGCCCTAATCGAAGATAAATTCCTTTGTTCTTGTCGGCTCCCCAAGCAAAATCAGCACCAGTGAAAATTTGTTCGGTATTTTTGAGTAAAAAGCGTATCCCAATGCCTGCACTTGGATTCCATTTTTGCGGGAAAACTTTATTTTCTGAAACCGTAGAAATTCCTGCAAAAGTTATGCCCCAAAAACGCCACCACAAAGGCATACGTAGTTCGGTTTCATACGCTAAAAAATAATCGGAACGATAGCGACCTTTTACGTAACCACGTGTAGTTCCGAGAACTCCATTGTGAGGTAGTTCTGCCCAAACCACATTTCCCTTAGAAAAACTGTTGTAAATCCAAAATGCCCAAACTGTTTTTTTGTGCCGAAAAGGCTGCGTGAATGCTCTAAAATCGATATCAAAGGTTTCTGATTCAAACTGGCTTTGCCATTTTTTTGAGTAAAAATAGGTAGAAATATCGAGATAAATCCCATTTGTGGTCGTTTGTGTATTGTTTCGGGTATCTATTTTAACATTTGCACCCAAACCTCGCAACTTAAAGCCAGCGTATCCTAAAGGTTTTGTTTGAATAAGCCAAGAATTTTGATTTATCGAATTGATATTTTGTAAGTTATACGAACGGTATTGCAAACCCAAAAACAATCCTTTGTGTAATTTTTTTAAAATCTTCTGGTAAAATAGAAAACCATTGGATAGAATCATCTCTTCACTTTCCCAAGGTGTTCTATTGCCTGTTTGATAAATAGTTAAAGGAAAATCGAGATAATTGGCTCGTCCAATGAAAAGCCATTCTTCCTTTTTTGAAAAAATAATATGACTCAAAAGAAAGGAGAATTGTTTTTTTAATGAATACCCAATATTGAAATTAATAGAGGAGGAGCGAGTTAAAACCGAATCAGTTTTAAAAACAAGGCTTAAATTAAACCCAAAAGCGAAACTCGTTTCGGGGTCGTAAGTTGCATAAGGCAAAGCGAATGTGAGTATTTTTTTGTTTTTAGAGCTGGTGTCGAGTAAGGTTTGATACAATTTATTTTGCTCAATTACTCTAAGCAACTGTGCTTGTGTAAGTTGAACGGAAAGCATTAAACACAAACTAATTAAAATTTTTCGCATCATAAAATTCAAAAAAAGGCTTACTTCATAAACGCTTTATTTAGAGTTTATATGTAAAAAAAAATTACGCCTTTGGCTAATTTTTTCAAAAAGGCATCATTTTTTTCTACACTACCAATTACTTAATCGTTAAACATTAATAATTAATCATTTAAAGGGTGCAACGAACTAAAATTAATTTAATTGAATTTGGCTAATGGTGTTTACAAAATACGTTATTTTAAATCTTTGGTGTTTAGAGATTTGACAACTTTTATGAAAGTTGCCAAATCTTTTCCATTAGTTCAAATCAACAACTAAGCGTTATAAAGTTGATTTTTAAGTTCTTCTATTTTATCGCTCGTAATGTAGTCGTCGTACTCCATGTACTTGTCTATGATTCCGTTAGGAGTAAGTTCGATGATTCGGTTTGCAACGGTTTGTATAAACGAATGGTCGTGCGACGACATCAAAATATTGCCTTTGAAATTAATCAAGGTATTGTTAAACGCCTGAATAGATTCCAAATCGAGGTGATTGGTAGGCGTATCGAGTATCATTAAGTTAGCATTTACAAGCATCATTTTGGCTATCATGCAGCGCACTTTTTCGCCACCCGAAAGTACATTTACTTTTTTGTAAATCTCTTCGCCCGAGAAAAGCATTTTGCCCAAATAACCACGAAGGAAAAGCTCTTGTGTATCGGGCGAAAACTGAGCTAGCCAGTCGGTTAGCGTCATGTCGCTCGTAAAATAAGCTGAGTTGTCGAGCGGCAAATAAGCCGTAGTAATGGTTTGCCCCCAAGCAAAAGAGCCGCTGTCGGGTTTAACGGTTTCGTTTAAGATTTCAAACAAAGCAGTCATAGCGCGTGGGTCGCGTGAGAGGAATACAATTTTGTCGTCCTTTTCAACCGAAAGACTTAAATCTTTGAATAGCATTTCGCCATCAACAGATTTGCTAAGGTTGGTAATGGTCAGAATATTATTACCTGGCTCGCGTTCGGGTGTGAAAATAATACCCGGATATTTGCGAGTAGAAGGCTGAATGTCTTCCACGTTGAGTTTTTCGAGCATTTTCTTGCGGCTAGTGGTTTGTTTCGATTTTGCCACGTTGGCACTAAATCGCATGATAAACTCTTTAAGCTCTTTGCGTTTCTCTTCGGCTTTCTTGTTTTGGTTTTGCATTTGGCGAAGTGCCAACTGGCTCGATTGATACCAGAAAGTGTAGTTTCCAGCAAACACTTTCACTTTTCCGAAATCAATATCTACAATGTGTGTGCTGATGGAATCTAAAAAGTGGCGGTCGTGCGAAACAACTAACACGGTATTTTCAAAGTCGGCTAAATAGTTTTCGAGCCAACGCACGGTTTCTAAGTCCAAGTCGTTGGTAGGCTCATCGAGCAGCAAGTTGTCGGGCTTACCAAAGAGAGCACGCGCCAACAGTACTTTTACTTTTTCTTTACCGCTGAGGTTTTTCATCAGCTTGTAATGCTCTGTTTCTTTGATGCCTAAACCACTAAGTAAGCTTCCGGCTTCGCTTTCCATGTTCCAACCGTTTAGCTCTGCAAATTTTTCTTCTAAGTCGGCAGCTCGCAAACCATCTTCTTCGGTAAAATCGGCTTTTTCGTAAATTGCATTTTTTTCTTGCATTATTTTCCAAAGCAGGTCGTAGCCCATCAATACGGTGTCGAGTACTGTATATTCATCAAACTCTTCGTGGTTTTGGCGCAACACCGAAAGGCGTTCGCCTGTGCCAAGTTCTATACTTCCTTTTGTGGGATCGAGGTCGCCGCTGAGTGCTTTCAAAAAGGTAGATTTTCCGGCACCGTTGGCACCAATAATACCATAGCAGTTGCCTTCGGTAAACTTCATGCTTACCTCTTGAAATAATATGCGTTTGCCGAATTGAATTGCTAAATTTGAGACTGTAATCATTTCTATTGCTTTACTTTATATATGTTGAATTATTAAGGGGGATTGCTAAGCGCAATTAATTTGTAATAAGATTGATAGAGAAATTAAACGTATGTGGTTTCTCGCTAAAAACTCACAAAACATTCACTACAAAAACGCTGCAAAATTAAACATAAAATTTGTTATTTAAAATAACTTTCGTTCAAACACCCATCAATTAGTTACATAAATAGTTTTTTTAATAAACTTTAAGATATTTTTTTTGCTCAATAGTATATTCTACCGTACTTTAGATGAATTATTATTTAATTAAGAATTAGGAATTAGGAATTAGGAATGAAAAATGAAAAATGAAAAATATAATAATTCAATAATTTAACAATTTAACAATAAAACAATAGAACAATAGAACAATCGAATTTAACAATAAAATTTTATGACGAAAAATATTTATTTATTACTGTTTAGTTTGGTTTTGTTTTCGTGCAACGGCGATAAAAACAGCAAATTGCATTTGCCTTCGGTAAATGGAAAATCGGGCGAGATATTGCTCATTTTGGAAGAGGACTATTGGAACGATAGCATTGGCAAGCATTTTAAAGATATTTTAATGAGCGAAACTCCTGCCTTGCCTCAAGATGAGCCGCTTTTTGATATTTCGCAAATTCCAAACGAAGGGTTTACCAAAGTGATGCAGGCTAGCCGCAACATTATTCGTGTAAACATACAAGAGGGCTTGAAGCCCGCTATCAACTTCCGAAAAGACGTTTGGGCTGCACCACAGGCTATTATAAAAATGCAAGCCGGCAACGAAGCCGACTTTTTGGTGCTTCTCGATACGTATTCTACTAAGATTGTCGATTTTTTGCTCGAAGCCGAAAGGCATCGCAATTTGTTGCGTGCACAACAATACGAAGCCATAGAAATAGAACGCAAGCTAAAAAGCAAATACAATATTGATATGATTATACCGGAAGATTTTCAGCTTTATTCCGAAAGAAAAGACTTTGTTTGGCTCTCGAAAGAAACACGCAACTACCAAATGGGAATTGTAGTGTATTATTACAATTACACCGATACGGCTACTTTTACCAAAGAATACCTTATTAATAAGCGCGATTCGGTTCTAAAAGTGAACATTCCAGGTGCAAACAAAGGCAGTTACATGACTACCGAGCGCAGAGTTGAGCCTCTGCTGACGCATTTAAAGTTCAAAGGACAATATTTTGCCGAAGTACGCGGTATTTGGGACATGGTAAACGACGCAATGGGCGGACCTTTTGTAAGTTACACCATGCTCGACAAAAAAAATAACCGCATCATTACTGCCGAAGGCTTTGTGTATTATCCCAACAACAACAAGCGCGAACTAGTTCGGCAGCTCGAAGCTATACTTCTTACGCTAAAAGTTAAGTAATAGACTTGTTGTAAATTAATAATCAACAAATTAGATAAATTAAGCCATTTAATGAAAAAAATTATTCACCACAAAGGCACAAAGAAGTTCACAAAGAACACAAAGGTGGCTAATTCTTTGTGTTCTTTGTGTTCTTCTTATTATTATTTTGAAAGTTGCTCAAAAATACCTAATTTTACTGCAAAATTATACAAACAAAATAGCTTTTAGAAACCAAATTATTTCGATTCATTTAACTAAAAACAATGAATAAAACAGTAGCCATACATTTTGAAGAGGATTATTTAATAGCTGGCGTTGAACCTCTTGCAGGAAAATTCTTTAATTTAACCAAACGAGGCGTTTCTCAATTCCATTTGTATTTCTTTGTCGATGAGATTAATAACCGAATAGATTATAGCAAAACCTATCAAGAGAATTTCTTCAACAAAGAATTGAACTATTTTGGAAACCTCCTAAATATATTGCATTCAAAAACCTTTGTTTTAAATACTTACGAAAATGATTGCATCGAACTGCTCAATCCTGTAATGAGCGATTTGCGGCAAGTTTATTTTTCGATAATGCGCTCTATTTTAAAAGAAAGCGAAATTGACGAAACGCTTCCTATTCCGTTAAAGATTTCGTACTCGGCTGCTATTCAAAAAGAAAGCCAAGCTCATTTAGAAACTTTCTTTAAGCGAAGCAATTTTGAGGTAATCGAAAGCAAACAAGAATTTCCGCTTTTGTTTGTCAAAGATTTCTTTAGGAAAAACTCAATTGATTTTAACAACAAAAAAATAGCATTTATTGAGGCAATAGGTTCTGATTTGAATATGTATATTCTAAATTTTTACAATCAATTTGAATCTGAAATTGCCATAAAAGAATCTTTTACCAACTTTGGTTTAGACCCACGAAATTTTATTTTGGCTAAAAAAATAGTTGATGATATTAACAAACAAGAAGGATTGATTGGAACGCAAGAAGACTTAAAACAAGAATATTTGAGGCAACTTCCTTTGGCAAAAAAATGGATAGAGCGTTTGGAAACATTTACCAACCCTTACTTGCGAATTGAAACGAACTTTGCTATCGAAACCGCCAAAAAACATACCATCAATATTTCGGTAGAAGAATTGAACCAACTTACTTTTTCGCACATTAGGCAAATGGGGCGTTATTTCGAGTCTCATTTTTTAGTTCAAAACAATTTACAAACCACTCAGTTTGATACTATAATTCTGCTGGGCGATGCGCTTTGCAATGCTTTGGTTAAAACAGAGTTTGAACGCTTTGGGCGAAACAAAGTGGTTTTTCTCAACTCTTCTGAAATTTCCCTAGTTTTGCGAAGTTTGCTCTACACCGAGCCTGTGCATTTAGTTAATAATCACAATGCTACAAAACAAAATGAACAATTGCACGAAATTGAATTTTTGAATGTAGATAACCTAACAATAGGGCAAACCGTAATGCTTACAAACTTTGACCCTGCTCCCGGAAAGGGACAAGCCATTCAGAAGTTTACTTACCTAGGCGACAAAAAGTTTTTGGTCATTTACAGCACTCGCTCTTTGCAAAAGGGAGAAATAGCAGAGCCTTTAGCCGACATTTGGGTGCCCGGAATGCAAGTAGATTTGAAAATTTCGCTGGAAGGAAAAACGCGTGGTTTGTTCAAAACCCGTAAAATTGTAAAAATAGAAGTGTCGTAGAAAAAAATAAATGTTTCGGTATTTTTTATGCAAATAAAAACTTAGCATTGTGGATAATCGACTTTGTGAAATTTTTAGATTCTTGTGTTAAACTGTTCGATTATGTGATGGGCATTGGTAGCCATTTGGCTACCAGTTATCTACACGGTTAGACATTTTTTTTATCTTACTAATCAACACGTTAAAGAACATTATCGCAATTTACTATTATGATTTATAATTTGGTTGTTTAAAATCCTATGTAGTTAATCAACTCTCTGATAATTCTATGTTTCACCGTTCTTTATAGTGGCTTTTCTATTTTCATATTTTAACTGCTTATAGTTTATCAATCTGGTCTTTCGTAAGTCCTGTTGTTTCTATAATTATATCTGTTGGAATATTTTTTGATTTTAAAGATTTTGCAATTTCCATACTTTTTTTCATTTCGCCTTTTTGTTCTGCTTTTTCTATATTCTGCTGTTCTTGTTCTTGTCTAAGTTTTTCCTGCTTCTGTTCTTGTTCTTGTCTAAGTTTTTCCTGCTTCT
>JAIFNL010000187.1 GCA_020047755.1 Bacteroidota bacterium
GCGTTTTCCTTCGTCAATGCCCAAGCGTTTTCCTTCGTCAATGCCTAAGCGTTTTCCTTTGTCTATTAAACTTTCAGCTATTGTGTACATATCTATATGTTTTGAAGTTTGCTCTATTTTTTCTAATATCTTAACGTAATTTTCCTCCGAGTTGGTATGGAAAATATAGGTAAAAATAGTTGTCGAAATTTTTATAGCCAGTTCATTATCATCTATATAATCCAAATTTCGGACAATAGAATCTAAATTATTTACTAACGCTAAATTATCAAATATATTTTTCATTAACAAAAAACTTACCTGCAAAAAAATAGAATGATAAAACTTTTGAATTTCTTGCTCAGTAAGTTTGGTCAAATCGGTTAAAATATACTCGAAATTAGGGAAAAAGCGCAACAATTCTTTTGGGAATTTATCAAAATGTGCATCAAACGTTTTGTGCTGCCATGTTTTTTTGCCATGGTAGATTACAATAGGAATGATGGGCATGAGTGCTGTTTTCTTTTTTAAGTTCCCTTCCCAAATGCCCAAAATATATTTGAGTAGTTGAATATAAATTATATCGGGCTGAAAGCTTTTGTGTTCAAACAAAAGGCTTATTTTGATAGGAGTTTCAGAAAAAAGACACGAATAGACAAGGTCTGAAAATGTTTCTTCCAAGTCTTCGTTAATATACGACTCGCTTTCGAGTTTTAGTGAATCGAAATTAATCTGTGATTTCAATTCTTCGGGAAAACTGCCATTGATATATGCAATAACTTCTTCTTTGCGCGAAAATACTTCCTTAAAAAATTTGTCGTGAGCCTTGCGTAGCTTTTTTTGCATAAAAATAATTTTGCACAAAGATATAAAATTACAATAAGCCAGAAACTATTTTTTTGAAGAAATTCGGATAATAATTGTTTGAATTGTTAAATTGCTTTGTTACAAAAAGGAAATTTTCAATTTTAGCTAACTTTTAGAAACTTTGCGATGGATATTAGTGCCCAAAAAGAATCAGGTCAATTTCTTTTTTTTATTTGCTCATTTAACACTTTTAACAAATTTATATTTCAATAAATACAAATATATTGTTTTGTTTATCAGTACTTTAATTCTATTAATGTTAAATTTGTATTATAAATTATATAAATATGTTTTATAACATATATTCCTATTTTGAAGTTTATTATTTATCCTTTAGATTTGCTTTGTATAATGTAATATGTATTACAAATATATTTATTTGTAAATGTTTTATAACTGATTATTAAACAAAGCTTTGTATATAATATTTATTCTAATCAAAAAATGTTTTTTTAGGAATTATATAGAAATAAGCATAATTGTATGATATAATCAAAAACAGATTAAATAAGCAATACTTATACAAACTAAAATCTAATAAAGACTAATTACAAATCTTCTAAAACGTGAACAAATTTGAATGATAGGGACTTCTAAAAAACGGTTTTCTCGTGGATAAATTTAATTTTTAGAAGCCTTTTATGTTTAAAAAAAACAGACGAATGAAAAAACTAGTATTAATTTTAATGGGGGCGCTTCTTTTTGCACAATTAGGAATTGCTCAAAAAGTAATTAGCGGCAAGGTTACCGAGGCAGCAGATGGCTACGGTATTCCGGGTGTTAATGTTGTGGAAAGAAATTCTACTGCCAATGGTACATTAACCGACTTCGATGGAAAATATTCTATCACCGTAAACGAAGGTGCTACGCTTGTATTTAGTTTTCTGGGTATGGAAACACAAAGCATAGTAGTAGGTTCGCAAACGACAATAGATGTAGCTATGAAATTGGCAACTCAAGATATTGAGGAGGTTGTGGTTACGGCTTTGAACATTAAGCGCGATAAAAAAACGCTTACTTACAATGTGCAAGACATGAACTCTGAGGAAATAGTGCGTTCTAAGCAAGACAATGTTATCAATGCCTTGCAAGGAAATATTTCGGGTGTTCAAATCACAACTACCGGTGGTGCGCCAGGGGCTTCGTCAGAAATTATTCTTCGGGGTGCTACTTCGGTTGATGGCAACAATCAGCCGCTCTTTGTGGTGGACGGTGTGCCTATTTCCAATGCCTCGGTCAATGGTACTACTAACCGTGCTGCCGATATAAACCCCGACGATATTGCTTCTATTTCGGTGCTTAAAGGTGCGGCGGCTTCGGCTCTTTATGGTATTGAGGCTGCAAACGGTGCTATTATCATCACTACCAAAAAAGGAAAAGAAGGTAAAGTACAAGTTTCGGTCAATTCTTCTATTACTGCTTCGCAAGTGGGGTACTTACAAGATATGCAAGATGTTTACACTACCGGAACGGGTGGTATTTACAACAGCAAAACATTCTCGAGCTGGGGTCCTGTTTTTCGTCGTAGCGACCCTAGATACAACAACTTAGAAGAGTTTTTCCAAACGGGCTTCGCTTCGCGTTTAGGTACAAACATTACCGGAGGTTCTGAAAGATTAACCTTCTTCCTTTCGGCTTCAAACTTAGAAGACAAAGGAATGGTGCCCAATACTTCTTACGGCAAAACTTCTATCTCGTTGAAGAGTGGAGCTAAAATTTCGGACAGATTAAGTGCAAATGCTTCAGTGAATATAATCAAAACCGACAATACTTACGGTATAGTAGGTACTTCGGGTGGTTGGTTAAATTCGGTTTACAAATGGCCTCGTTGGGACAATATGAAAGAATACCAAAATACTGATGGCAGCGAGCGCGATATTTGGATTCCTACCTCTGGCGATATGTCCACTGTGCCCGATAATCCTTGGTGGACTGCTTATCACAATGAGCGTTACGACGTAGTAAGCCGCAACATCGAAAGCATCAATTTGCATTACGATGTTATCAAAGGACTTGGTTTTGATTATACCATAGGTCGCGACTTTTATTCGCAGCATTACAAAGCTGTAAAAGAATGAAAGCGAACGCATTTCTTCTACTTTTGTAGCTTCTTTTGATAAAACATTTGCTGAGAAATATAGACTTACTGTTATTGCAGGGCACAACGTGCAAGCCGACAAAACATTAAGAACCAGCACCGATGGTACTCAATTCTTAAATCCCGACCTTCTTTCGATTAACAACCTGAAAGATGTAAAAGTTACGCAAGCTACCTCTATGCGTAGAGTAATTGGTGTGTTTGGCGATTTGAAATTCGATTACAAAGGTATGCTTATCCTTGGATTGACTGCTCGTAACGACTGGTCTTCTACACTTCCTATCGAAAACCGTTCGTTCTTTTATCCATCATATAGCTTTGGTTTTATTTTTAGCGAACTAACCAAAGACCTTTTCAAACCTCTGTCGTTTGGTAAAGCACGTGTAAGTTTTGCACGTGTAGGTAAAGATGCTCCTGCTCACAAATTGACTCAAACCCTTGAACAATATTTTGGTTTGGGCGAAGGCTGGAAAAACGGACGTTTTGCGGGTAATCCAAACTTGAAACCTGAAATAACTCAAGAGTTTGAAGCAGGATTAGATTTGAGATTCTTCGTGGGACGTTTGAGTTTAGATGCAACGTATTATACACGTACTTCTTTCGACCAAATCATTACTCCTCGTGTAACGCCTGTTACGGGTGCTGTTCTGCAAACTGTAAACTCTGGGTCGGTTGAAAACAAAGGTCTTGAATTTTTAGTAACAGGTATTCCTATCAAAAAACAAAACTTTGAATGGAGAATTACCGCCAACGCATTTGGCAACCGTTCTAAATTGACCAAACTATTTGGCGACTTGGTTGAGTTTCCGGTTACTTACGGACAGGTTTCGCTTATTGCTTATGCTAGCTCGTCGCTCGGACAGCCTTTGTTTAGCATTATGGGTACTGATTATCAACGCACCGAAGAGGGTGATGTGATAGTTGATGCTGAAGGTCTTCCGGTTGTTAATTCTACAAACCAATACATCGGCAACAGAGAGCCTAAAGTACGTTTTGGTTTGACCAACTATTTTAGATACAAAAACCTTGGTTTCACTATCTTATTTGATGGTGCAATCGATGCCGATATTTTGAACTTTACTTCTCTTAGCTTACTTAGCAGCGGACAAAATGCAATGCTTACAGAGTATCGTAACAAAGAGTTTATTTTCAAAGGCAAAGTGGCTCAACCTGATGGCTCGTATATTGACAACACAACTCCTATTATTTTAGATTATTCGTACTTTATCAACAATTACGCTTATGTAGGAACTAATTTTGTTGAAAAAACAAGTTGGCTAAGAGCTAGAACTGTTTCTCTCGAATATTTCTTGCCCAAAGCAGTAGCTTCTAAAATAAAAGCTTCGGACATTAGTGTAAATTTAGGTGCCAATAATTTATTCCTTTTAACCAATTATTCTAGTGGCGACCCCGAAGTAAACAGCGCAGGTCCTAACGGAGGCGGTGCTAGCGGAGCTGGTACTATGGGCGTGGACAACTTCCAAGTGCCTACGGCTAGAACTTTAACTTTTGGCTTTAACGTTAAGTTTTAATTAATTAGGAATTGTTAATTAGGAATTAGGAATTAGGAATTGTTAATTAGAAATTGTTAATTAGAAATTATTATTCATTAATACATAAGAAACAATTCAACAATTTAACAATTCAACAATTTAACAATTCAACAATAGAACAATAGAACAATAGAACATATATAAAGATATGAAGAAATTAATAATATTAATAGCAATAGGTTTCTTTTTTGCCAGTTGCGAAAAGTTTCTCGATGTGAATACTTCGCAAGATACGCCTGAGAAATCTTCACCCAATTATTTGTTGCCCGCCGTATTAAGCGACATGAGCATTGCTGTTTACGAACAAGGCGATATGACTGCTTTCTTTACACAACAAGTAGCTACTACTACCGGTTCTACTTCGGTTAGAGACCGTTGGGACTTTAGAGGTGTTACCAGAGTTGGCTCGTGGCGTAGAAATTACTACGATGTAGCTGGCAATGCCAACAAAATGATTGAATTTGCCGAAGCGGAAGGCTCGCAAAACTACATAGGTGTAGGTAAAATAATGAAAGCCATGTCTTTCCTTATGGCTACCGATGTATTTGGCGATATGCCTGTTTTGCAAATCTACACAGGTATTTACAACCCAACTTACGATACGCAAGAGATTGTGTATGGCGAAATTAACCGTTGGTTAGATGAGGCGATTGTGGCTTTGGAAAGTTCAACTCCTACCGACCGCAAAATGGACGAACTTTCTGACCGTGTATATAAAGGTAACGTACAAAACTGGTTGGCTTTGGCTCATGCTGTAAAAGCTCGTTACTATTTGCATTTGAACGACTTTACCAATGTGTTGCTACAAGTAGAAAAAGCAAAGCTCAACTGGAAAGAACCTGCTTTTGCTTACTTAACCAACCCCGAAAACTCGTGGGGTAAAAACCTTTTTGGTCCTTCGCGCCCTGTGCCAAACTGGGATATTTATGCAAACTCACTCAGCACTGCTGCCACAGGAACGTTCTTTATGAAAGCCGTTACCGCAGCCGATGATAGTTCTCGTTTGTATGCACTTACAAGCCCTGGCAAAAACAAAAAATATGCTTCTATTCACACAGGCGAAGGTCGTGGGATTACCAGCTTAGATGATTATGCTAACTTGTACGATGGTTTTTGGACTAAAGACGATTCGCCTATCATTTATCTTACTACCGAAGAAGTTTATTTTATGGAAGCCGAAGCCGCTTTTCAAACCAATGACAAGGCTAGAGCCTACACTGCTTACATCAATGGTATTAAAGCAAACTTCACTAAGCTAGGTATTTCGGATAAAGTAGATGCTTACTTGGCAACCAGCGCAGTAGCTCAAAGTTCGGCAGCTCTTACCCTTTCGCAAATTATGATGCAAAAATACATTGCTCTTTATTTGCAACCCGAAGCTTGGGCTGATATGAGACGATACAATTACAGCGCAAATGTATATACTGGCTTACAATATCCTGTAAATGCACTTGCTGTTTACGAAGGAAAATGGATACAACGCCTACCTTACGACCCCGAAACCGAATACAAATACAATCCAAAAGAAATCGAACGCCTGGGTGCTAAAGAACAAACTTGGATAGTTAAGAAAATTTGGTGGGTAGAAAACTCAAACTTAGGAAATTAAACCAACTAAGTATTGATACGATGACTTTAAGTCATCGTATCAATAACAATATAAAAAAATAATACAACAATGAAAAAAACAATATATTTAATACTTATTTCTTTTGCGCTTATAAGCTTTGTAAGTTGCGAAAAGATAGATAAAGTTGCTGAAAATGGCACACTTACTGAGGTAGAGTTTGCTAATTCTACGCTGTCGGCTATTGCTGCGAGTGCTGTGGGCGATACCATTACGCTTATAAACTCATGCTGGGCGGTAAATGATAATATTGCTAAAGTAGAATATGCTCACAAAGGTTTTAAATTGGCTACACTTGCATTGAAATGGAAAGTTACTGCTAATAGCGTAAACTATGAATATTCGTATTCATTCAATACCGATTCTATTAAAGTAGAAGAAACTCCCATAGCTACTGTTACCGATTTGAATCCGTTTTATCAAACCTTAATGAGCTCGTATGTAGTAAAACAACCTTTTGTAATTCCCAATGAATATACAATTGCTAATACTGAAGGCAAAGACGTAGTTACTAACATGGACGCAGTTTATTTTGATAAGTTTGTCGATTATTTTTCTACTAAAATAAATAGAGATGTAACCATGAAACTGTTTCCGGCAACGGCTACCGACGATGGTGTTTACTTTGTGAAAAATGAAACTGACTTTACGGGTGCTTTAACCGATGCAGGTAAGCAATACATCAAAGATAATTTGACCAAAACAATAATAAACAATAACTTTGACGCTGCATCGAGTATGGGTATTAGCAAAGTAACTATTATTTCAAATACTGTTCTCTCAACAGGTTCGGTTGCTATGCGCGAAAGAATCTTTGAAATATTAATTAAATAAAAGAGAAATTAATAATTATTAAGTAATTGTTCTAATTTAGTTTATATTAATCAAAATAATATTTTCTCGCAGAGCTAGCTTTTATAACTAGCTACGGCATTTATGCCGTAGTAAATAAACAAATGTACCCATGGGCTTTAGCCCAAAACATTAGAGTAAGGGCTAAAGCCCAAAGCTTCTTTTATCTTTTTACACCGTCCTAAAGGACGGTGCTAGTTATTTTGAGTTTATAAACAAATCCAAATAGTATAAATTAATTTTAATCAATTACTTAATTAAAACAATTAAAACAAAATGAAAACAATGAATATAAAGAACCTTGCAATGATGCTTCTCTTTTTAGTAGGATTGGCTTCCTGCGAAAAAGAAATGGACGAGTTGTTTGTAGGGGAATCGAACTCCTACTTTACCATTGCCAATGCAGACAAGTTATCTGCTCCCGCTAATGTTTACATTACCAATGCTTCTAAGTTTGGCGAAGCGTATGCTTGGAAGTTTGAAGGTGGCGATGTGGTAGTAAACAGTAAATTAACTGGACAAGATACCTACAACGATGTAGAACCCGAAAGAGTATATTACGCACTTCCGGGCGATTACATTGTAAAACTCGATGTTACTGCCGATGGCGAAGTGAAAACCTACACCGATACGGTTCACATTCAAAAGCCTCAACCCAAAATCTACCACAATCCGGTAGGTATATTGTATGGCGAAGAAATTGATTTCTATTGCACTGTGTTCAAATACCCAGGCGAAGAAGAAAAAGTTACTTACAGTTGGAACTTTGGCGACGGAACGCCTTTAGTTACTACCGCCACTACCAAACACGTGTTTGCATCGCCTGGCGTTTATACCGTTACGCTTACCGTAAACGACGGACACGAAACTCTTGTAGCTACCAAACAAGTATTAGCCAAAAAAGCCATTGTGCGCACGCTCTTTGTTACCGATGCCAAAACCGGAAAACTTTACAAAAAGATGCTGTACAGCGATGAGGACGATGAGCCTTACTCACAACTACCTGTAAACTGTGGTTTACACCCACTTTCGGTAAATGTATTCAACGACCGAATTATTATTTCAGATGCTGGAAACCATGTTAAATATTCAGCTTTTGGTACCGATGCCGATGGTAGAATTTTCACTACCAACCTAATAGGTGGCGATGAATATACCATTACTTCGGGTGCCGACCTCAACGGTACAGGCAACGAATACATCAACGACCCATTTGTTACAACAGTTGATGAAAATGGTAACTTGTATTGGCTCGACCGTTTCCAAGGAGTGCGCAAAATGAGCTACTTAGAAAAAGGTGCGCCGTATCCAAACATTCTTACTACTCCTATGTTTGCTAGCGTATTGGCTGCCGACCTTGGCGAGTCTTCTACTTATGGCTGGACTGATGGTGGCGTGAAAATTGTTGATGGCGAACTATGGTACAGCAAGCACGGCACAGGCAAGGGCTTGTATAAATTCAATCTTGCCGATGGTAAATTTATGTCCAAAATAGCTCCTTTGTACGACTACAAAATACGTTCGTTTGATGTGGATTTAGAAAATTATAAAATCTACTTTGTTATCGATGCCACAAGTGGCGGTAAAGATGTAGGGCTTTATGTGTGCGACATAGACGGCAACAACGTAACTCAAATAGACAACTTCAAAGAAGGAGGAATTGATGTTGTTTTATCTGACGAAGGGGGAGCCTCTGAACCTACTTCTATCACAAGTATAGTAGTAGATAACAAATCGGGCTATGTTTATTACCCTTTCCGCCATAAGTTAGATATCAACGGAACAGGCGTAGTAGTTGGCGATGGCTCTAAATCGGGCATCAAACGCTACAAACTCGACGGAACAGGCGCAGCCGAATGGTACTTCAAAGGTCTTATCCCTTACGGAGTAGGCATGGATTACGAACTTCGTTAATGTTTAATGATTAATGTTTAACGATTAATGTTTAACGATTAATGTTTAACGATTAATGTTTGATTATTGATACGATGACTTAAAGTCATCGTATCAATACCGCTAAGGTTGAGCTGACTAATTGATACGATGACTCCAAGTCATCGTATCAATATTGCTAAGGTTGAGCTGACTAATTGATACAGGAGACTCTAAGTCATCGTATCAATACCGCTAAGTGTGTGCAATGTAAAAAAGGCTTATGTACATCATAAAATCGACTTTTGCAAAGTAAAAAGGGTACATGATAATTCACAAATCGACTTTTGCAAAGTAAAAAGGGCACATGCAAAAAGGGCACATGATAATTCACAAATCGACTTTTGCAAAGTAAAAAGGGCACATGATAATTCACAAATCGACTTTTGCAATGTAAAAAGGGCACATGATAATTCACAAATCGATTTTTGCAATGTAAAAAGGGCTTATGTACATCTTAAAATCGATTTTTGCAATGCAAAAAGGGCTTAGGGAAGCTTCCAAATCGACTTTTGCAATGTAAAAAGGGCTTATGACAGCGTGCAAAGGGAATTAGTATTTGTAGATTGATAGAGATTGAAATAGATTGAATTTAGTTTTTCACAAAATTTTCTTTGGTTTTTGTTGGTTTTTGTTGTTTGTTTGTTACTTTTGGCAAAAG
>JAIFNL010000194.1 GCA_020047755.1 Bacteroidota bacterium
CGTATAGATATTTCGCAGCTACGCTGCTTTAAATTTATACTTATTTATTTTTCTACAAAGATTTCGTTCCTACGGAACTTTTGAATTTTTTTAACAACCTCTAAAACACATTTGCAAGAAATATAAAATAGCAAACACCTTCTCTATTTTAATATTTTTTAGCACAAGCGCACAAAAATAAACAAACAAGATAATTAAAAAATGCTTACCTTTGCCGTTAAAACTTTAATACAAAAAAACATGAAATTACAAGGAATGTTTCGATTGCCAAAAAACAGAAAATTTGGCTTTACGCCTCGTTATTACGACGAAGCAAGGGAAGATTTTGAGTACAGAGTAGCACGCGCAAAGCAGGAAGCACGCGCCGAATCAGGTGCAGAAGAAACAGAAGAGGAATACATTCCCTTGCGCCGTGGCGAGTTGCGAAGGTCAAGCAAATTGCTTAATTCGGAAAACAAAAGCAGCACCGTTCGTACTTTTCTCATTTTAGGCATTTTACTCATGCTGGCTTATTGGCTTTTTTACAGCTAATTGTTTTTTCTTTTTCTTTTGTAATCAAACGCTTGCTAGGCTCTATGGCGAAGCAAGCGTTTTGCTATAACAAAAAGAACAAAAACGGTGTGTAAGAATGCGTTTTGTAAAAAAACAAACAGATGGATATAATTCGGTTATTGCCCGATTCGGTGGCAAATCAAATAGCAGCCGGCGAAGTGATACAGCGTCCGGCATCGGTTATTAAAGAGCTGGTAGAAAACTCAATAGATGCCGAAGCTACCGAGATTTCAATTATAGTGAAAGACGCAGGACGTGCTCTTATTCAGATAATTGACAACGGAAAAGGTATGTCCGAAACCGACGCTCGCATGGCTTTTGAACGCCACGCTACATCGAAAATACAAACTGCCGACGACTTATTTCGCCTCAAAACCATGGGATTTAGAGGCGAAGCTCTTGCCTCAATTGCTGCAATTGCCAGTGTGGAGCTAAAAACGCGAAAAGCTGAAAATGAATTAGGTACACGAATTGTAATCAATGGTTCAGATGTAGAACTTCAAGAAACTATTTCGTGTGCTGCGGGTACTAATTTTGCGGTTAAAAACCTGTTTTTCAATGTTCCGGCGCGGCGAAAATTTTTGAAAACCAATGCCGTAGAATTTAAGAATATAATGACTGAATTTCAGCGCATTGCCTTAGTTTATCCGCACATTGATTTTTCGCTTACTCACAACGAAACCATTGTGTATAAGCTCAAAGGCTGTAGCCTAAAACAGCGAATATCCGATTTGTTCAAAAAAGCACTCAACAAAAATTTAATTGCCATAGAATCGGAATCCACGCTTGCCCGAATTTATGGTTTTATTGGTTTGCCCGAATTTGCAAAAAAGACAGGAAACTATCAATATTTCTTCGTAAACGGCAGATTTATGAAGCATTACAACTACCACAAAGCCGTAATGCTCAGCTACGAGCGTTTGTTGCAAACGGGAACGCAACCCTCGTATTTCATTTATTTTGAGGTAGAACCTTCGACCATTGATGTGAACATTCACCCCACAAAAACGGAAATAAAGTTTGAAAACGAACAGATTTTGTTTCAAGTTTTGCAATCGGTTGTGCGCGAGTCGCTTGGCAAATTCAATGTAGCTCCTTCGATAGATTTTGATACCGAGGGTTTTATCGATATTCCTTATTTACAAAAAGATAGCGAGTTTGTTTTGCCCTCGATAGATTTTAATCCCAACTACAACCCGTTTGATAGCGAAAGCGAACCGAATAAAAATAAAAAATACGGTAAATCGGATAATTTTCTTCAAAAAGCAAATTTAGAAAATTGGCAAGATTTGTATTCCGGTTTTGAAAACAATAAGCACGAAAATACTGATTTTGAAGCGAATCAGACTACTTTTTTCTCAAAACAAAACGAGGAAAGTGAGAATACAAACAGTTTGGTGTCAAAAAATTTGCTTCAAATTAAAAATATGTATATTTTGAGCCCAATAAAATCGGGTTTAATGCTGATACATCAGAAACGAGCGCACGAAAAAATATTGTACGAACAAATTCTACATCAATTAGATAGCAAAATGAGTGCAAGCCAACGGGTAATGTATCCGATGCAGTACGAATTTTCGTATGACGATTTTTTACTTTTCGCCGAAATAAAAGAAGACCTGCAATTTATGGGCTTTGATATTGATGTTTTTGGCAAAAATACAGTGGTAATAAATGGTTTTCCGCCTTTTATTAATGCAAATGAAGGCGTTTTGATATTTGAACGACTGTTTGCCGAATATAAAAATTACGACAAGAATATAAAAGAGAATTTGAACGAAGAATTAGCAAAATCACTCGCCAGAGTTGCTTCTATGAAAGTAGGAAAAGCCTTAAACGGCGAGGAAATGCGCGAGCTGATTGATTCGCTTTTTGCTTGCTCAAATCCAAATTTTACGCCCAATGGCAAGAAAATTATTCATATTTTGAACATTGATGAAATAGATAAATTTTTCTAAAAAAATAAACTAAAACTATAAAAAGAAAACAAAGAAATGAATCAAAATCCACTTGCAAATATGCCGCCGGTAGTTAAAAACATATTGATAATATGCGTTTTAGCTTTTATGGGAACTTGGGTAATGGACAAACAACTAGGCTTTGATGTTTCACAAATGCTGGGGCTTTCTTATTTTAGCTCCGACAATTTTGAGCCTTACCAATTTGTTACACACATATTTATGCACGCCGACTTTACCCATTTGCTATTCAATATGTTTGCTTTTTGGATGTTTGGTCGAATACTTGAACAAGTTTGGGGCAGCAAGCGTTTTTTTATTTACTTCATTGTTACGGGTTTAGGTGCTGCTATTTTGCATACTTTTGTGCAGTGGATAGAATTTGCGCCCATTCAAAAAGCCGTGCAGTTGTACATTCAAAACCCGAACGTAAACGATTTTGAAGCATTGGTTACCGACCATTTTCCGCGATATTATTCGCAAGTTTACATGAAAAACATTAAACTTTGGTCAGAAGACCCCAACAATACGCTTTACATTCAGCAATCCATAGAATTTGCCAACGATTTGCTCAATTTTAAACTTTCTACCGTTACTGTTGGAGCTTCCGGCGCGGTGTTTGGTGTTTTGTTGGCTTTTGGTATGTTGTTTCCTAACACCGAGTTGATGCTACTTTTTCCGCCAATTCCTATCAAAGCAAAATACTTTGTAATTGGCTACGGAGCGTTGGAATTGTACCTTGGTTTTGCCAATAATGCAGACGACAATGTGGCTCATTTTGCTCACCTTGGCGGAATGTTGTTCGGTTTTATTCTCATAAAATTGTGGCAAAAAGACAAAAAAAGGTTTTATTAAGGGGGGATTTTTTAATGATTCATGTCAATAAAAAATCAGGGTAGATGAATTTGATAAAATAAAGAATAAAAATTATGATTTTCAACTAAGAAATAGTAACTTTTGAAAAATCTTTTATCTAAAAAAAAAACGAAAATGAATAAGCCATTAGAAATATTAGAACTGGAAAAAGAACTTGGGAGAGAGTTTAGAGAATTGCCGTATAGCGAAGAGGAAATTAATTTTCGTAGACAAGTACTTTTGTATTCATTAAACACAGATGGAGATGTAATAAGATTAATAATCAAAGGTTTTGGATTAGATACTTTACCTAAAGGGATATTAAATTGTAAGCACTTAAAAAGATTGACAATTGAGGATTGTTCTATTTCTAATTTTTCGGGAGTAAGAGTTTTAAAAAAATTAGAATATATTGATTTTTCATATAATCATATAAAAGATATTTTACCTCTATCTAATTTAACGAATTTAAAAGTGCTAAATTTATCTGAAAATGAAATAAGCGATATTTCGGTTTTAGTAAATTTAACCAATTTAGAAGAGCTTCATTTATGGGAAAACCAAATAAACGATATTTCGGTTTTAGAAAATTTAACTAATTTAGATAAACTGAATTTATCCGAAAATGAAATTAAGGATATTTCAGCCTTAGAAAATTTAACCAATTTAAAAGAACTTAATTTATCTGAAAATAAAATTAAGAATATTTTTGTTTTACAAAATTTAATAAATTTAGAAAAACTTGATTTATCAAACAATCAAATAAACGATATTTCAGCATTAAAAAACTTAACAAATCTAAAAGAATTTAATTCGGATACAGTTAGATTTGATGAAAACGCACATAAAAAGATTATCCGGTATTTAGATTTTCTTGAAAAACATAAAACTACCACAACGCAAAAAGAGAATGCAAACACACTAAATAATTGCATCTTACAATTTGAGATTAAAAATTTTCAAGGAATTGAAAACATACATATAAAAGATATTCCCTCTGATAGTCAATGGATTTTCTTAACAGGCGAAAATGGTTTTGGTAAAACTTCTATTCTAAGGGCATTGGTAATTCTTTTGTTTGGTAATGAAGAAAAAGGAGTATTGCTCGATAGAAACAAGAAAATAAACGGATTTATAGAATTTAAAACCAATGGCTTTACTCATGTAAATGAACTGAATAATGAATTCTTCAACTCGTTTTCTACTTTTGCTGCTTATGGTGCTTATCGCTTAGAAAAAAAATCAGAATTAAAACAACAAACGTACAGTTTATTTAATACAGACGGAAAATTATTAGATATTGAAAATAGTTTAAAAATTTGGCACAAAAACCCTGATAATGATATATTTTATAAAAATATTTCAGTTGTTTTATTAGAATTATTAAACCCTTATATTGACCAAATAAAAGTAGATAGTAACGAGGGAGAAGTAGAATTAAAATATCATGAAACAGAATCGGCACCCGACGATTGGAAACTATACGAAGAATTGGCTTCGGGTTACAAAAATATCATTGCAACATTTGGCGATATGATTTTGCGCTTACGCAAAGCGCAACTTTATGTAAAAAAAGCCGAAGACCTCTCCGGCATCGTTCTCATCGACGAGTTCGACAACCACTTGCACCCGAAATGGCAGCGCGATTTGGTGAAAAAACTTACCGATATTTTCCCAAAAGTGCAATTCATTGTTTCTACCCACAGCCCTATTCCACTGCTCGGTGCACCACCCGAAAGAACAGTCATTCTGAATGTAAACCGAACTAAGGAAGAAGGAATTACGGTGCGAAGGCTCGAAAAACTTGAAAAGGAATTAAAATACTTACTTCCCAATCAATTATTGACATCGGATATTTTTGGATTAGAAGAAATAGAAAATATACATTTGACTGACGAAGAATTTGATAATGTGCCAGTTGAAGATAACTACAACGACATAGAAGAAAATAAAAAAATGATGCAAGAGTTGGAAAAACTTGCAAATAATAAGGTACTTTTCCCCGACGATTTGTTTAAAAATAAAAAGTTTTGAGGCATGGTACATATCGAAAAAAATTATAACAATCCGCCTGCTGAATTAATAAACAGCAAATGGGATAACGTGAAAAAAAGTGTTTTAGTTGAAAAAAACAACCACAATGCCCAAAGTGAATGCTACCGTGATACTACATTGGAAGCATTAACAAATTTATACTCAAACAAATGCGCTTGCTGCGAACGTAGCCGAGGCGAAGAGTTGCAAATAGACCACTATCGCCCAAAAAAAGCAAGAAATAATAAAACAAATACAGAATACAATCATTCGGGTTATTATTGGCTTACTTATGAATGGAGCAATTTAATTCCGCTTTGTAGTAGCTGCAATCAGGCAAAAAGCAATTTTTTCCCATTACAAGATAATACCAAAAGAATTTCTGAACATACGCATTTAAAAGCGAATAATATTGTTTTGTTACAAGATTGTGAAAAGCCTTTGTTTGTAAATCCGGAAATAGATAAGTTGCCGGAACAACATTTTTTGTATTTGCCAAACGGAAAAGTTGAAGGCAGAACACCCGAAGGCGTTGCAATGGTTAAATTTTACAACATGAACAGCCGTCCTAAAATAAGAGACCGCAAAAAAATACTAAGCGAATACACTCATGAAATAAAAGAAGCTATTGATAGATTTTACAAAAGTACAGATACAAATAAAAAACATCGGTTTGAAGGTAGTTTAGAAACGACATTTAGCAAAATAAAAAGAAAAATGAATAAAAAATGTGAACTTTCGCAATTACATTTTTTTATCAATCAATATTTTGAGGTATTTATAGCCAATAAATTTCCAAAAGAATGGAAAGCACAAATAACGGATAGCTTTTTAGAATTTAAAAGTCATAAAGTCTAATCTGCAAATAACAACCAAATTGACAACAACGATTTTAACGAATCGCATCAAAAAAAAACGTACTAATTAAAATAAAAAAAATTAGAATGAATATACTTTCAGAACTTAAAACATCTTTTCGCTACGGCGGTGTGCTTACTAAGCTTATTTACATCAATATAGGTA
>JAIFNL010000164.1 GCA_020047755.1 Bacteroidota bacterium
AATTTCTTTTTCTATCGCTATTTGCCTTCTACGAAGGCTAAAAAAAATGGTACGAAAACGAAAATGATTTTTGACACCCCACCCGACAGGTTTCTTACCTTTGGCTACATTATTTCAAATTCCTAATTAAAAACCCTATCCAATCGTGTGGTTTTCAATAAGTTCTTTCATAAGCGAATCCATATCGGTATCGGAATCGGAAAGCGTTTTCGATTCTTTCGATTGAAGCACCACATTTTCAATTGTTTTCACTTTAGTAGGCGAGCCAGAAAGTCCAAGCCAAGCTACATCGGCTTTGATGTCGTCCACGCTCCACTCGGCAATGTGCAAATAAGGGCGCGACTGTTGAAGATTCATGTAATCAGCCGTTTCGTCTTGCAATTCGGTTTGCGTGCGAGCGTGCTTATATTTCATTACTTGTTTTCCGTGTCGTGGGCGACATTCGGGAGCCGAACTGTGAACAGTAATAAGCGCAGGAACAGGCGTTTCTACAATCTCAATACCATTTTCCAATCGGCGTTTGATGCGCAATTTTCCATTTTCAAAGCTTAAAACCTCTTCGGCATAAGTTACTTGCGGAATACCCAATTTATCGGCAACTTGCGGACCTACTTGCGCCGTGTCGCCGTCAATAGCTTGGCGACCAGCCAAAATCACATCATAATCGGCTATTTTTTCTATGGCTTTTGAAATGGCATACGAAGTAGCAAGCGTATCAGAACCGGCAAATTTGCGGTCGGTAATTAAAAAACCACCATCGGCACCGCGATACATACCTTCTCTAATGATTTCGGCAGCTCTGCCCGGACCCATAGTTACGAGCGTTACGGTGCTTCCTTTGTATTTGTCTTTGAGTCGGAGAGCTTGCTCAAGGGCATTCATATCTTCGGGGTTAAAAACAGCCGGAAGGGCTGCACGATTTACCGTTCCGTCCGATTTCATGGCATCTTTGCCAACATTGCGAGTGTCGGGAACTTGCTTTGCCATTACAATAATTTTCAATCCGTTCATTGTTTTTTGAGTTTTTCTTTTATAATATGAGTATATTATTTTATTTTTTTAGAAGCTTGAATGAAAAAAATACTACTTTTTTGCACTATATTTTCAGATTGCAAATTTAAAACAAATATTTAATCTAAAAAACAGTTTTATTGTTAAATTGTTATACTGTCAAATTGTTCTATTGTTTCATCTTTTCATTTTTCATTTTTCATTAAAAAAGTTTCTATATTTGTGCGCTATCCACAATCTGAATTTAATTGCAGTGGAGAAAAAAATAAAACAGAATGAATTTCTCAAAACTCTTAATAGACTGGTACAATGCAAACAAGCGCAGCTTGCCTTGGCGCGAAGCCAACGATGCTTATAAAATTTGGCTTTCGGAAATCATTATGCAACAAACTAGAATAGAGCAAGGTACTTCATATTATCTAAAATTTGTAGAACATTTTCCCACGGTACAAGATTTGGCTCATGCAGCCGAAGAAGAAGTGCTAATGCTCTGGCAAGGACTTGGTTATTACTCGCGTGCTCGCAATTTGCACGCCACAGCCAAGCAGATAGTGAATGAATTTGGCGGCAAATTTCCGCAAACCATCGAACAACTTCAAACGCTAAAAGGCGTAGGCGAATATACAGCGGCAGCCATTGCCAGCTTTGCCTTCAACCTTCCGCACCCCACCATCGATGGCAATGTGCAACGCGTTTTGTGCCGAGCATTTGGTTTGCACGAAGCCATCAATACAGGTGCCAGCAAAAAGGAGCTCAACAACTTAGCTTATAAACTAATCGACACTACACAAGCCGCCACGTTCAATCAAGCCTTGATGGATTTTGGGTCTATTCATTGCAAGGCTCAAAACCCTTTGTGTAATTCATGTCCTTTTAGCACAGAATGTTACGCATTGCGCGAAAACAAAATAAATGTTTTGCCTCTCAAGAAAAAAGCATTGGCTAAACAAGACCGATTTTTATACTATTTTATTATACTTCACAAAGAAAACAATCATACTTTTGTATATATCAAGCAGCGAACAGAAAAGGACATTTGGAACAAACTCTACGATTTTCCGTTAATAGACAGCAAAACAGCACTTAACGAACCCCAACAACTCGAAATACTTACAACAATGCTTGGCTTTTCAATCCCCAAGCAACAAATTAAAACATTCGACAAGAATTACAAACACATCTTGTCTCACCAAACACTTTTTGCCACCTTTTATACACTAACCATACAACAATCAGCTACTTTTGAACAAATAAACTCAAAACAAAACTACACTAAAATAAACATTCAAAACATTTTAGAGTACCCCTTCCCAAAACTAATACATAATTTTTTCAACGATAGTCAATTAGTATAGGTGAAAGTTATCTTATCAACAACCCAAGTTCTACATAGAATCTGAAAGAAAACTCAGCATAATCGGTTCGACCAGCTTGTCCGGTCGAACCGATATTTTTCTAAAAGCCTATCCGACAGACTAACAAGTTGGTCGAACTGATTTTGTTTTTTCTTTATTTTTCAAAAAAAAAAGATGCGTTTTCTTTCAGACATTATTTATTATTACTAAATACACCTGATTTTTTGAAATCAAACTTCGGAATAGATAACTTTTGATTAATCAGCATATTGAAATTATTGATAGCAAGTTAAACTGCCAAAAAATTAGCATTTAATTTCTGATAACTAACATGAAGTTCTGATTTTAAATCGGTTACAATTTGGGAAATAGGTTTAATGTCTTTGATTAATTCAACCGACTGCCCTGCCATCCAAAGCGAGTCCTTAGAACCTGGAATTACTTTTCCTTCTAGCCATTTCATTCCCCTTATTTGAATGTACATTTTGAAATATTTTTTAGTAAATTTATTGGTAGAAAGTGTTTTTTCAAAAAAACCTTGTTTAACTCCTAGTTTTTTGATAAAATCGTTGTAAATCACTGCACTTGGCGTACCAGTCAAACGGTCGGTTAAGATTACATCTTCCATAGTTGCATTCAAAATACCATTTTTATATTCGTCGGAAACTGCGCATTCGCTGCTCGAAATAAAGCGCGTACCCATCGAAACGCCCGAAGCCCCTAGCGTAATCATGGCTAAAATGCCTTCGCCCGTAGAAATTCCGCCTGCTGCAATGATTGGCATTTGCGGAAATTCGCGACGCAAAGCCGGAATTAACAAATGCAAAGGATACGGACCTGCGTGCCCGCCTGCGCCTTGCCCAACTGCAATAAAACCGTCAGTACCAGTCTGTTTCGCTTTGTGTGCGTGTTTTAAGTTCGTTACATCGCTCAATACTTTTGCTCCGTAACTATGCGCTGCTTCAACTACTTGCTGAGGATTTCCTAGCGATGTAATGTAAAAAGGAACTTTCTTTTCAACACAAATTTTCAGGTGTTTTTCATAAAGCGGGTTCGATTTTCCCACAATTAGGTTAATTCCGTAAGTACCAGTAACTTGATTGCTTTGCAGAAAACCATTCAACTCATCGAGCACAGCCTCCAACTCGCCTTCTTTTCTGTAATTCAAACTCGGAAAAGTACCTGCAATTCCTTGTTTCATAGCCTCTTTCACCATTGGCACATTGCTAACATAGTGCATGGGAGCCATAATTAGCGGAAATTCAATTCCAAGAGTTTCGGTAAGATAATTTTTTATAGTTAAGTTGTTGCATTGTTATTGATACGATGACTTTAAGTCATCGTATCAATTTCGAACCACAAATTTATAATTCAGAAGTGGAAGTCCCAAATTAAGTTCCATTTAAAATTTGCTAAGTGCTTATCTGTTAGTAAATAGCACAAAGGCATTCTCAAGTATAAAAAAGGACTAGTCCTTATTTTCAAATTCTTTAATTTTTTGCATTTTATCTTCTTGATTAATAATAGTTTTTCCCGTTTTCAAATCCACCGAAACCATTGTAGTAATGCTTGTTGCAGCAATATTCTCCTCATTTTTTTCATTTATGGCTACAATCAACTACCAATTTGTTGGAGAAGAAAATAGGATACTTATACGAAATATTGATATTTGCAACCACCGAACTAAAATCTAAATTGCTTAAATTCAAATCAATAACATCGTTGTAATAAGCAATTCGAGCTTCTTCCAAATAGCTCAAATAGGCTTTATTATTTACATGCGCCAAGGTATCTAAATCGGCATAGCGCACCGAAAGTTGGATTTTATGCTTGAACTTTTTTAAAATTTCCATAATTAACATTTGCTTTATTTTGATAATCAAATTGTTAAATAAATTATCGGTTACTAAAAAAAATATTTTTGCAAATCTAAGAATTTTTTTTCAAAAATACTTGGCGTGCATAATATTTTTTATTAAATTTGCAATGTACGCATAACAAATTTAATATTGCAAAAAACCAATAGACTTTGAAAAATGAATCTCAAGCAAACAGTCGATTATTATATAAAATCATCGTGGCACTCCATCGCTCGCATGTACAACCAAGCTGCATCGGAGAATGAGCTATCACAAACCATTGGTTATGTGCTTATTAACGTACCCAAAGAAGGCGTTCCGGCTACACAAATAGCACCGCTTATGGGTATGGAACCCACAAGCCTTAGCCGATTGCTCAAAACAATGGAAGACAATGGCTTAATTTACCGACAAAAAGATTTAATCGACAAGCGAGTTGTTAAAATCTTTTTAACCGAAAAAGGCATTGAAAAGAGGAAGATTTCAAAAAAAATAATCTTGGATTTTAATGCAAAAGTAGAGAAAAATATTCCAGCAGAAAAACTAGAATGTTTTGTAAGTGTTTTGCAACAAATTTGTGAATTAACAAAAAAAGATTGATTTGCTTTTACAATCATAAAACCAAATAATTACAACTAATAAAAATATATAATTTTATAAATTACAATTAAACTAAGCCAAATGAAGAGACGAATAAAAAAAGTAGCTGTTCTTGGTTCGGGAGTAATGGGTTCTGGTATTGCTTGCCACTTTGCAAATATCGGAGTAGAAGTCTTACTTTTAGACATCGTGCCACGCGAACTTACTGCCGACGAACAAGCCAAAGGGCTCACTATCAATGACAAAGTAGTGAGAAACCGAATTGTGAATACTGCCCTTGAAGCCTCGCTCAAATCCAAACCTTCGCCCATTTATAAGCAAGAGTTTGCTGGTAGAATTGCTACCGGAAACATGGACGACAACATGAAAGACCTTGCCTCTTGCGATTGGATTATCGAAGTAGTAGTGGAAAGACTGGACATAAAAAAACAGGTATTTGAAAAGGTTGAAAAATTCAGAAAAAAAGGAACGCTTGTTACCACAAACACCTCCGGTATTTCCATAGAAGCCATGATAGAAGGCAGAAGCGAAGATTTTCAAAAACATTTTTGCGGAACTCACTTTTTTAATCCTCCTCGCTATTTAAAACTTTTTGAAATTATTAAATCATCTAAAACTTCGCCTGAAATTATCGAATTTTTAGATGAATACGCTCGCAAATTCTTAGGAAAAACAACCGTTTTAGCCAAAGATACTCCTGCTTTTATTGCCAACCGCGTGGGAACTTTTTCGATTATGGAACTGTTCAACAACGTGAAAGATTTAGGATTGAGCATTCAAGAAATTGACAAATTAACTGGCACAATTATAGGTAGAGCCAAATCGGCAACTTTCAGAACTGCCGATATTGTTGGTTTGGATACACTTGTGCACGTTGCCAACGGCATTAGCCAAAACGCACACGACGAAGCTGCCGAGGCATTCAAAATACCTGAATATTTACAAAAAATGCTCGACAATAAATGGTTAGGTTCAAAAACAAATCAAGGCTTCTATAAAAAGGTAGAGGAGAATGGAAAAAAGAAGTTTTTAACCTTGAATTTGAATACTTTAGAATATGAAGAAACGCCAAAACCTAGTTTTTCGGTTTTTGAAAAAACAAAAAAAGTAGATGATTTACGTAAACGTATGAAGATTTTATTTTCCGACAAAGGAAGAGCTGGCGATTTTTACCGCAAATCTTTTTATTCTCTTTTTCAATTTGTTTCAAACAGAATACCTGAAATATCTGACGACCTTTACAAAATCGACGACGGTTTGAGTGCCGGCTTTGGCTGGCAATTAGGTGCTTTCGACACTTGGGACGCAGTTGGCGTTGACGAAACCGTAAAAGCAATGGAAGCCGCTGGAAAAAAACCGGCACAATGGGTTTATGAAATGTTGGAATCCGGCATTACTTCTTTCTACAAAATAGAAAAAGGACAGAAATACTTTTATAACATTTCAGAAAAAACATACAAAATTATCCCCGGAACTGAAAACTTGCTTTCGCTCGAAAATCTCAGAGCAAGCAATATTCTTTGGGAAAATACCGAAGCTTCTATTTTCGACCTTGGCGATGGCGTTTTGAATGTAGAATTTCATAGCAAAATGAACACCATTGGAGCTGGCACTTTGCAGGCACTAAACAAAGCCATTGATATGGCAGAAGCTAATTATAAGGCAGTTGTGATTTCAAACGAAGGCGAGCATTTTTCGGCGGGCGCCAATGTGGGCATGATTTTTATGCTTGCCGTTGAGCAAGAATGGGACGAACTGGCTTACGTAGTGGCAATGTTCCAAAAAACAGTGATGCGCCTGCGTTACTCGTCAATTCCGGTGGTGGCTGCGCCTCACGGAATGGCGCTTGGCGGCGGTTGCGAAATTTGTATGCACTCCGACAAAGTGATTGCTCACGCCGAAACCTACATGGGATTGGTTGAATTTGGCGTTGGATTAATTCCGGGCGGCGGCGGCACAAAAGAATTTGCATTGCGCCTTTCCGACGAATTGAAAGACGGCGATGTTAGAACTAACGCTTTCACTAACAGATTTTTAACAGTAGGTCAAGCAAAAGTTTCAACCTCTGCTTACGAAGCTTTCGATTTAGGTTATATGCGCAAAGGCACTGACGAAGTGATAGTTAGCCGTGCCGAACAATTAGCTTACGCCAAAAGAACAGCTTTAGCCATGGCTGAAAAAGGTTACTCACAACCTGCACCTCGCAAAGATATTCAAATACTTGGAAACGAAGCACTTGGGTTGGTTTATGTTGGAGCTGATTCTATGACGGTTGGTAATTTTATGTCGGAACACGATAAATTAATTGCCGAAAAATTGGGCTTTGTGCTTGCCGGCGGCGACGTTTCTGTGCCTTTGACCAAAGTTTCGGAGCAATATTTATTAGACCTCGAACGCCAAGCATTTGTGGAGCTTTGCATGCAACGTAAAACGCTCGAACGTATTCAAAGTTTAATTCAAAAAGGAAAAATATTAAGGAATTAACGTCAATGGTTCAATTGTTTCATTGTTTCATTGTTTTTTTATTATTTCTAAAAGATGGATTTTAACAAAAAATATCTAAAATTAAATGATATAAGTGCATATAAAATAGCATTTAATTTGTCTAATTACATTTGGGATATAATAATAAAATGGGATTATTTTCAAAAAGAAACAGTTGGAAAACAATATGTAAAAGCCATCGACAGTATTTCGGCAAATATTGCTGAAGGTTTTGGAAGATATAATAAAAATGATAAAATACGATTTTATCGTATAAGTTTCGGTTCGTTAAAAGAATGTTTTGATTGGAATGAAAAATCAAAAGTCCGAAAACTTTTAACAGAACAAGAATACAATTATATTTTTAAAGAACTCAATAAATTGCCTTACGAACTGAATACGTTGATAAAATATACAAACGAAAAATTAACAATATAGCTCTATTGCTCAACAAATCAACTGTTTAATAGTTCAAATTTTAAATTACGAACAACAAAACAGTGAAACAATAGAACAATAGAACAATAGAACAATAAAAATATGGACGCATATATAATAGGAGGATATCGCTCGGCGATAGGCAAAGCCCCGCGTGGAAAGTTTAGATTTACACGCCCCGACGACATTGCTGCAGCTGTAATAAAGCATTTATTGGCTGATTTTCCACAATTAGATAAAAAAAGAATTGACGACATAGTGGTTGGAAACGCATTTCCAGAAGCCGAATCGGGCTTGAACATGGGCAGAATGCTTTCGCTTATGAGCACCGAAACGGTTGAAGTTCCGGGTTCGACCATTAACAGATATTGCGCTTCGGGTTTGGAAAGTATTGCTATTGCAACTGCCAAGATTAGAGCGGGTTTGGCTGATATTATTATAGCCGGAGGTGCCGAAACCATGTCGCAAATTTCAATGGGCGGCTGGAGAAGTGTTCCGAACCCAAAAATTGCAGTTGCGCAGCCAACTTGGTATCATTCAATGGGTTTGACTGCCGAAGCAGTTGCCAAAGAGTACAATGTTTCGCGTCAAGAGCAAGATGAATTCAGTTTGAACTCGCACGACAAAGCCTTGAAAGCCCAAGCCGAAGGAAAATTCAAATCGCAAATAGTGCCGATTGTAGTTACGGAAACCTTTGTAGATGAGAACAATAAAAAGAAAACTCGCGAAGAGATTGTTCTTGCTGACGAAGGACCAAGAAAATCGACTCCCGAACAAATTGCAAAACTAAAACCTGCTTTTATGCAAGGCGGAAGTGTAACTGCTGGAAATTCGTCGCAAATGTCTGACGGTGCGGCTTTTGTTTTGGTGGTTTCGGAACGAGTAGTTAAAGAATTGAATTTGAAACCAATAGCTCGTCTTGTCGATTATCAAGTTGCTGGCGTTGAACCTTACAAAATGGGAATTGGTCCTATGGCTGGTATTCCAAAAGTGTTGAAACATGCAGGTTTAAATTTATCGGACATTCACCAAATCGAATTGAACGAAGCATTTGCTTCTCAGTCGATTGCGATTGTAAAAGAACTGGGAATTAATCCTGAAATAGTAAACGTAAACGGCGGAGCTATTGCTTTGGGGCACCCTCTTGGAGCAACAGGCGCAAAACTTACCGTGCAGTTAATCAACGAAATGCAAGCTCGCAAACAACGCTACGGAATGGTAACCATGTGCATTGGTTCAGGTCAAGGAGCAGCAGGTATTTTTGAAGTTTTTTAATTACGGCTATATTGATACGATGACTTTAAGTCATCGTATCAATAGTGCTAGGATTTTAGTCGTTAGTAAAAATATTCTAATAGGTATTTTTTAGTAAGTAAGATAATAATTAGTGTTTTATTTTTAATGATTAGAAGCAAAATAACAATTTTAAAATTTAACAATTCATAAAAAAGATATATAAAATGGAAGAAAGAAAAGTATTGCAAGGCGGGGAATTTTTGATTGAAACAACTGATTTTAAAGATGTTTTTATTCCCGAAGAATTTAACGAAGAGCAGCGCATGATGGCAGAAAGCGCACACGATTTTGTATATAAAGAAGTTCGCCCCGTAATTGACCGACTTGATGCTCACGAAGAAGGTTTGCTTGCAAAATTGATGAAACAAGCCGGAGAGCTTGGTCTTTTGGGCGTTTCGGTGCCCGAAGAGCTTGGTGGTTTTGGACAAAATTACGTAACTGCCGGATTAATTAGCGAAGAAATAAGTCATGGCTTTTCGTTTTCGGTAGCTTTTTCGGCACATACTGGAATTGCCACATTACCAATTCTTTACTTTGGCAACGATGCCCAAAAAGAAAAATACGTTTCTAAATTAGCAACTGGCGAATATGTTGGTTCTTACTGCCTTACAGAACCTGGAGCGGGTTCTGACGCTAACGCCGGAAAAACAAAAGCGGTTTTGAGTGCAGACGGAAAATATTATGTTTTGAACGGACAAAAAATGTGGATTACTAATGGCGGAATTTCAGATACTCACATTGTTTTTGCAAAAATAGACGACGACAAAAATTTGAGTGCTTTTATTGTTGAAAGTGCTTGGGAAGGCGTTCAAAAAGGTGCCGAAGAACATAAAATGGGAATAAAAGGCTCTTCAACGACTCAAATTTTCTACAACGATGTGAAAGTTCCGGTTGAAAATATGCTTGGCGAACGTGGTGCTGGTTTCAAAATGGCACTTTATATATTGAATATTGGTAGAGCAAAATTGGCTTCTGCTTCGGTAGGTGCTTGTAAAGCAGTGATTAACGAATCAGTTCGTTACACAAACGAAAGAAAACAATTTGGTACTTTGATAGCAAATTTTCCAGCTATTAAACACAAATTAGCGCAACAAGCTATTCTTACATTTGTAACAGAATCAGCTACTTATAGAGCTTTGCAAGCCACAGAAGATTCGATGCAAAAATATGCAAACGAAGGAATGGACAAAGGACAAGCAGCTTTGGAAGGCATTCGTCAATATGGAATTGAAGCTTCTATTTTGAAAGTTTTTGCATCGGAAGCACTCGATTATATTGTAGATGAGGCAGTTCAAATTTATGGAGGAATGGGCTATTCAGCCGAAACTCATGTAGAAAGAGCTTATCGCGACTCGCGCATCAATCGCATTTTTGAAGGCACAAACGAAATAAATCGCATGGTAATTGTAGGCGAATTGCTCAAACGTGCTATGAAAGGCGAACTAGATTTGATGACTCCCGCCATGGAAGTTGCTGGCGAATTGATGGGAATACCTGATTTTGGCTCTGGTTCGACCGATTTCTACGAAAGTAAATTTGATTTAATTAAACGTTGGAAAAAACTCGTGTTGATGGTTGCTGGTGCTGCTATTCAAAAATATATGGACAAATTGAACGACGAGCAAGAATTACTTTTCAATGCTGCTGATATGATAATTAGCATATACACAGGCGAATCCGCACTTTTGCGTGTTCAAAAATTGGAAAGCATGAAAGGCGAAGAGGCTGTAAAATTGCAAAAAGATATGCTCGACGTATTTTTCTACGACAAAGCTTGGGAAATGTACAAAACCGGAGTTGATGCTGTTAATTCATTTGCCGAAGGCGACGAAAAAATGGGAATGCTCATGGGCGTAAAACGTTTTACAAAAACTGACGGCGTAAATGTAAAAGATGCACGTCGCCGTGTTGCCGACCGAATTATTGAATTGAACAAATATCCATTTTAGTTTAGTTTGGAAAATGAAAAGTTGTGAAGTTGTTGAATATCAACTTCATAACTTTCTTATTTTGAACTAACAAACAACAAAACGTCTGCATTTTAAAATCTAAAAATAACAATCCATGTTCCGAAATTTAGTACTTTCACACAATAAGTTACGTTTATATTTTCTAAAAAGCTTGCCAATGGCATTAATTGCTGGCTTGAAGGTTCGCGAATTGACCAATGAAAACTGCACAGTTTCAATTCCTTACAAATATGTGAATAAAAATCCGTTCCGCTCGATGTATTTTGCGGCGCAAAGCATGGCGGCAGAACTTTCTACAGCACTTTTAGCCATGGATAAATTGATGGCAACCAAGCAAAAATATTCGATGTTGGTGATTGATATGCAAGCTAATTTTACAAAAAAAGCAGCCAAAAGAGTTTTTTTTACCTGCAACGATGGAAATTTGGTACACCAAGCCATAGAAAAAGCACTTTCAGACCCCAACGGAGCAAGTTTTGTAGCTAAAACCACCGGAATAGACGAAGACGGAAATCAAGTATCTGAATTTCAGTTTACTTGGTCTATCAAAATTAAAAAGTAAAACTTTCAGTCTGAATTTAAATAATAGCTTGTATCGTAAAAAAAGAATATTCGTCAGCAACTTTGTCAAAGCGATATTCTAACGAATGCTTACTTTTTAATCGCATTTCGATGATGCTTAAATCGGGTTTAGTTATTTCATTATCAGCAAAATAGTCGAAAAGACGGTCGTGGAATGTAATTAATTTATCGTAAGTAAGTTTGTTTACAAAATCCAATTTTCGTTTCAAAATAGGAATATGGTGGTTGTTCATATAATTTCCGGCAGTCAAAATAAAGTCGTGTTTATTTTGGCTTAAATAAAAAATACCAGGGTTTCCTTCTAAGTCCAATCCCAAACTTTTAATTTCAATAGGAACAGAGTAATTTACAATGTTTTGAAGCATATCAATCATCACTTGCAAAACTCTATTCTTGATGTTTATTGTCTCGTTTATTTGAGTTTCTATGATAGGTAATAAATTGATTATGTTGTTTTTATTAAATGTTCCATTAAAATTGAGTAATATATTTTCTTGATTTAATATCTTATGGATACTAATGATTTTTTCAAACGTATCTCCCGATTCATAAGCTTGATTATCAGGGTCAAATAAGACTTCTACTCTAAAATAGAAATACGACAGCTTGTCGTTTACTTCAGAAAAAGAGTAGCTCAATTTACTTCTCGATTTTCGAGCCATCGAAATCAACCCGAGCCCTGCGCCGCCTTTGTGCGAAATAATTCCGGTTTTGAGCATGTGTTTGTAATAGGCTTTTAACTCTTTGACATCTAAACCATTTACTTTGTCTAAATCTTCTTTTAGTTTGGGTATATTTGAATTTGAAATTAAGTTTCCGGTAGTAATGAGATACCTGTCATTTTTTTGTTGAATCATAAATAAAGCGGTATCTTCAATATTTTTGCTGCCAGGTTTTTCTTGGTGCCTAGTGATGTTTTGCAAACACTCTACCATAACCAAATATACGTGTTTATTGATAGTCGAAGTGCTTTCGTCTGAGATATGTAGCTTAGCTTCCGATAAATTCAATATATTTTCAGTAATGCTTTTAGTAAACAGTCCTCTATAAATATAGTCAAAATCATCGGTTCGCATGAGCGAAATCAATTGAAATGCCAATGTTAGGCTAGCATCTTTGTTTTCCATGTATATTTTTTAAAGTTTTAAAAAGCAAAATTCAGTTTTAGTATGTTTTTGCAAATATAATAATTTTTTGATAAAAACACTTAATTTATCTATTTTTTTGCAAAAGTATTTTTTTTGAAAATTATATATTAAAATATGATTTTTTTTATTTATTACTTATTCCTTCAAAAAAGACATTAATAGTTTGATTATTAGCATATTAATTTCTAAACCACAAACAGAAACAGAACGAAACGTCAAAATTTCTTTTTTTTTAAACAAAATAGATTTTGCTTTATTTTACAGTTTCCAGCTTATTTCGTAGCGCGTTTCGGAGTCGCCTTTTGAAAGAGCTTTGGTAATTCTAATTCTCACATCGGTACAACCACTTAATTCTAAGGCTCTTTCCATCCAGCCACCAATTCTATGTTCTATCAATTTATCTATTTCTTCAAACTTGAAAATGGTTACCACTACCGAGTTTTTTGTCTCTTCGCCAGAATCAACCATAACATTTTCGTAATAAGTTGCCGTAATTTTCGAGGCGCGCTTAATAATGTAGCTAGGATTTGCCACTTTTACAAAAATTTTATAAACTCCAGTTAATGTGGCACTTGCACTATGTCTGCCAGATTGCCATGCCGCTTTTAACGAGTTTTGGTCAAAAAACATTTTCAAATGGTAAGTTGGCAATATTGCACCTTCTTGCATTGGATACCAATCGGTTGCATAAATTGCACCTTTCATTATTTCTTGCGATTTGGGCGGCAAATTAGCTAACCAATCGTTGTATTGATTAGGATATTGGTCTTTTACAAAATTTTGTATGGCTTTTACGGTTGTTCCTTTTGTTCTCATAAAAAGTTAATTTTGCATAGATTAAATTATATTATTAAATTATTGAATTATTGATAGTGCAACAAGCTGGTAACTTTTTAAAAATCGGCAAAATAAAACATTCAATTTTTTGTGATAAAATAACAATTGAACAATGTTACAATTTGTTATTAGAATTTAGAAAAAAATGCGTAATTTTACTTTTTTTAGAATTTTGGTTGCAAGCAAGTTACGTTATCAATTTATTAGTCCATTTTAGCATTAAACATTAAAAACTAGTGCATTTTAGCACTTATTATTTTGAAAAACTCTTCGCGTGTTGCCACTTTTTCAAAAGCACCGGTAAAGTCTGATGTAGTTGTAACCGAATTTTGTTTTTGTACTCCTCTCATTACCATACACATGTGAGTAGCCTCAATTACTACCGCCACACCCAGCGGATTTAATGTATTTTGAATACACTCTTTAATTTGCGTGGTAAGCCTTTCTTGCACCTGCAATCGACGAGCAAAAGCTTCCACTACTCTGGCTATTTTGCTCAAACCTGTTATGTAACCATTTGGAATATAGGCTACATGAGCTTTTCCAATAAAAGGCAACATGTGATGCTCGCACATCGAATAAAGGTCAATATCCTTAACCACAACCATTTGCGAGTAATTTTCCTTAAACATAGCAGAACGTAAAATTTCCTCTGGTTTCATGTTATATCCTTGAGTTAAAAACTGCATTGCTTTTGCTACTCTTTCGGGTGTTTTCAGAAGTCCCTCTCTATTAACATCTTCGCCAAGTTCGTAAATTATTGATTTATAATTTTCGGTCAGAGCTTTGGTTATTCGTTCGTTGTATTTTTCTATTTTTTCAAAACCATAAGATTTTGAACTATCGATAGTGATATCCATTTTTTTGTATGATAAAAACTCTAATAAGCAACAATTTTATAATACTATTCAATCTCCGCCAAAACTAGCTAATTTGAAACACTTAAAAGATTTTGCTTTGGTACATTGAAATTTTATTTTAAATTTATTTTACAAAGAAAAAATATTTTAGTTAGAAATCAATACAGAATTAGAAAACAAATAATTTTTCTATGAAATATTTAATTTTATATTCTCTGTTAATTTCTTGATTATTAAGAAGTTTTATAGCTTCTAAGGGCTGAATAAATTTTCCGGTAGCGGGTGTGTTGTTTGTAGAAAGCCCAGTAAGATTCAAAATCTCGTAGGCTTGCTTTGTAGTTAAACTCGGATTGAAAGATTTCATAATTCCTAATAAACCAGCTACATAAGGAGTTGCCATTGAAGTACCTTGCAAAGTTTTGTACGAATTGTTGGGGTAAGTAGAATAAATATTTACCCCTGGCGCACAAACTTTCATGGCAATTTCGGTTACATCGTTAGAAAAATCAGCTTTTCTCATTTCTTCATCTACCGCAGCCACAGTAATTACGTTTTCGCATCGAGCAGGCGCGTAAAACTTGGCATTTTCGTATTTATTTCCTGCAGCTACTACCACTATGCAACCGCGTGTATTGGCATATTTTATGGCACTATTGAATGCTTTTTCGCGCTGAGCACTTACCGGAATACTTAACGACATTGAAATAACATCTGCTCCGCTATTGGCTGCCAAAATAATACCATCTATAATGGTTTTTTGCTTTCCTACACCTTTGTCGTTCAAAACTTTAACGCCTGTGATGGTAAAAAAATCATTGGTCAGATTCACAGAAGCTACGCCTTTGTTGTTATTGGTAATTGCGCCAGCTATTCCGGCGCAATGTGTTCCGTGCCCTCGCATATCATAGTCATATTCAGGGTTTAACGAAATATAGTTTTCTTTCAAATCTTCGTGCGTTGCTTCAACGCCTGTGTCGAGTATAAAAACGCGGGCTTTCTTAACTCCTTTGTTTGCAGACAAATAGCGGTAAAGCTGTTTTTCGTTCCAATATTTGTATCCCCAGTTTTTGTCAATAAATTTATCGTTGAGCCCAGTTAAAAATTTATAACGCACCGTAGTATCAACATGCTTATATTCAAATGAATCGAGTGCAAAAATTTTATCTTTTTCTACCCATTCTACAATACCTGATTTGTTTAGTTTTTTTACAATTTTAGGCATATCGCGCAAATAGTTTGCATCAATATCTAAACTGTAATAATCTTCCAATTCATTTTTTGCAGTATCTTTTTTATCTACTTCTACTTCATCAAATGTTTTGGAAATCTGAGGATTATATTCTTGCAATATTGTTTTTAATTGTTCTAAACTTGCTGTATCTTTTAGTTGTAACAAAATTTCAGAATTGTCGTAAGGTGCAACTTCGTATTTATTAAAATCTACAAAAAAAAGTTTTCCGGTAGAATGGTATTGATAATACAAACCCAACAAAATAACTGCACCAAAAGCAATACGTAAATAGCGCGAAATAAAATGCCAAAGAATTAATAACAAAACAAATATAAGAAAATCGCGCACAAACCAAAACAACCAAAATAGCTCTACACGGCTATAATTTGCAATGAAACTAGCAACATAAATGGCAATAGAGAAGTAAATTAAAAAAGTTAAAAATTTGCTTTTCAGCTTAAAATTCTTTTTGTAATCATCTCTTATTGCAAAAAATAGAAAAACAAGCAACATTGTATAAGGATACAAAGGCTGAAATATTTCAATTAGTTGAGTCATGTTTTACGAAAAATTTAAAGAGTTTTGTATTACAAAAATATAAAAAAATATCGGATATTAAAAAAAAATAGTAAAAGTTTCTTATTTCAAAATTACGACAAAGTAACTCAATTTTATCTTTTTTTTCACAAAATTAATAACTATTTTTGCATTCAGAAAAAAGAAAAAGCATCAAAATTCTAGTTTTTTATTCGAGTTTTACTTTAAAAAACAAAATAAATGCGTATTTTAATTGTAGTTGCAACCCAATTTGAAATAGAATTTTTACTCAATTATTTTTCCTGCCAGTTTGATAACGACAGGAATGTGTATTTTTTTGAAAATGAAAAAATGCGCGTTGAAATTTTAATTGCCGGAATTGGAATTGCTTTTACTATATTTAATTTGAGTAAACTTATTTTCGCCACGTCTCAAAAGTACAACTTGGTGGTAAACGTTGGAATTGCGGGTAGTTTTAACAAACAACTAGCATTAGGACAAGTAGTTAGCATTTACGAAGACCAATTTGCCGATTTGGCTATTGAGCAAGCAAATGGCGATTTGCAAACAATTTTTGAAACAAATTTCGCCAATGCTAATGAGTTTCCATTCATTGATGGCAAGCTAAAAATAGAGCCATCATTCTCGCGAGTAATGCTCCAAATTGACGAGTTTAAAGCGATTACAGTAAATACAACGCATGGATTTGAACAAAATATTCAGGTATTTAAAAAGAAATACAATGCCGATATTGAAAGCATGGAAGGCGCGGCGGTTTTTTATGTGTGCAAAAAGGAAAAAATTAAAGTTCTACAAGTCAGAAGCATTTCTAATTATGTAGAAATCAGAAATATAAAAAACTGGAAAACCAAAGAAGCGATTCAAAATTTGAACCGTTTTTTGATTAATTTTTTACTTTCTTAAAACGGAAGCATCAGTGTTATTTTATTTTTGAACAAAATTCTTTATTTTTTTTACTAAAAAAACAATAGAATATTTTAGCAATTTAATATTTTATTATTATAATTTTGAAAAATTTACGCAATCTTACATTTTTTAATTTTTTGATTACTAGTAATTTACGTTATCAATAAATTCACAAAACAAAATATGAAATTAACGCTCGGATTTTCAACTTGCCCCAACGACACATTTATTTTTGATGCCATGATTCATGGAAAAATAGACACCGAAGGGCTCGAATTTGTTACAAAAATGGCTGATGTAGAAGAACTTAACCGCGAAGCCTTTGCTAGTTCTATCGACATAACCAAACTTAGCTATCATGCTTACGCTTACATTGCTGAGCATTACGTTTTGTTGCATTCGGGCAGCGCACTTGGCAGAAACAACGGACCTTTGCTCATAAGTAAGCACAAAATTTATCCTGACGAGGTGAACAACCTAAAAATTGGAATTCCAGGCAAAAATACTACCGCAAATCTTTTGCTTGGAATTGCTTATCCCAAAGCAACCAACAAGCACGAATATCTTTTTTCTGACATAGAAGAAGCCGTTTTAAGTGGCGAGCTTGACGCTGGACTTATTATTCACGAAAATAGATTTACTTATGAAGCTAAAGGCTTGAAAAAGATTGTTGATTTGGGCGAATTTTGGGAACAAAAAACAGGTTTGCCCATTCCACTTGGCGGCATTGTAGTAAATAGACGTTTGCCGTTAGAAATTCAGCAAAAAATAGACCGTGTTTTGCAACGTAGCGTACAATTTGCTTTTGAAAATAGGCGAGAAAGCCTACCATTTATCAAACATTATGCTCAAGAAATGAGCGAAGAAGTTATGTACAAGCACATTAATTTGTACGTAAATAATTTTACTTTGCAGCTTGGCAGCGAAGGACAAAAAGCGGTTGAAACTCTCTATAAAATAGCTTCTGAATTGAAAATTATTCCGCAAATAAATCAAAATATATTTGTATAAAAATAAGCTTTATTAAAAAATAGGATATGAAAATAGCAATCAAAAATGGAATTATTGTAAACGAAGGCAAACGATTTGTTGGCTGTATTTTGATAGAAGATGACTTAATTACAGAGGTTTTGGAAGGCGAAATGGATTTATTTTCGACTGATTATCAAATAATTGATGCACAAAATAAACTAGTGATTCCGGGCGTTATCGATGACCAAGTACATTTTCGCGAACCCGGACTTACCCACAAAGCCGAAATTTACACAGAAGCCAAAGCAGCAGTAGCCGGAGGAATTACCTCATTTATGGAAATGCCAAATACTAATCCACAAACGACTACAATAGAGTTACTTAATGAAAAATTTGAACGAGCAAAAGAAGTTTCATTGGCTAATTTTTCCTTTTACTTGGGCGCAACCAACGACAATATTGATGAAATTTTGAAAGTAAACCCCAAAACGGTTTGTGGAGTAAAAGTTTTTATGGGTTCTTCTACTGGTAACATGTTGGTGGACAACGAAGAAAGCTTGGCTCTGATTTTTGAAAAATCGCCCATTTTGGTAGCAACTCACTGCGAAGATGAACAAACAATAACCGAAAATACAAGGCTTTACAAAGAAAAATACGGTGAAAATATCAATTTTAAATTTCACCCAGAAATACGGAGTGCCGAGGCGTGCCACAAATCATCGGCTTTGGCTGTAAAATTAGCTAAAAGATACAACACGCGTTTGCACGTTTTGCATCTTTCAACAGCTTGTGAATTAGACCTTTTCGAGAACAATTTGCCTGCCGAAAATAAGCAAATTACTGCCGAAGTTTGCGTGCATCATCTTTGGTTTTCGGACAATGACTACGAAAAACACGGAAGCCGAATTAAATGGAATCCGGCAGTAAAATCAGAAGCAGACAGACAGGCTTTATTGAAGGGATTACTTGAAAATAAGCTAGATGTGGTGGCAACTGACCACGCGCCACACACTTTGAGCGAAAAAGAAAACAGCTATTTCAAAGCTCCTTCGGGTGGTCCTTTGGTGCAGCATGCACTTTTGGCAATGCTCGAACTAGTAAAACAACAACAACTTGATATTGAAACACTTGTTGAAAAAATGTGCCACGCGCCCGCTAAAATTTTCAACATCGAAAAAAGAGGTTTCCTTCGCAAAAACTACAAAGCCGACATTGTTATTGTTGATTTGGAGCAGCCACAAACGGTTAGCAAAGAAAATATTCTCTACAAATGCGCTTGGTCGCCTTTTGAAGGACAAAAATTTTCAGCAAGCGTAGAAAAAACATTTGTAAATGGAAATTTAGTGTACAACAACGGTCTTTTTTTGGAAGAAAAAAAAGGCGAAATGCTTATTTTTTGCAGATAATTTTTTCATTTAACATTTTTTAATTTTTGTTTTAATAAAAACAAACTGCTATAATAAAACTAATATTTATATTTGCGCCCTACAACTAATAATTTAATCCATAAATCAATTTGTCTTTTTTTAGCTAAAAAGTCTAGTAAAAAAGACTAAACAAAACCAAATAATTAATGTATGAAGAATATTTCTATAATCCTTAACGCAGTATTAATCGTAGCTGTTGGAGTTTTATTTTATTTACATTTTTCAAGTTCAAAACCTGAGGCTAAAACGAAAAGAACGAAAAAAGTAGAAACAGCCGAAAGTGCTGTAATTGCTTATGTAAATATTGATTCTTTGACTAAAAATTACAATTTTTTTCAAGATTTACGCGAATTGTTGATGCAAAAACAACAAAATTCAGAGCAAAGTTTAAACAGAAAAGCGGCTGCTTACGAAAAAGAAGCGATGGATTTTCAAGAAAAAATTGAAAAACACTTAATTACTCAACGACAAGCTGAGGAAATGCAACAAAAGCTTATGAGTAAACAGCAAGCAATCTTAAAACTTAGAGAAGATTTAGGAATGCAATTGGCTCAAGATGAGGCTGCTATGAATAAACAACTTCACGATAGCATCAATTCATTTTTAAACAATTACAATAGTGATGGACGATTCAAATTGATTTTGAGTATTTCGATGGGACAAAATTTGCTTTACGGTGATGAAAGTCTCGATATTACAGAGGAGGTGATTGAAGGATTAAATAAAAGATATTCAGGCTCTGAACTTACTGAAAAAGAAGAGGTTAAGAAAGATGATGAATAATTTTTGAAAAAAACTTCCGAAATAAATTTTCGGAAGTTTTTTTTTCAACTAACTTTTTTGCTAATTTCTAATGGTAAAATAAACCAAAAAACTGAGCCTTCGTTTATTTTGGATTCCACTCCTATTTTACCTTTGTTTTTTTCTACAAATTCTTTGCAAAGCGGCAGTCCTATGCCAGTTCCTTTTTCGCCTAAAGTTCCATGGGTTGATACATTTTCGGCAATTTCAAATATTTTGGTTTTATTTTGAGGGTCTATTCCCATGCCTTTGTCGGTAATGGATATTTTGAGAAATTGGGCTTCTATTTTTGCCGAAATATCGATAATTCCGTGTTCGTATGAAAATTTAATTGCATTAGAAATTAGATTGCGCAACACTGTTAAAACCATATTTTTATCAGCTAAAACTTTGTCGTTTTCGGTGATATTCAGGTCAAAACTGATATGTTTTTCCTTCGCACTCGATGCCATGAGGCTAAGCACGGTATTCAAAAGAGTTGTAAGGCTAAAAACCTCAGGATTGTATTGTATTTTGCCTTTTTGAGATTGGCTCCAACTGAGTAAATTTTCGAGCAAAGTGTAGCCAGCGTTAATGGTTTGTGTAAGGTATTCCAAAATGGTGGTTAAATGCTGCTTGTCGTCATTTTTTAAATTTTCTTTCATTATTTCAACCAAGCCAAGCAAGGCATGAAACGGATTTTTTAAATCATGAGCTACTATGGAAAAAAATTTATCTTTTGTGGCGTTCGATTCGTCCAATTCGTCTTTTTGTTGGTGCAAAATTTGATTAATTTCTTTTAATTTCTGCCTTTCCTTGAACAAAATATACATAAAAACGGATAAAAATACGAAAATTAAAAGTCCTCCTATTTCATAAAAACGCCTTCGCTCTAAAGTTCTGTCTCGCTCATGTTTTTCATAAGTCAACTTTATGTTTTCATTTTCTTTTTCCTGCAAAAGGCGGTGCATACTAGCTCCAATGACCTCGCGCGTGGTTTTGTCTGTCAAGATTTTGTTCTTTTGTTGCAACAAAATAGTTTGGTAATATGCTACTTGTTTGAAATCTTTTTTTTGCGTATAAATCTCGATAAGAGTAGTGCACAACTCGATGTTTAAATTGACATAATCTAATTCTTTAAAGCCTGTGGAACTCGTTGAGTTGATAACATCAAAGGCGTTTTGGGCAAGTTGTAAACTTTCGCTTAAATTGTTGGTAGTTAAGAGAATAATTGCTTTCTTTGAATAGGCTCTATACAGTCCAAGGGTGTCGTGGTCAAGTATTTCTATAGCAATGTTTAGAGTAGATAAGGCTTGTTTGTAGTTTTTCAGTGCGAAATAAATATCCGAGTTTTTTAAATAAAGTGCACCTAATCGGGTGGAGTCATTTTTTTTTATTTTAATCGGTTCTACTTTGCTTGACCACGAAAGTGCTTTTTCGTATTGCTTTAATTCGCTGCTGTTTAGGTTGTTACCTATTTGCATGCCTTTCAAAAAATTAATTTCAGCTTTGTTGTATTCTTTTTGGCTAAAATAAGTAAATCCTAAATTGATGTACGAAAAACCTTCTTCTTCTGGTATTTTGTAGGCTATCGAAAGTTCGAGGGCTTCTGTAAAATACCGAATTGCTTCTTGGTAATACTCGGCAGAGCGCAAGGCAACGCCAATATAGCTCATGCTTTTAATTATTTTTTCGTTCGATGCATTTGTTTTGGATAATTGCAATGCTTCATAGCTATAATTAATTGATTTTAAAGGATTAATTCGCCTATTTAGCCACGACAATTCCAAAAGCACATTTATTTTTGTAGAATCTTCCTTTACAGTTAAGAGTTGTTTTTCAAGAATATCTGTTTTATTTTGTCCTAAAACACTTAATTGTATGAAAATAAAAAGAATAAAATAAAGAATTTTTTGTTTAAATTGCATAATTACAAACTATAAAATAGGATTCACTGGAATTTTTAAATTTCTTGTTGCTTTTCACAGCATCAAAATTCTTATTTAGTATTTGAACGAAAACAGCAGATTTACAATAACCAATAAATCAATGCTTTGATATCTTGTTTTTCAAAAGAATAAACTAAAAATCCTTTTTTAATTTATCTACGATATTACAAAAAAAAGATGAGAAATGCAACTAATTTGCTGTTTTTTTTGAAATACGAGCAATTTATTTTGCTCATTGCTTGCTTGTATAACAAACTGATGCCTTTTTGAAAAAATTAAACGCAAGTGCTACTTTGTTTTTGTGCAAATACCTTATTATTTGTTTATATTTAAGTGCTTAGTAGCCAAAAGATATAATTAATTTAGGTTTCCTTTTAAAGTCAACAAACCAACGACTAAATTAGAAAAAATACCGAATTATTTTTATTGAAATACTTTAATAACAACTATTTAAAACCGAATTGGCATAAGTAACTACCAGGCACTTGCACCAATACGGTTTTTATAATTTTTGCGTTTGAAATATTTCGTAACTTTTTTAATACTATTAGTGCAGGAAAGTAACGAATTTATTCGTTTTCTTCCGTTTTTTCTGTATTTTCTTGGCTATTTTCCTTAAATTCGATAATATCGTCGGTAGAAAACACTTTGTCTATATCGAGCATCATAATAAAATTGTCGTTTTGCTTCAACATACCTGTGATAAAGTTCGATTTGTACTTGTTGCCCAAGCTCGGTGGTGGCGTAATGGCTTCTGCGCTTACTTCAATTACTTCAAGCACCGAATCTACAAGAGCACCAAGCTCAATTCGTTCGCCATTAATGTTTATTTCCATTACTATTATGCACGTGTTTTTAGTAAACGAAATAGCTTCCATTCCAAACTTCAAACGAGTATCAATCACAGGAAGTACTTTTCCCCTGAGGTTTATAACCCCTTTCATATAATAAGGCGCCTTGGGGACTTCTGTAATTTTTGTCAGTTCCAAAATATTTATCACTTGATGAACATTTACTGCAAATAATTCATTATCAAGTCTGAAAGACAAATACGAACTAACTATTTTAGCATCTGAATTGTATCCTGTTTCCATTTATTGCTGAGTTTTATAAGTTGCTTTTATTAAGTCGTTTATTGTATCAGTTGTTGGTTTTTTTTTGAGAATAATTTAATTATTTTGTTGGTATCAAGCACTAGCGAAACGGTTCCATCACCAAAGATAGAAGCTCCAGAGATAAATTCTTGTTTTCTAAAAAAATAACCAAGAGGTTTTAATACCGCTTGATACTCACCAAGTACATTATCAACAACCAGTCCTACTTTTTTTCCTTCGTAGTTGATGATGATAACTCTCTCTAATTCAGGTGGGTCGGTAAAAATGTCAAATTCTTTGCGCAAATAAACGTAAGGAATTTGTTCTCCTTGATAAACAATCAGTTCGTTGAAATTCTTAACTGTTTTTGAATGTTCAATTTCAAAAATTTTACGTACTTCGGGAAGCGGCAAAATGAATTTTGTATTGTTTATTTCAATTAATAAACCATCTATAATAGAGAGCGTTAGTGGCAATTTTATAGTTATAGTTGTGCCTTCGCCTACAATGGAATCAATTTCTACTTCTCCTCTAATTTCGTCTATCTTGCGCTTTACTACGTCCATTCCAACACCTCTGCCCGAAATATCGGTAACTTTGGAGGCGGTTGTAAAACCAGCTTTGAAAATTAGATTAATGATTTGTTTGTCAGTCATTTTAGTATTTGGCAGCACAAATTCTTTGTCAATTGCTTTTTTAAGAATAATTTTGGGGTCAATTCCTCGCCCGTCATCGTGAATTTGTACTATTACGTTGGGTCCTGAATGAAAGGCTTTTAGAATTATTTTGCCTACTTCGGGCTTTCCTTTTGCAAGTCGCTCTTCTTTGGTTTCTATTCCGTGGTCGATGCTGTTGCGTATGGTGTGCATAATGGGCGAAACCAGGTGTTCAATGATTGTTTTATCAAGCTCTGTTTCAACCCCTTCGGTTTTGAAATCGATGAGTTTGTTTTGCTCACTTGCAAGGTCGCGAACCAATCGCTTGAAGCGCACCAAAATACTTTCGAGCGGAACAAGCGAAATGTCAAAAGCAATATCTCGTAGTTGGCGCGAAAGTTTATTAAAATCTTCGGTTATATTAATTAAAGCGGTATTTTTAGTATTCTCTTCTATGAGCAAATTTAAACGAGCCTGATTTGTTACTATCTCGCTTACAATATTCAACAAGCTATCCAATTTTTCCGAATCTACTCTTACGCTCGAAATAGAAACTTCGTTTATTTTATTTTTTAGTTGCTTTCCTACGTCGGTTTGTTTAACTACAATTTCTTCTTTTTTCTTTTTATTGAAATTGATAATTTTATCTAAATCAATTACATCGGAGTTTATTAGTTCTAAAAAGTCATTGTTTTCAAATAAATTTTGCTCAGCTAGCAGTGTAATGGTAATTTCGGCATCGTCTTCTATGAAAATGAAGATGTTGGCAATATCTTCGTCGGTATATTTTCCCGAAATGATAATAGACCAGCTAGTATAGCATTGGGTTTCGTTGAGAGCTTGAAGCTCTGGCAAGGTCGAAACATTTACAAATAACTTAATTCTCGAATCTGTTGCAAGCTCATCGAGAATGTACAACGGATTTGTTCCATTGTCAAAAATATCATCTTTGGGCTTAAATTTAATTAAAAAAGTAGCTTGTGAGTTTATTTTGGAAATATTGGTTAACGTTTGCGCGTTGTTTTTTTGATTTTCATCTTTTACCTCTAAATTTTCTAAAACGTGTTGAATATTTTCAAGCATTTTCTTTTGCTTTTCAGCCGTTTCTGCATTTAGGGAATTGCCCTGCGCAAGTAGTTGTTTTAATTGGTCAACCGCCAAAAAAGAAATATCAAGCAACTCATCAGTAATGGGTATTTTTTCAGTTCTTATAATATCATAAGCCGATTCTAGGTTGTGAGTTAGGTCGCTAATTTTTTCAAATCCAAACATACTGCTTCCTCCTTTGAGGGAGTGCATTACACGAAAAACTTCTTCAACCAATTCGGGGTTTTCTTTTTCTTTTTCTACCAAAAGAAGAGAAGTTTCCAACGAAATAATCAAATCTTGAGCTTCTTCAATATATTTTTTTTGGAACCTATCCATTTTGTTTGTATTAGATTAAGAACTTTATTTAAAAATAGAACATAAGTAACGATTAATGCTTACCGATTGATGCTTTTTTGTATTGATATATACTATTTTACAAAAAACATAAATGCCTTTTATTTCTATTGATTTTTTTATTCGTTTTTTTCAAAACTATTTTGTTTCAAACAAAAGGCAAACAACGATTATCATTTTATCGTAATACTTTTCTAAGTGCCGAAAGCAATTTGCCAGGTACAAATGGCTTGATAATCCAGCCGGTAGCACCCGCTTCTTTTGCTTCCATCTTTTTAGCAACTTGCGATTCGGTTGTTAGAAATAAAATAGGAGTGCGCTTGTATTGTTCCGTTGCTCTTACAAATTTGATAAAATCAATACCATTCATGTGTGGCATGTGTAAATCGGTTATAATTAAATCAATTTGCCTACCATCGAGAAATTTTGTTGCTACATCGCCATCAGTTCCCACAAATACTTCAAAACCTGCGTTTTCTAAGGTAAAAGTTACTACTTCTCGAATACTCTCTGAGTCATCAACTATTAAAATTGATTTTTTCATATTTTGTAATTATTTTTTTGTCAAGAAATTTGATTTTATATTGCTTATGCAAAGATAATTTTTTGGTTTGTTTTTATTGAAAATGTGCAAAAAAAACGAGTTTTTTTGTATTTAATCTTATTTTAATTTAAAAGCCCATTGAACCCCGAGTTGGTAAAAATAGCTTGCATTTCTTTTGAAAAATCGAAAGAAAATGTAATTTTTTTACCTTTATTTACTACTGTTTTGCGAGCAGAAACGAGTAGTTGCAAACCAGGCAAATCAATGTAATCTATTTTTTTTAAAATTACATCAATTTGATTGTATTCATTAATCGCTTTGATGAGTTTTTCTTTCACCTCGGTTGCATTGTTAATTGATAATTCTTTTTTTATTGTAAATTTTACCACCGTATTGTCTTGTTCGGCGGTTATCGAAACGTTACTATCAATCATAATTTATTGTTTTTTAATTAGTTTGTCAATTTAATTGGTTTTATTGATAAAAACTTAAACGTTTACAAAAGTAATATTTTTTTTTAGAAAAATTCTACTTCTGAATCTTCTTCTGTTTTTATTTCGCTCATGTCAAATTCTTGGCTCGACATGATTAAATTATGGATTTCTTTTTCAGTTTTTACGGTATAAATATTTTCAAATTGTTTTAAATTTTCAATTTCTTCTTTTGATACCGCGTCTTTTTTATATTTTAATTTTCCATTCAAAAAATTTAGTTTTCCGATAATTTCTTCCACCGATTTCTCGAAAAAATCATAGTATCCAACTCCTTGAATAGAATTGATAACTTCGCTCGAAATTTTTTTTGCTAAGTTAATGCTTTTTTTTAGAATTTCTTGCAAAACATCTTCATTACTTTTTACTTTTTTTAGCTTTATTTCTATATCCTCTATTGTTTCTATTTTTAAGTCCAAAATAAGTTCTTCAAAGTTTGCAAGTTGCCATATTTCGGGGTTAATTCCATTGTAACTTTTTATCAAACTGCTTGTTATGTTTTCTATATTGTTGCTTATTTCTTTTAGTTTTTTAAAATTGATTGTTTTCGACAAGTTTTTATGCTCTTCTATTTTTATGTTGCTAATGTAATTTGTAGTTTGCGCCGAAGCTTCTTTTATTTCAAAAATAGTTGATTTAAAATTAGTTAGCAATGATTTTAATTCTTCTACATTGTTTGTAAATGAAACTTTAGAAGTTTGAATTTGGCTTTTTCCATTTTTTATTTGGGCTAAATATTTTTTTGTCCAGTTGATAAATGTTTCCTCTTGTTTTGGCAGTTCGTTGGTAAAAATTCTGAAATAGAACGAAATGTCGTTTACGCTGAGTGTTATTTGTAGCAATTGCTCGCTAATGCTTTCTATTGCTTGCTCGTACTCATGATTGGTTTGTATCAATTGAGCTACTTGAAGGCTTGCAATGTATTCTATTTTAGAATAATATTGAACTATTTCATCGTCTTTGGTGTCGGCATTTTTCGAAATTTCGTCAAAATAATTTATAATTTTTTTATAAATTATTTGCATGTGTTCCATTTTTTGCCGTATAATGTCTTGGTATTGAAGCTTTATCACAATTTTATTAATACTATCGGAAGCTTCGGTTATTTTTTGTTTTATTTTGGGATAATATTTTTCGCTTTCTTCGTATTCTTTTTCTATTAGAACTACTGTATTTTTGAGTCTATCAAAATTATTGGTAATATGTTCAAAAATTTCAAAAATTCCGCTCGATTCTATTGTAATTTGTTCTTCCAGTAGTTTTGCAAGTATCGATAAAGTGTTTTCGGTACTTTTTATAAACTCTGTTGTTTTTTTTATGTTTTGTTCTATTATTTCTATTTCGTTTTTATAATCATTTTCTTGGGTTAAGTGATAGGTTTCGAGTTTCAAATTAGCCAAAATGTATTTTAAAGTAAAAAAATTTTGCTTTAAGTTTTTGATGGGCAAGTTCAAATATCTAAGTCTATCGTGAAAATCGGAAAGCATCAAACTTTGCGATTTCAATTTATCTTTGAATAGAACACAACTATTGCTTAGCTCAAAATATTCATCTTTGAGCTTGGCAATGAGCTTTTTATTGTGATTGGTGCTCGAAAGTTCGATAATTTCGTTGGCAAAACGAGAGATTGAATTTGCATTTTCGTGTGCTTTTTTCATCACCTCGTTAAAGGTTTTGAAATCCTTCTCTGAGTATTCGTGCAATTTTGCAATTTCTAAATCTATATCTACAAACACATTGATGATATGATTTATCAAAATTGGTTCATCTAATTTATTTTGCGGCTCTATCATTTGTGTTCTATTGTTAAATTGTTCTATTGCTCTATTGTTCTATTGTTAAATTGTTTTTTAATTAAAAATAATTCTTAATTCTTAATTCTTAATTCCTAATTCCTAATTCCTAATTTTTATTCAGGCAAAGTTATAAAAATCTTTTAATATTTGAATTATTTTTTCAAGAAGTTTATTTTCGCCAATGGGTTTAGAAATAAATGCTTTAGCACCTAAGTCTTTACATTTTTTAATTGCATCAGGCGCAGTTAAAGCACTCACTATTACAACCGGAATGTTTTTATACAACTCGTTGTTTTTTAATTCTTTCAAAAAGGTGAAGCCGTCCACCTTTGGTAGCATCAAATCAAGCAAAATAAGCTCAAAGCTTTGCTTTTTGAGTAAAGTTCGTGCAATAATTACGCTTTTGGCAATGCTTATTTTAAACATTTCCGATTCCTCAAAAATGGATTGCATAAGCATTGCACTAGCTTCGCTGTCGTCAACAACAAGTATGTTTATTTGATTCTTAAAAATCCTCATATTCGTTATCTAGTTTGTTTCCACCTAGATTCAAATGAACGCTTTTTTCATGATTTTTGTGGAATACGTTTGCATGTTGTATTCTAGTTTTGTTTCGAGTTGATTTGTACGACTGTGCTTGTTGCTTCATATCTACTTTGAAATAGGCTACAAAATCCTTGAGCATTTCGGCTTGGCTCGAAAGTTCTTCGGCACCCGATGCGAGTTCTTCGGCAGCGGCAGCGTTTTGTTGCGTTACTTGGTTCAATTGTTGAAGTGCTGTATTTACTTGGCTTGCACCTGAGGTTTGTTCTACACTGGCAGCCGAAATTTCTTGTACAAGGCTGGCAGTTTTTTCTATTTCGGGTACTATTTGCATCAAAAGTTTTCCGGCATTGTCTGAAATTTCAACACCTTCTTTCGACACCGAGTCAATTTCGCTGGCAGCTTTGGCACTTTTTTCGGCAAGCTTGCGCACTTCGGCAGCTACTACAGCAAAACCTTTTCCGTGTTCGCCTGCTCTGGCAGCTTCTACGGCGGCATTGAGAGCCAAAATGTTTGTCTGGAAAGCTATTTCGTTTACGATGGCTATTTTTTCGGTGATTTCGCGCATGGCGGCAACCGAGCGGTTGCTGGCATCGCTTCCTTTTTTGATGCTGCTAGCTGCTTGGCGAGCTATGCGCTCTGTTTGCTGTGCATTGTCGGTATTTTGCTGAATATTAGCACCCATTTGCTCCATCGAAGCCGAAACTTCTTCCGCCGAAGAGGCTTGTTCCGATACGCCTTGCGACATTTCCTGCGAAGTAGAACTCATCTCAAAACTAGCTGCTGCAATGTTGTTTGCTCCTGTTATTATGTTGGTAATTACTTCTTTAAGCTTTTCTGCCATATTGGTAAGAGCTTTTGCAAGGTCGCCAATTTCATCTTTTTGGTCCACATCTATTTTTTGCATCAAATCGCCACTGGCTAAGGCAATTGCAAATTCAACGCCTTTGCGTACCGGTTCGGTAATTAAGCGGGTAATGTACATAGCTAGCAAAATGCCCACTACCATAGCTATCAACAACCCGATAATCATAATCAGGCTCGATGAACCTAGCAAGGTTACTGCATCGCTTGCCACAGTTTCGGTTTGGCTTATGCCCGCAAGTGCTACGGCTTTCGCTTGCTCAAGTACTGCATTTCCTGTTTTAGTGCGCTCTTCGCCTACTTTTTCTCTTTCGAGCCAATCAACCAAAAAAGTTTGCATTGCTACTTTATACGTTTTAGCCGAATTTTCAACCGCATTTAAGTAGGCAATACCTTCGGCATTTACCGTAACCTCTCGTAAAGTTTGAATTTCAGTAGCAATATTAAACATTTCAATGGCGGTTTTGTAGCCATTGGGGTCGCGCAAGGTTTGGTATTTGAAATTTGCAACTCTTAATTCGTTGCCTTTATCAACTATTTTGTTAATTTCATTTATTTTTAAAAAGCGGTCGGACAAAGAGCCACTTGCTTTTTTTGTTCCTACTGCATTATTAAAATTGTTGTTTTGATAATCCAAATAAGCACGGCAATTTTTGAGAAATTCAGATGCCGATTCGTCCATTTGGCGGCGTAGCGTAATTAACTTTTCATTCAAAGTAGTGGTTTTGGTCATTAAACTTTCGTATTGAGTTACACTTGTTTTTACCGTTGTAACGCTTTCTTTAAGTTTATCTAAATTTTTCGATGAAGCCAAAAGCTCGTCCACTTTTTGCAAATCTTGCTTTAAGTGTCCCATTTGCTCATTTGCCAAATTCAAAAATTCTTTCTCCTCTGTATAAGCATATCCCCGCATATTGTACATAGTTGTTAGCGAGGCTCGTTCTATTTCATTGGCTATTTTAACTTCCGGAATATATTCATTGCTAAGTTTTTTTGCTTCCGACGAAACATTTTGCATATTTATGATAGCCAAAATGCCCAAAAGTGCGGAAATGGCGATTAAGATTCCAAATCCTAAGCCCAGTTTTTGTCCTAATCTTAAATTACTAAAATTCATAAGTTTATTTTTTAGTTGAATGATTACTCAATTTATTTTGTGTGCAAATTACATTTTTTTTTAGAACAGAAAGTTTTTTTGATAGTATAAGAAAACTAGTTTTAACGTATATTTTTTTGAAAAATAAACTGTATTTTTATTTATTTTAATCTGTAATTTTCTAATTTTAATTTTATTTATTATATTTCGACTTTCTAATAATTGCCTTATTTTATTCTTTTTGACAGTTAAAATGCTGATTTATAAAAAATAACAATCTAATTTACATGAATTATCCTACTGTCATCGATACATTAATAAAAAAGTGGAATTTCTCGGAGCAAGAGCACGATTTATTCTTTTCTGCTTTGCATTTGATTGAATACAAACGTGGTGAAAGCTTGCAAAAACAAGGAATTTGTTCAAACCAACTGTTTTTTATTGCATCGGGTTTGGTTAAACTTATTATCGAAGGATATAAAGAACGAGGGTTTGTGTTTGAAATATTGACCAGTAATGAAATACTCGGATTCAATACTTTATACACCAATCAGCCAAATTTATTTTCAGCCATCGCCTTATCAAATGTTCATGTTTTTTATATTGAGGCTAATATTATAACAAAAATCTCGGAACAAAACATCAATTTCTACCAGTTCTTGTGCTCCGAACAGCAAAAAAATATTCAATTTATTTTGCATAAATTGAATACTTTGGGCAACAAACAAATACACGGGAGGTTTTCCGAAAGTGTTTTGTATCTTGCATCGGAGAAATTTAAAGAAATAGAAATCTATAATTTTATTTCCAGGAAAGAACTTGCCGAACTTTCGGCAATTTCATTAGATAGTACAATGAAAATAATTAACGAACTAAAAAATGATAAAATATTAGAAGTTAATGGGAAAGAAATTATAATTAAAGACTTAGAAATGATGCAAAGACTCTCTAAAATAGGCTAATTAGGAATTAGGAATTAGGAATTAGGAATTGGGAATTAGGAATTAAAATGAACAATTTAACAATTTAACAATTTAACAATAGAATTTAATTTAACAATTTAAAGCAAATATGTTCAAAGGGTTAGAAATATTAATAGTTGATGATATTTTTGTAAATAGAATGTTATTAATCGAAATAGCTGAAAATTTAGAAGCAAATTATTCAGAAGCAAGAAATGGAAAAGAAGCCATTGAATGGCTGAAAATCAAGAAATTTGATGTTGTTTTTATGGATATAGAAATGCCGGTAATGAACGGATTTGAAACCACACGTTTCATTCGCAAGCAAATGCAAAAGCCTATTTGTGATATGCCTATCCTTGCTATCACAGCGCACAATACCACAGAACTGAACAAAAATTTTGTGGAAAGTGGCTTTACTCTTATCCTTTCCAAGCCTTATACGCTCGAAAAAATAGAACGAGCTTTGATGAAAATTTTAAATAAAGAATAGATTTTTGTTTTTATTGCATAATGTATTCTCATAAAATAAAACTTGTTTTGTTGAATTAATTGACAATAAGGAATTTATAATTGGTACATTTTATAAAATCAAACCAGAGAAGTCTTTTTGGGCTTGATTTGTTAATATAAGCTTACTACTTACTTGAATATTTATTTTTTATAAAAATAACTGAAAACTATTTTTCCATAAATATCTATCCAAAACCATTTCATCTTTTTGCTTATTTCTATATTCAAAATCGATAAATCTTTTCATTTTTTTTTTGAAAAATCTAAATTTAAAATCTAATTTTGAGCCAATTTTAAAGAGGTTTTACAAAACGAAAAAAGTTTTAACTGTTTTTTTTTTTGACAAAAACAACCCAAATAATATTAATTTGCAAAACAGCATGTTACAAACAATTTTGGAACACAAAACGATACGAAAATACAAGCCCGATTCCGTTTCGCAAAACTTGCTTAATGAAATTCTCGAAGCCGGAACTAGAGCTTCTACAACTGGTAATATGCAGGTTTACAGTATTATAGTAAGCCAAAAGCAAGAAACGAAAGATAAATTGTGGGAATGTCATTTTAAGCAAAATATGGTAAAACAAGCACCAATTGTGTTAACGTTTTGCGCCGATTTTAACCGTTTCAACAAATGGTGCGAGCTTAGAGAAGCGCAACCCGGTTACGACAACTTTCAGTCTTTTTTTACAGCTGCTATTGATGCGCTTTTGGTTGCTCAAAATGTAGCCCTTGCTGCCGAAGCTAATGGCTTGGGAATTTGTTATTTAGGCACCACAACTTACTTAACCAATCAAATTATAGAGGTATTGAATTTGCCCAAAGGAGTTGTGCCAATTACCACGCTCACAATTGGTTATGCCGACGAAAATCCACCACAAGCTGAGCGTTTGCCTTTGAGCGGAGTGGTGCATTACGAAACCTACTGCGACTACTCGAGCCAGCAAATTGACGAAATCTACAAAGAAAAAGAAGCATTGGAAGTAAATCAAAAATTTGTGCGCGAAAATAATAAACAGACTTTAGCTCAGGTATTTACCGATGTGCGATACACAAAACAAAATAATGAAACGTTTTCAAAATTATTTTTGGAAGCCATTAAACGACAGAATTTTAGCATAGAAAACTGTCTCGAAATTAAAACTAGTAAGTAGTGAACCAAAATTAATTGTATATTTCGTTTTGCCAAGTGCTTAAAAATAAGCAAATAGCAAAAGGTTTGCTCAAAAATAAAATAGTATTACCAGCATTGCAGCTACTCTTGTTTTGCTAACAGTAGCAGCTTATATGTTTTTTACTACCGGAAATTACATAAATTCAACAATTTGGGTCATTGCAAGCCCATTGTTTTTATCGTTGCACCCTATTTTTAGGCAAAATGCAAAACAACTCGACATGGAGCAAAATGAATATGAAAAGCTAAAAAACATATTAAATTTTACACGTTTTTCGCTTTTTGCACTCGGAATATTAATGTTTTTTTATCAAATAACCGAAGATATTTTTTAGAAATTTAATTGTTTATGAAAAAAATCAGCTTAATTTTTACGCTTATTTTTGCACTTTCGTGTACAAATAATGAAAATACATCGTCAGAAGATAGCCAGAACCAAAACAACTCAGTTGCCGAAAAACCAGCAACTATCGAGGTTTCTATTCCTCTGGTAAAAGCAAAAATAGGCGATAATATTGCGCTTTCTATAAACGAAAAAGACACTTTAGCGTTCGACTCGGTTGTGGTTTTTGCCAATAAGAAACGAATAGCGTCGTTTTTAGAAAATACTGCAACAATTAATTGGAACTCAAAAGCTGCCAAAGTGGGAAATTTTTTCTTTACCGTAGAAAGTTACCATAAAGGAAAAAAAACAATTGCCAGCAAAAGTATTGAATTGCTTTCTGACATTGTACCCGAAAAATATACTTTCAAAATACACAAGACGTATCAGCATGATAGCAAGGCATATACACAAGGTTTGTTTTGGCACAACGGCTTTATGTACGAAGGCACTGGACTAAAAGGCTACTCCACACTTCGAAAAGTGGATTTAAAAACCGGAGCTATTTTGCAAAATTATACCATACAAGAGGATTATTTTGGCGAAGGAATTACGCTTTATAATAATAAAATAATACAACTTACTTGGCGTTCCAATGTTGGTTTTGTTTATGATTTGAACACTTTTGAATTGCTCGATAAGTTTAATTATCCGCGCGAAGGTTGGGGAATTACCACTTTAGGCGATTCGCTTGTAATGAGCGACGGTACAGCTACTTTATATTTTTTAAGTACTCAAAATTACAGCGAGCTTAGCCGAATAGAGGTTTATGATGACCAAGGAGCTGTTCCATATCTTAATGAATTAGAGTTCATTAACAACGAAATTTGGGCAAATATTTATGGCGAGCAACAAATTGTATGCATCGATCCAAATACCGGAAAAGTTTTGAAACGCATTGATTTTTCTACTATTCTCGACAAAGCCGACGACCATCGAAATATAGATGTTTTCAATGGAATAGCTTACAACAGTGCCGATAAAAAAATATATGTAACGGGCAAAAACTGGCCTAAAATATATGAAATAACAGTGTTTAAAAAACAGTAACTACTTTTATATAGATACTTATTTGCTATTTTGTTAGATATTTATCTATCAGCAAAAGAAGCTCTCGCTTATTTATTGGTTTTGAGATATACGAATCGCAACCTGCAAGCAAGCTGTTTTCTTTTTCGTTGGTCATTGTAAAAGCCGTTTGGGCTATGATAGGCACATTTGGTTTGAAAAGTTTTATGGCTTTTGTGGCTTCATATCCATCGAGCTTCGGCATTTGTATGTCCATCAAAATTAAATCAACATCGTTATTTCTAGCCAATTCAACGACTTCTTCACCATTTTTTGCCCAAAAAAGAGTAACATTTGTTTTTTTTAGATTGAGCTCGAGTAGTCTAAAATTAATTTGTACATCTTCTGCTACAATTATAATTTTGCCTTCCCAGTTATATTCGTTCATTGTTCTGTATATTAAATTCTTAGTTCTTTTTTTAAAAATTCTTAGATTTTTTTTGTGCAATCCAACGAATTAATTTCTATTGGAAGTTCCACAAAAAAAGTACTTCCTTTGTTTATTTCTGATTCCAGCCATATATGACCATTCATAAGCTTTACTATATTGTCTGTAATCGATAAGCCTAGTCCGGTTCCTGATCTATTTCGTTTTAAATCTTCTTCTATTTGACCAAATTGCTGAAAAATAATTTTTTGCTTATCCTTTGGAATTCCACTGCCAGTATCCTTTATGAAAAAAGTCAATTTGTTGTTTCCCAGTATTTTATATCCAATAGTTATACTTCCTGTATCTGTAAATTTTAAAGCATTACTTACAAAATTATTCAAAATTTGTTTTACTCGGAACTCATCGGTCAAAATAATTAATTCCTTTTGATTTTCAATATATTCAAATTTTATTTCCAATTCATTTTTGTTCAAATGCAATTTTCTGTTCTCTGCAAATTTATAAATTTCTTCAAAAATATCATAAATTTTGGTTTTTGATAACGTTATTTTCAACTGATTGGCTTCTATTTTTGCAATATTAATAATATCGTCGATTAAATTGAGTAAAGTATCGCCACTATTAATAATGTATTTTAAATATTTTTTTGAGTCTTCGTCTAGTTCTTTTTGCAAAAGCAAATCGGAAAAACCAATAATCGCATTCATAGGAGTTCTAATTTCGTGCGACATATTGGCAAAGAAAAACGATTTTAAACGCTCGCCTTCTTCCGCTTTTCGCTTGGCTTCAATTAAATGTTGCCTGTCTAAAATGCTTTGGGTTATATCTTTAGTAATGCCTACTATGCCTACTATTTGTCCATTACGGTCATAAATTGGCAATTTGGAGGTCGAAACCCACATTGCTTTTTTGCTACTATCTTTTATTTGTTCTACTACATCAATCAGCGGAATGCCATTTTCTATGATTTTTCGCTCATCGTCGTAAGCTAATTGTGCATGGTCAAAAAAATCAAAATCACTTTTTCCAACGGCATCTTCGGTATTTTTAATTCCCAAAATACGTGCTTGATTTGAATTAATTCGTGTAAATTTACTATTTATATCTTTAAAATAAATATTGTAAGGAATATTTTCTATTAAAATATCTAACAACTCAGCATCTTTCGATTTACTTTCAGTTTCTTTTTTCAATTTTACTATTGCTTCCTTTTCAGTTTTTATTATTTTAGTGTAAAAAAACAATAGAGCTGTAATAGAAACGATAGCCACTAATACTATCAATTCTAATTGATAATTTTTAATTTCTAAAAGAGTGTTTATAATAAAAAAACTGAACATTTTTGTCGTTATTTGCAAAAATTTGTAAATAATATACCTTTTATTGTGTCACGATTATGTTTTCGGGCTCTGCTTTAGAAACATTGTAGCTCACCAAAATAATTTGAATCCATTCCTGTTTTTCATTTTTCACTGGCGTAAATGTTTCGTAAAGCCAAATTTCTTTGTTTCCAAAGAAATAATGATGTTTTGCAGATTGAATATTTCCTTGTTTTAAATTTTCCCAAAAAATAGAGTATGCTTCGGATTCTGAAATTTCTTTGCTTAGAAAATTTCTCATGTTTTGTCCAACTACCTGCTCTTTGGTCAATTCTGTTTGCGTTAAATACTTGTCGTTCAAATCAAGAAAGTCACCATCTAATGTCAAATATGCCATTCCTATGGAATTGTTTATCGATTGTTGTATATTCTGAAACTTAATATTTTGATTATTAATGATTTCATCATTATCTTCTACTTTTCGTTTCAGTCTTTTTAATTCGCTTAGATAATTGTTTTTTTCTTTATCATCTTTTTCTTTTTCTTCCATTTGTTGCATGCTCATCTCTTCTTGTGTAGCCTGCATTTCCTCAAGAGTTTGCCTCATTTCTTCTTCTTGAGCCGATAGTTGGTTTGCCAAAATTTGAGATTCCTCAAGAAGTTTTTCGGTATGCTCATTGTTTTTTATTACAGAGATAGTACTTGCAATTGACTCACAGATTTTTTCAACAAAATCAATTTTATAATTTTGAAAAGTACCAAAAGAAGCTAACTCAATAACACCAAATACCGTTTCTTCTAACTTTATAGGAACCAGTAAAATAGATGCAGGAATCTCACTGCCTAAGCCCGAGCTGATTTGCAAATAATTTGGTGGAACTTCCGTTACATAGATACTTTCTTTTTCTAAAAAGCATTGACCTACAAGAGTTTCACCTGGTTTTACTTTTTTATTTACCGTTTCGTGCAGCTCGTATGCGTATGAGGCTTTTAAGTCTAAGAAATTATCAGAATCTTCCGTTTCGAGCAAAAAGAAACCGCCTTGCTGAATTTCTAAATAACGCACTAATTCACTTATAAGTATATACGCAAATTTATCTAAATTGTTGCTATTATTTCGCAAATAATCACTAAATTTTGCTACACCGGTAGCACGCCAATTTCGTTGTTGTTCTTTTTCCTCATTTTTTCTGCGCTCCTGTTCTGCTTTTAGCAAATTATTTTTGGTAGTAATCAATGAATTACCTAAAATATCTTTTTCACTTAGAGGAATAAATTCTAAGGTAAAATTACCTTTTCCTATTTCTTGGCTAAAGTTAGCCGTTTCTTTCAATCCTTTTGTTAATTTGCTTATAGCCTGCAAAATATCTCCAATCTCATCATTTTGCAAACTTAGTTTTGTGTCTATCAAAATTCCTTTGCTTAAGCTAATTAAAACTTGTTTTATTTGTTTTATAGGTTTTATTATTTTACGAATGGTCAAAATACCAATAAAAATAGCTATCAGCACCAAAAGAAAAGCTCTAAAGTAAAGTGAAGTTTGCGTGTCTTTGTATATTTCAAGTAGTTCATTTTGCTTTGAATTGTGTTCTTGTTTTATATTTTCGCGCAAAACATTAATATTTTCACACACTCCAAAACCCAATTCAGATAAAGGTCGATTGGTTCCAAATTTACTTTTTATTGCAACTATGTTTTGTTCGTTTTGATAATCTACTTCATTTTCAAGCTTTTGCATTACCTCTAACTGCTTATTCATCAGCTCATTCAAATCATGTTTGATTTTTTGATAATGCTTTTTTTGTTCTTTTGTCCAATTTTTTTCGTATTCATCTGTTTTGTTCAAAAGCTCGGGTAGTTTGTAGCCTACTATATTGTCTAGTAAATTCTTACTATGCGTATTTCTATCAGTTTCGACATATACCCAAATCAAAATCAATTCGTTAGCCGTTTTTACTTGGCTGTTTATTTCATTCAAAAGCGCAATAGAAGGTAAATATTTTTGCTTATTTTCGTCGATATTCACTTTAAATTGTTGCATAGTGTTAAATAAATATAAGCCACTTACAATAATTATGATGCTGAAAAAAACGAAAATTGTCATCAATTTTGTACCAACTGAAAAACGTAATTTACTCATTCCTTTGTTTTTAAAGTTTCATTAGCTAGTAATTTTATTAAAAAAACAGATATTATAACATCTATTTATTCAAAATATATAGAAAATAAATTTAACTTCTTTTATTAAGATTAGCATTTTTTATAAAGTTCAAATCTATGTTCTCATAATAATTAAAATCTATTTCTATTGCTTATTCTATTTATTTTCAAATAATTATATACACTCATTGTATTTTAAGAGCAATTTATTTTTCTTTATCACGCTCTTTTCATCAAAAAATAATTAGCTGTTTGAACATTAATTTCAAATAAAAATTGATTGAATTAACGATATTTTTCTTAGCTATTTTGTTTATTTTCAATAAATTAAAAAAACATTTTATGATTTTGAGGTCAACGTTTTTTCTGAAAAAAATGAAATCTTAATTTTATTTTCAGAAAAATGCTTATTTTTGAAAAAAAATAAAACAAATATATGAAATATAATCGTTTTATTTATATTTACATGAATTTTTTTTTTGAAAATAGGTATTATCGATAGAATAAATAAAAACAATAGAAATGCGTAAATTAAATTGCATTCTATTTAAAATAAAAGAGTTGATTATGAGAAAAATACGCTTCTTTTTAAGTATTGTTGCAATTTTATATACTTCTTTTGTTTTTTCGGCAAGTGTAGATAGTATTTTTATTAAAAGCAAGTCGATGAATAAAGAAATTGGCGCACTTGTTATAAAACCAGAAAACTATTCAACTACTAACAAAGAATATCCAGTTATTTATATTTTGCATGGATTTAGCGACACGTATGGAATGTTTTTCCAAAAAGTTCCTAAGCTAACCTTTTTTGCCGATGTGATGAATGTGATAATTGTTTGTCCTGATGGAGGTTACTCAAGTTGGTACGTGAATAGTCCTACCGACAAAACCTATCAATACGAAACCCACATCTCGTCGGAACTAATAACAGAAATCGACACCCGTTTTAGAACCATAAAATCGCCAAAAGGCAGAGCAATAACAGGTTTGAGCATGGGCGGGCATGGAGCTTTGCTCATGGCAACTAACCACCCCGATGTATTTGGTGCCGCCGGAAGTATGAGCGGAGGAGTGGATTTAACTTTCAAACCAAAATCGTGGCAAATTGCCTCTCGACTAGGCAATTATGAAACCAATAAAGAAGTTTGGTTCAAAAATTCGGTGTTTCATCAAATACAAAAGTTACAAGGTAAAAACGTAGCTCTAATTATCGACTGCGGAAAAGATGATTTCTTTTATGAAATAAATAAAAAGTTGCACAATAAAATGCTAGAGCTCAAAATTCCGCATGATTTTATCATTCGCCCAGGCGAACATTCATGGGAATATTGGAAAAGTTCGATAGAATTTCAAATGTTATTTTTTTATAAGTTTTTTTATCCTCAAACCGAAAATAAATGAAAAATATATTAATTATGCGCCACGCCAAATCGGACTGGGGCACAGGGCAAAAAGATTTTGAACGCCCTTTGAACAAACGTGGCGAAGAAGCCGCGCCTTTTATGGGTGAATATTTGCGAAAGTTAAATAAAATACCCGATTTGATTATTTCATCACCTGCCGAAAGAGCTAAATCAACTACATTTTTTGTAAAAAATGCGTTAAATTACAAAGGTAAAATTCTTTGGAATCCAAATTATTACTACGGCGATGAATCAAATATGCTCGACAGCCTTTGGGAGCTAGGCGATGAAGTAAACTGCGTGCTTTTGGTGGGGCACAATTCAACGGTCGAAAATTTTGTAACCAATCTTACAACCACTTACAGCCCTATGTCCACTGCCAATATTGTTTCGGTAATAGCAGATATCGACTCTTGGAAACAGTTGAAACTCTATGATAATCAGTTTGAATGGCATTTGCGACCTAAAAATTTGATGGAATAACTTTAATTCTTACAATTTATAAATAAACAAAAATGAAAAAATATTTTAATTTTTTAATTGCTTTCGCCTTATTTTTGAGTTTCTCAGCTCAAGGGCAAACAAATTTTGAATTCAAATTAGTAAAAAATTCAGCAGCAACATCGGTAAAAAACCAAGCAAGTTCGAGCACTTGCTGGAGTTATTCTTCTCTTTCGTTCATCGAATCCGAACTACTTCGTTTGGGCAAGCCAGAACTGGATTTGTCTGAAATGTACGTAGTTAGAATGTCATACATTGAAAAAGCAAAATTGTATGTAAAAATGCACGGCTCTGTAAATTTTTCGGCAGGTGGAGCGTTGCAAGATGCTTTCAATGTGATGGATAAGTACGGTTTAGTGCCACAAGAAGCTTATGCAGGCTTAAATTATGGAACTACAAGCAACGACCATTCTGAACTCGATGCTGTATTAAAAGCTTACATTGATGTGGTTATTAAAAGCGAAAAACCAACTTCGGCTTGGATAAACGGCTTTATTGCTTTGCTAGATAGTTACTTAGGCAAATGCCCCGAAAAATTTACTTACAAAGGAAAAGAATACACACCCAGAACGTTTGCTGATGGAGTTGTTGCTTTAAAATCAAGCGATTATATGTATTTTTCATCATATACCCATCACCCGTTTTATGAGCAATTTATTATGGAAGTACCCGACAACTGGTCGTGGGGAAAGGTAGTAAATTTGCCCATCAACGAAATGCTATTGGTAATGAAAGCAGCCGTAAATAACAACTACACAATAGCTTGGGCAAGCGATGTAAGCGAAAAAGGCTTCTCGTCGGCAAATGCAGTTGCCTTAGTTCCTTCAAAAGATTTGAGCTATACCTCACGCGACGATGTTAAAAACTATCTTTCTCAACCAGTTGAAGAACAGAACATTACTCAAGAAATGCGACAACTTGCTTTTGAGAACTACGAAACTACCGACGACCATGGTATGCACATTGTTGGTTTGGCTACCGACAAGGCTCAAAATGAATACTTTTATGTAAAAAATTCGTGGGGCGAAAGTACCGGAGCAAAAGGATATTTTTACGCATCGGATAATTTTGTTGCTTACAAAACCATGTCGTTTATGCTTCATAAAGATGCTGTTCCGGCTGAAATTTTGAAAAAGCTAAAATAAATTTCGATAACAATAATTTGCTCTACAAAAAGATTTGTCTTGAAAAATAAAACGGTAAAATGAAAAAATTAACAATTGCTATCGATGGGCATTCGTCATGTGGCAAAAGTACTCTGGCAAAGCAACTTGCAGCCAAATTGAATTATTCGTATGTGGACACAGGAGCTATGTATAGATGTGTAACGTTGTTTGCTTTCAATAAAGACTTGATTGTGAATGGATTAATTGACGAAAATAGTTTGGTTTCACAGTTAAATCAAATAAATATCCACTTTCAGTACAACGAAAATTTAGGCAAAAGCGAAACTTTTTTGAATGACGAAAATGTTGAAAATGAGATACGAAGCTTGAAAATATCGGACATGGTAAGTCCGATAGCAAAAATAAAAGAAGTTAGAGCTTTTTTGGTAGAACAGCAACAAAAAATGGGCAAGCAAGGCGGAATTGTGATGGACGGCAGAGATATTGGCACCGTAGTTTTTCCTAATGCCGATTTGAAATTGTTTATGACCGCTTCCGTTGAAGTACGTGCGCAAAGGCGTTTTTTGGAACTTTCGGAAACAGACAACTTTGCGAGTATCAATGATATAAAGAAAAACATCGAAGAGCGTGATTTTATCGACTCTAATAGGGAAGAAAGCCCTTTGCGGAAAGCTGATGATGCTTACGTGTTGGATAATAGTAATTTAACCCGCGAAGAACAACTTGCTTGGATACTCGAAAAAATTAGCAATCTGAAAATTTAACTTGTAAATAAATATTAAAACCTGTACGTATGAAAAAAAATCTCTTTGTTTTACTTGTACTTTTCTTGCAGCTTAGCTTGCTCAATGTACAAGCTCAGACCGATTCGGCTGAAGTAAAAAAAGGCTTTACTTTTGGTGTATTGCCAGCAATAGCTTACGATAGCGACGTTGGATTTCGTTACGGCGCACTTACCAATTTGTATTGGTTTGGCGATGGTTCGCAGTATCCAAAATACCGACATTCGCTCTATGCCGAGTGGTCAAAAACAACCAAAGGAAGCGGACAAACTATTTTGCGTTACGACTCTGAATACCTGATTCCGAAAGTTAGAATGCAACTCGAAACCAGTTTATTCACAGAAAAAGCGCTTGATTTTTATGGATTTAATGGAGCTAAATCCATTTTCAATGCCGATTTTTCTGACCAAGAGAGCGGCGACAATTATATTTCGCGTGCTTATTATCGCTACGACCGCAAGCAAATTATGCTAAAATCCGATTTTTGGGGCGAAATAATAGGTAAGGAATTGAGATGGTATGCTGGTTTTCAGTTCAATAAAATAGATATTGCAACGGTAGATGTTGCCAACATCAATGGCGATTTAGCAACCGACGACCCTGATTATTTAGACCCTAGCCAAAAGTTGCTTTATGACAAATACGTGGATTGGGGACTTATAAAAGCTGACCAAAAGGAGGGAGGTATAACAACTCAATTAAAGCTTGGTTTTGTGTACGATACGCGCGATGAAGAACCAAATCCCACAAAAGGAATGTGGACAGAAGCTTTAGTAGTACTTTCACCTTCATTTTTGGGTAATGACTTTGCTTACAGTAACTTAGTGCTTACTCACCGCCAATACATTCCGATTGTAGAAAATCGTTTGTCGGCAGCTTTGCGCTTGTCGTATCAAGCCAAAATAGGCGGCGAAACTCCTTTTTATATGTTGCCATTTTATTATAGCACTTTCAGCACGCGCGATGGGCTTGGCGGCGCTAAAACCATTAGAGGTATTTTGCGCAATAGAGTTGTAGGCGAATCGGTAGGTTTAGGAAATGCCGAGCTGCGTTGGAAATTTTTTAGAGGCAAGTTTTTAGGGCAAAACCTTTACCTTGCGTTGAGTTCTTTCCTCGATGCCGGAATGGTTTTGAAAGAATACGAACTTGATTTGACAGGTGTGGATCCCGATGAGTTAGCCGCTAATTTTTCTACCGAATCGGAGCGTTTGCACATGGCAGCCGGTGCTGGTTTTCACTTTGTTATGAATCGAAATTTCATCATTGCTGTTGATTACGGACGTGCTTTGAATGAGCAAGATGGAGCTTCAGGCTTGTATATTGGATTGAACTTCTTATATTAATGTGCTGATTTGTTGATTTGAAAACAAGTTTATATTTACATTAATTATTTCATTAATTATCAGTTGCTTAAACCAGTCAGATTTTCAAAACCTGACTGGTTTTTTAACTAAACGACAATGGTTTCTATTCTTTATTTAGCTAATTTTCAAATCATCAAATAACTAATTAATCAATCACCAAATCATCACATCAACACATTTTAGCTATTTTTTTTAGCATTTGGTAGTTTTTTTGTCGATTGCAAGAGTTGTTCGAGTTTGTTTTCGATAGAATTTAGTCGATTGTTTAAGAGCGGCGAAGCTATTTTTTTTGTAACTATGTATTCTATTGCCCAAATTTCGATTACTTCTGCTACGTCAAAGGCATGGATAGAAAATTCTAAAACATCTGATTTTACTACTATTTCGGAGTCAAAACTAACCAATCGGCGAACAAGAATTTCGTTTTTCAAAACAAAAACAAAAACAGTGTCCAAAATTAGCTCTTTTTTGAAATCCACAACTTTTTTACAAACAAGCAAATCGCCCTTAAAAATGCCATTTTCGCCGTTAATCATTTCATTATCAGAATGTTCAAAGCTAATCATGTCGGGATTTATATTGGGCAAAGAAAGCGTGCAAAGTGAGTTTAAGAAAATGGAATCTGAATTATTTTTGATATAATTTTTAGCATTTGCTAAATTTATTAGCTTTATTTCGTAAGAAATATTTCCATTTTTTGCTTTTTTTAGGGTCGCTTTTATCGGGTCGAAGTGCGTGATTTCGTTCACAGTAAGCTCTTTTACAATTAGTTGCTCTAAGCTCAAACTAAAATATTTAGCAATTTCAACCACAGTATCTATTTTTGCCTCCGACCTGCCTTCTTCGTAGGCACCTACACTAGCACGTTTGAGCTTGAAAAGGTCAGCAAACGCGCTTTGGCTCAGCTTTTTAACTGTTCTAATCTTCCTTATGTTTTTACCGAAATTTGTCATTTAACTTTTTTTAACTAAAAATATTTGCTAAAAATTTTAGCAATTCAAAATTATTTCCTATATTTGAAGTAACAAATTTAAGAAAAAAAAGCAAGAAAGCAATAATTTTTTTCTTAAGTGTTGGAAAAAAAGAAAAACAGCTTATTAGTTCACGGATAAAAAAACTTTTAAAATTCAAGAAAAAAATGGCAAGTTATTTTGACAAAGTGAAAAATTTCCTTATCGACCTCGAACTTCCGATAAGTTTTGAAAACTCTGAAGATGAGGTTTTCATTATCAATAAAGAAGATGCCGGCATTAACGACCTTGTTATTGGTGTAGCAGAACCTATTTTGATTATGGAACAGACCATTTTTGAGGTGCCCGACGGAAAAAAAGATGTATATAAACGCCTACTTCAATTGAATGGGCAAGTGGTTCACGGAGCTTTTGTTTTAGATGAAGACTCTAACAGAGTGGTTTTCAGAGATACTTTGCAACTCGAAAACCTTGATTTGAACGAAATTGAAGCTTCTATTAATTCAATTAGTTTGATGATGGCTGAGTTTTCGAGTGAAATTATAGCTCTTTCTAAGAATTAATTTTTCAACATTTCATTTTTAAGATTTTAACATTTCAAAAAAATAAAATAAGGTAAATTTAGTTTCAAAAAGTAAAAAATAGTAATAACAACTTTAAATATAGGAGATTACAAAATGGGAATTTTCAGCAGATTATTCAAAATAGGTGAAGCAGAAGCTCACAACGCTATTAATAAATTGGAAGATCCAATCAAAATGGCAAACCAAGGAATCAGAGATTTGAAAGAAGACCTTGACAAATCGTTACACGCTTTGGCTCAAGTGAAAGCAATCTCTATCCGTACTCGCAACGATTCAGAAACTGCAAAACAAAAAATGATTGATTACGAAAAGAAAGCTGTTCTTTTGTTGCAACGTGCTCAACAAGGGCAAATTGACCCTGCCGAAGCTGACCGTTTGGCTGCTATCGCTCTCGAAAAAAAGGAAGAAGCTAAAGTAGAAATGGAACGCAATGCCGCTGAATATCAACGCCACGAAGCAAGTGTAGCAAAACTTGATGCAAAAATCAAACAGTTGCGCCAGCACATTTCAAAATGGGAAAACGAATTACGTACTCTTGAGGCTCGTGCAAAAGTGAGCACTGCTACAAAAAACGTAAACAAACAACTTTCGCAAATTGACTCTTCGGGAACAGTTGCTATGCTTGAAAGAATGAAAGAAAAAGTGCAACAAGACGAAGCTTTGTCTGATGCTTATGCCGACATTGCCGACGAAAGCCGTACTGTAGATGATGAATTGAACAAAGCGCTCGACAAATCGAACACTTCTTCAACTGACGCTCTTGCTGCCTTGAAAGCTAAAATGAACATGACTCCTCCAGTGTAGTTTTAAAAATAAATATACGCTAAGTAGTTAATATATAGATAATAAAGCCGGACATTTAAAAAGTCCGGTTTTTTTTTACAAAAAAATGTTTTTTTTTGAAAGCAATTTTGTATATTTGAATATTCATTTTAAGTAGTGAACCGTGAATTATAAATAGAGAATAATGCGTTTAATTGTTTGATTTATAGGGTTTCTATGAAATCTAAAATGTCGCATATTCTTGTTGCATTACTTAAGTGATTTTTTTAAAATTTTGTTTTGAGAACAAAACATATTTTTCAGGAATGTGTTTTTTTGAAAGAAAACTCATAAATAGTGCTTAAAAGAAAATACAATTTTAGATTGTTCCACTGTTTTTGCAATTAAAATTTAGGCGAATGTTAGAATTTTTTAATGAAACTTTTTCGTGGGTAAATATTATTCCTACCGGATTTTTAGTATTTACATTAATTTATTGGTTATCAGTGCTTATTGGAATGCTCGATATGAATTTTCTTGATGTAAATGTTGACAAACATTTGTCCATTGATAAACACATAACTATTGATAAAAATGTATCCATCGACAAAAATATAGACAAAGACATAGCTAAAAACCTAGATGTAAGCTGGTTAAATGCTGTGCTTTCGTTTTTTAATTTAGGAAAAATTCCTTTCATGGTTTTTCTTACTTTTTGGGCTTTGCCAATGTGGTTTATTTCGCTGATTATCAATCATTATCTGGGTATTTCGAGTATTTTGTTGTCGTTGGTGCTTTTAATCCCCAATATTGTTGTTAGTTTGTTTGTTTCTAAGGCTTTAACTCAGCCGCTAGTGAAGGTTTTTGCAAAGCTCGAAACCGATGAAACCGACGATGATTTTGAAACAAAACTAGGCATTGCAATAACAAATGTGAGCCACGACAAGCCCGGGCAAATTGAAATAAAAAACAAAGGTGTGCATATTCGATTAAATGCAATAAGTATGAAAGAAAAAGAAATTGAACGAGATACAAAAGTTATTGTAATTCAGTATCTTGAAGATAAAGATTTGTATTTGATTGATGTGTTTGAATAAAAGTTGCAACTTGTTAATCTTCAAATTCTTCTATGAAAATAATAAAAATTTAGATAAATTCAAAAATAAACTAAAAGCAGAGGTATGATAATATTAAATTTTTTAGGAACAGCAATTGCTTCGGTAGTAACAATTATAGGAGTAGTTCTACTTTTAATCGTTGGATTAATTATAAAATGGTATCAGAAACCGGTTCACGGTCGTGCACTTGTACGCTCGGGAAATGGCGGTACAAAGGTGCAATTTGATAGAGGTCTTTTTGTAATTCCGGTTTTGCACAAGATAGAAATAATGGATATTACTCTGAAAACCATCACTATTAGCAGAACAGAACAAGATGGTTTGATTTGTAAAGACAACATGAGGGCTGATATTAAAGTATCATTTTTTGTGCGTGTAAACAGAACTGTGGAAGACGTTACCGATGTGGCTTTTGCTATTGGTTGCGAAAGAGCTTCGCGGGAAGATACACTTTTGAGTCTCTTCGATTCAAAATTTTCGGAAGCCTTAAAAACGGTAGGGAAACGTTTCGATTTTGTGGATTTGTACAATTCCAGAGAAGGCTTTAAGCGCGAAATCATCGAAATTATTGGTCGCGATTTGAATGGTTATTATCTTGACGATGTGGCTATTGACTATTTGGAACAAACCAGCTTGGCATTTTTGAAAGCCGATAATATTTTGGATTCGGAAGGTATTAAGAAAATTGCAGAACTGACTTCTACACAACAAATTTTGGCAAACCAAATTAACAGGGAACGAGAGAAAACCATTAGAAAACAAGACGTTGAGGCTCGTGAGACTATTTTGGAACTGAACAAACAGTTAGCCGAAAAAGAAGAGCAACAACGCCGCGAGATAGAAAGTATTAAAAACAGAGAACAGGCTGAAATAGATAAAGTTAGGTCGCAACAAAAATTAATTTCGGAAAATGCACGCATTGAAACAGAACAAGCTATTGCAATAGCCGAAGAGAATAAACAACGCCAAATCATTGTAGCTCAAAGAAATAAAGAGCGTGTTTCGTTAGTAGAACTCGAAAAAGTAGAAAAAGATAGACAACTCGAAATCAATGAGCGTGAGCGTATTGTAACGCTTGCTCAAATTGAAAAAGAGAAAGCGGTAGAAGAAGAAAAGAAAAATATTCAGGATATAATTAGAGAGCGTGTAATTGTTCAAAAAACAGTGGTGCAAGAAGAAGAGAAAATAAAAGATACTCAAGCATTTGCACTGGCACAACGCGAAAAAGAAGTAGCTATAACCAACGCCGAAAAGCTGGCTCAACAAGATTTGGTAAAGCAAATCAAAAAAGCAGAAGCTGAACGCCAAGCAGCTGATTTTGAATCACAAACACGCATAATTCATTCCGAAGCCTCTAAAGAAGCGGCAGTGAGAGATGCGGCTGCACAAAAAGTACTTGCCGAAGCCAAAGCCGCCAACGAAGCTGCGCAAGGTATTTCGGAAGCACAAGTTACTGAAGCTAAAGCAAATGCAAGCTTAGTGGAAGGTCAGATGATAGCTAAAAACATAGAGCTAAAAGCGGTAGCCGAATCGAAAGGTATTTTGGCAAAAGCAAGCGCAGAAGCTGAAGGAATTCAAAAAATTGGTGCTTCGGAAGCAACAGTGGTTGAAAATAAAGGAGTTGCCGAAGCGAATGTGATTACAGCCAAAGCCGTAGCCGAAAAGAATAAAGGTATGGCAGAAGCCGACGTAATGAAACAAAAGTATTTCTCTGAAGCTGAAGGTGTTAAACAAAAAGCAGAAGCAATGAAATTGCTCGACTCGGTAGGAAAAGACCACGAAGAGTTTAAACTTGAGCTTGAAAAAGACAAACAAATTCAATTGGCTCGTATCAATATTCAAAAAGATATTGCAATGGCTCAGGCTGAAGTAATTAGCAGCGCGTTGAAAGTAGCTAAAATTGATATTGTGGGCGGCGAAACAATGTTTTTCGACCAAATTATTGGTTCTATTACAAGAGGAAAATCTATTGATAGAATGGTGAACAACAGCGAGGTAATTAAAGAAGTAAAGGATAAATTTTTGCCAGACTTTGATGTTCCCGACCCAAGCAATCCAGATGCTCCTGTTTTGAATTTCAAAGACAGATTGAAATATTTTGTTGAGCAATTTGGCATAACTTCAAACGATGTGAAGAATTTAACGGTTTCGGCTTTGATTTTTAAATTGACTCAAAAGGCTAAAAATAGTGAAGAAAAATCGGCTCTTGAGCAACTTTTAGATTTGGCTATTTCAAAAGGCATTGACAATATTCCGGTTAAAGGGTTGGGAATTAAGTAGCGTGTATTCATTGAAAAACCGCAGTTACTTTTTTATAGTAAGTGCGGTTTTCAATTTAATTCCCAGTATTTTATTTGTTTATATTTTATTTTGGTTATCTGCATCTTAAACCTCCTTTTTTTTGAGTTATTTACTATTTTTTGTTTTTTCTCCTTCTTTTTATAATATTAAACGATTGCAATGTATTTATTTTGTTGTTGGAAAATTCATTTTTGTATTATAAATGAGTATTTTCAAAATGGATAGTGTAAGTTAAACCTACTTTTAATAGTAAGCCGGCTGAAAAGTCTTGTGTAAAAACACACCATGAATTTCTGCTGTCGGCATTTAATAAATTGCTGTAATGTCCGCCAATTCCAACGGCTGCGTCTATTCTTAGATTTTCAACAACTTTAATCAAAATTCCAAAACCTGCATACGCTTCGAGTGTGTTGAATTTTTCGTATTCGCTAATACCCGCTTGAACGTTTTCGGCAAATTCGGGAGTATGAGTCATATTATTGTATTTTATCGACTTAGGAGTTTGGTGAAAATAGTTGATTGTTCCATTGAAGTATAAATCGACATTGTACTCTCCTTTTATTGCTGTGTAATTGTATTCTGCTCCAAAACCTGTTACTTTTTTGTAGTCGTTTTGCATAATTGCACCAACTCCAAAATTGCATCGCGAAGTTCCGTAAGAAATTTTGGCTGACGACAAGTAACCTTGGCTACTTCCAGTTACCATTTGATTTACTTTGATACTTAGGTTTGTAACTTTTCCGCAAGGAAGTTCATTTATTTGTGCATTTGCACTAAGGGTTGCTAAACTAAGAGCAACTAAAACCGAGATTATATTATTGAGCGTTTTCATGACCGTAGATTTTAAAATGAATAATTTTATTTATTTGATACAAAAATACATTAATACTAAAGGTTATATTAGAGTGAAAAATACCAAAGCCTATTTATCTTGCTCAATTAAGCTTTTCTACCTATATTTTATACACGTATTTTTATTCTTTTAGAATGAAATAAATTTTATAGTAAATTATTAATTGATAATTATTTGTAATTTATTTTAGGGTTAATTATTTAAAAATTAACTGGCTTTAATATTTGTTTGAAAAAGATAAATGTATTTTTACCTAATATTTTTGTATTTTGTGTATAGGTAAAAGATGCAACAGAACGACTAAGACTGTTTCATTTTTGAGCAAAACCATTCTTACATGTTTATTATTAGGCACTTGATAAAACAAAATATACTATTAATTTGGGTTCACGACTTATTTTTTTAGGAGGGAAATAAAAAAACCGTGCAATAAATTTTGCACGGTTTTTTAGTATTCGTTTGTTCAAAAATAGGCTTACATCATGCCGCCCATTCCGCCCATACCACCCATTTGAGGAGGCATTGAGTTGATATTATCTTCTTGAGTATCAACCAAAACACATTCGGTAGTTAAGAACATACCAGCAACCGAAGCTGCATTTTCGAGAGCTACACGAGTAACTTTAGCAGGGTCGATAACGCCCGAACGGTATAAATTTTCGTACTTATCGGTGCGAGCATTGTAACCGAAACTTCCTTTACCATTTTTTACTTTTTCTACTACTACCGAACCTTCTAAGCCAGCATTAGCAACTATTTGGCGCAAAGGCTCTTCGATAGCACGGCGCAAAATATCCACACCTGTTTTTTCGTCGGCGTTTTCAGTAACTACTTTATCCAAAGCTTTGATTGCACGAATGTAAGCAACGCCACCACCCGGAACTATTCCTTCTTCGATAGCAGCACGAGTTGCGCTAAGTGCATCTTCCACGCGGTCTTTTTTCTCTTTCATTTCTACTTCGGTAGCAGCTCCAACGTAAAGAACAGCAACGCCTCCAGCCAATTTAGCCAAACGCTCTTGAAGTTTTTCGCGGTCGTAATCCGAGGTAGTATTTTCCATTTGAGCTCTAATTTGGCTTACTCTTGCATCAATGTTTTCTTTTGAGCCTGAACCGTTTACTATGGTTGTGTTGTCTTTGTCGATTACAATTTTTTCGGCTATTCCACACATATCCACAGTAGCAGTTTCCAAAGTTAAGCCGGTTTCTTCCGAAATGACAGTTCCGCCTGTCAAAATGGCAATATCCTCGAGCATTTCTTTTCTACGGTCGCCAAAACCAGGAGCTTTCACTGCTGCAATTTTCAAGGCACCACGCAATTTGTTCACCACCAAAGTAGCCAAAGCTTCGCTGTCCACATCTTCGGCAATAATTACCAACGGACGCCCAGATTGTGCAACTGGCTCTAATACAGGCAATAAATCTTGCATTCTCGAAATTTTCTTATCGTACAAAAGCACGTAAGGATTATTGAAAACAGCTTGCATTTTTTCGCTATCGGTTACAAAATAAGGAGAAATGTAACCGCGGTCAAACTGCATACCTTCTACTATATCTACATGAGTTTCAGTGCCTTTAGCTTCTTCCACAGTGATAACGCCTTCTTTCTTCACTCTTTCCATAGCTTCAGCTATTAGAGCACCTATTTCGCTATCATTATTTGCCGAAATTTTGGCAACTTGTTCTATTTTTTTATTATCTTCTATCGGTTGTGCTTGCGACCTTAAATGCTCTACTACTTTTGCAACTGCTTTGTCGATACCACGTTTCAAATCCATTGGGTTTGCACCAGCAGTTACGTTTTTCAAACCTACTGTAATAATCGATTGAGCTAATACTGTGGCAGTTGTAGTACCATCGCCTGCATCGTCGTTAGTTTTAGATGCAACTTCTTTAACCATTTGTGCGCCCATGTTTTCAAATTTGTCTTTCAATTCTATTTCACGAGCTACCGTTACGCCGTCTTTGGTAATTTGTGGTGCACCAAATTTCTTTTCAATCACCACGTTACGTCCTTTAGGACCCAAAGTTACTTTCACTGCATTTGCCAAAGCATCAACACCTTTTTTCAAAAGGTCTCTTGCTTCAATATTAAATTTTATTTCTTTTGCCATTTTATTTTGTAATTTTATATTGTTTTTGTTTGAATATTAACTACTATTTTACACTAAAATTTTAATTAAAGTTATAAAATTGCCATAATATCTTCCGATTTCACAATCACATAATTTTTGCCGTCCACCGTTACTTCGTTGGCAGCAAACTTAGTGTATAACACGCTGTCGCCTATTTTCACTTCTATTTTTTCGTCGGTGCCTATGGCTACAACAGTACCTCTTGGTTGCTTTTCTTTGGCTGAGTCGGGAATAATTAAACCCGAAGCAGTTTTAGTTTCTGCTTCTTTTACTTCAATAAGCACGCGGTTGCCTAGTGGTTTTATGTTCATATTTTTACTATTTTTATGTTATTGTTATTTTTTTCAATGTTTTTCATGCTTTCCAATAGTCATAATGTATGCCAAGCGAAGGTATATTTTTTATTAAAACGAAATATTTTCAAATTATTTGTACCAACTATTTTACTATTAGAGTTTTAGTATTAAAATTGAAAAGTTTCTATTTTTAGATATTTCACAAAAATGGCAGTTGTTTTTACTGAAAAATGACAAAAATTCAGAGTTTACTCCTATAATCAAGATTCTCACTTGAATTTTTGTCAGTTTGGATTAAAAAAATGTCAGTTATATTTTTGAAAATGAAAAAACGTTTTATCTTAGTTCGTTAAATCTAGCTAAAGTTAAGGATTCAAATCATAATGGTTTTGAAAAAATTATAATGCTTTCGCCGAAATTATAATGCTTTCGCCGAAATTATAATGCTTTTACCAAAATTATAATGCTTTCGCCGAAATTATAATGCTTTTCCCGAAATTATAATGCTTTCGCCGAAATTATAATGCTTTTCCCAAAATTATAATGCTTTTGAAAAAATTATAATGGTTTCGCCGAAATTATAATGCCTTTTCAAAAAATTATAATGCTTTCGCCAAAATTATAATGCTTTTCCCAAAATTATAATGCTTTCGCCAAAATTATAATGCTTTTCCCAAAATTATAATGCTTTCGCCGAAATTATAATGCCTTTTCAAAAAATTATAATGCTTTTACCAAAATTATAATGGTTTTGCAAAAAAATAAAATGGTTTTGCAATGAATAAAATGGTTTTGCAATGAATAAAATGCTTTTGCAATGAATAAAATGGTTTTGCAATGAATAAAATGGTTTTGCAAAAAAATAAAATGGTTTTGCAATGAATAAAATGGTTTTGCAA